>JBDWQX010000045.1:0-7696 GCA_039986395.1 Cyclobacteriaceae bacterium
CAATCAATCGAGAAGAGAAGAGTAACAAAGATATCTCGCATAAGTATGTGATGACCAAGACAGGAAATAAGCTTGCAGCATTGCGGCGGTTTCTAGACTTGCAACCAGATATGCGAGGGGTTATGTTTTGCAGAACGAGAAGGGAGACGCAACAAATTGCAGACGAGCTGAGTCAACAAGGCTACAACAGTGAAGCATTGCACGGAGAACTTTCTCAGCAGCAGAGAGATGCTGTAATGAAGCGATTTAAGGCTAAAAATATTCAGCTCTTAATAGCAACGGATGTTGCGGCGAGAGGAATTGATGTGAATGATCTGACGCATGTGATTCATCACACCCTGCCAGATCAACTTGAGAGTTACACACATCGAAGCGGTCGGACAGGTCGAGCCGGGAAGAAGGGAGTCTCATTGGTTTTTATCAATCCTAGAGAAGGTAGAAAGATCACTGAACTGGAGCGAAGAATAAAGGTGAAATTCGAACATATAGAAGTTCCGGGAGTAGAGTCTATTATAGCTCAGAGAATTAAGAATTGGGTGGACGGAATTTTGGAGACAAAGGCGGACGATAAGGCCGAAGAAATATACAAATCTGTTGAGGAAGAATTTGAGCATCTTTCAAAATCAGATATTCTGAAAAAACTGATTGCATCTCAGATCGACAATCTTGTCAAAGGAGGAGAGGAAGTCAATTTGAATGAAAAAATTGGAGGATCTCCTGAGAAGAGAGATAGAGGGAGGTTCAATCGATATTTCATCAATGTTGGAAGTATGGATGGGATGAGCAAAGGAGAAGTACTCTCTTATGTCTCAGAAATCTCCAAAGTAGAAGCGAAGTTTTTCGGTGACATAAATCTCCAGAAAAATTGCTCATACTTTGAGGTAGACAAACGATACGATGATGGTATTTCTAGTCGTTTCCAAAATGTTCATTTAGATGGGCGAAGCATTCGTATGAACAGGGAAGATGGATCTGATCGCGGGCCGAAAGTGAAGAAGAAATATCGTCATGATCGTAAGTTTTCAAAAAAAGATTATGGAAGGCCGAAAAGAAGAAAGAGATAAGGTTTATCTTTAAATCTGGAAGGCGATTTATACAGATTTGACACTAACAATCAGTGACATTTCAATCGCCGAGATTATCAACTTAAACGTTACCGCACATGGGAAGATCGCAGAATAGCTTTATCAAAAGCCAGAAGGAGAAGAAGAGACTTCAGAAGAGAAAAGAGAAGGAAGAAAAGAAGAAGGAACGTCAGGAAAATAATGCCAAAGGTGGAGACCTATCTGATATGATGGCATATGTTGACGACTATGGAAATATTCTAGAGGCGCCTCCAGGAGAGGAACCACCTAAGAAAGAAGAGAAAAAAGACGAAGAAGGTGCTGAATCCAAGGAAGGCGCTGAATCCAAAGAAACTCCTAAGGAGTCATAATTAAATAGCCCTTGTATTGCACATCTTGATTGATTTTTCAATCATTCCCCTTGACGGCTATCAATCAGCATGAGAATTTTCAAATATGCTATGATTATTTTGCTATCTGTAATTCTGATTGTCTCAGTCACGGTATTCATTTTCTTTCAAACCGCACCGCAGATTGGCAAGACTCCAGAAGGCGAGCGCTTGACTCGAATGGAGTCAGCTTCCAATTTCGAGAAAGGAAAATTCGAAAACACTGTAGAGACCAATATGGATATGCCGTTCAGCACGTTGAGGAAAGTGCTGGCGCATTACATGTTTGCAGATAAGACTCCAAAAGAACCTCAGGAAGTTGTCAAGACCCAACCCTTTGATAGGGAGATATTTGCGGCCATTGATTCTGGAGTAGCCGTTACTTGGTTTGGACACTCTTCCATATTAATTCGAATTGAAGGAAAGACAATTCTGACTGATCCCGTTCTTGTTGGAGAGCGAGCATCTATGTTTTCTTTCATGGGACCAAAACGCTTCAACTATGAGCATCACATTGAGCTCGATGAACTCCCAACTATTGACATTGTACTGATTTCACATGATCATTACGACCACCTGGATTATCCAACGATCAAAGCGCTAAACGGAAAGGTTGGTAAATTCTATATGCCACTTGGAGTTGGAGCACACTTTCAACATTGGGGCGTTCCCGAAGAAGACATCATTGAGTTGAATTGGTGGGATGAAATTGAGCTAGATAATTTGAAACTGGTATTCACACCAACCAGACATTTTTCAGGTCGCGCTATTCGAGACCGGTTCAACACGTTATGGGGGTCATGGGTGATTTCAGGAACATCCAAGAATCTCTATTTCAGTGGAGACAGTGGATACTTTCCTGGCTTCAAAGAAATAGGGGAGAAGTATGGACCCTTTGATTTAACATTTATGGAATGCGGTGCATACAATGAAGGTTGGAGCGAAATCCATATGTTTCCAGAAGAGACTGCCCAGGCACATTTAGATGTCCGGGGAAATCTGCTTCTACCAATCCACTGGGGGAAATTTGATTTGAGCCTTCACCCCTGGAGGGAATCCGTGAGGAGGCTGACTAAAAAAGCCAACGAGGAAAACATTGAACTTGTAACACCTGAAGTTGGTCAAATGATACTACTTCCTGATACGGTCACCTATTCCAGTTGGTGGGAATCTTACCCATAACTTACTTTTTTCTCTTACTTACCAGATCATCCATTTCATTTAGAAAATTGATCAAATAATAAAAGTTGGTCACGAAACCTTTTTGGTTTGGTAGATCTGGATCCTCGGTTGATGACATGTATAGAAAATAGAGATCTTCAAGATTTCGTCTGATTGTACCCGGAGGCGCAAATTGAAAAAGATCCTTTAATTCTGCCAGCATCTTTTGCTCTGACTCAAATTGATCAAGTGGGTTGCTCATGTTTTACACTAATTTGATAGCCGTTCGATTTTTGATTTCATTTCCCTTCTTACCGCTAGGTAATCCTCCGCCATGGCTATGATATTAGTGTTGTGTCTGAGTCCTTTGCAAACTTTACGTATATATCCCGATGTGTATTCCGTTCCGTACTTCTTTGAGAGTAATTTTTGTATTTCACGAAAATCAGACTCAGTTAAGTCATGGATATTTACCAGTGTTTTTGGCATATTTGTCTAAGACTCTTGGACAAATATTGTAGATAATAACTACAATAACAAACACAAACTACGAATTATCTACAATTGACTGCATTTAACCATAATCTACGCTTCCTATGCAAAAGAATGGGCATGAGTCAACAGAAGCTTGCTGATTTAATGGGCATAAAACGTGGTAAAGTGGCTGGGTACTTCTACAACACGCAGGCAAAATCTGATTTTCATGGCCAGCTCATAAATCATTTCCATCTTGATCTGGGAAAGTTTCTGACAATAGACATGAACGAGGAAAATTACGAGTCGTTTTTTTCTACAAATTTTGACGAACTCTCTACAATCCATGAACCTGAGGAAGAGTACCGAAAAACTGTAAATGCAATTGATCTCTTACTCAGAGCAAAACAAACGGATGACATGGATGAGAGAAATCAACTGATTGATCAGGCCATTAGTGTTTATGGTCAATTGATTTCGGAAAGTAGTCAGCTGAAGGATCAATTGATGAAGGCACTGCAGGGGAAGTGAGTTGCTAACTCACTGCGAATTTTTGAAAATTTTCTTCGAACCTTATTTGGTAGATTTCTCCTTTAGTTTCTCTATGCCTCTTATTCGCTTGTTAATTTCTCTCGTGCTTTAGTGAACTCACCCCGAATTCCGAAGGGATTCTTCCCCTCTCTTTTAAGAGAGGGGTTAGGGGTGAGTTAAGGAAATCACCTCTCTTCAATAAAAAGCAACTGAAAAGTTGCATATATAAAATTTGTGAGTAAATTAGCAACCGATTAGTTGCATAAATAGATTGTAAATGAAAGATTTAATATCAAAAGAAAAAGTATTTACGCATTCCATTGACAAGGTCTGGAAAGCAATCTCAGTGGCTGAGGAAATTTCGGCTTGGTTTGTTCAGGCTGATTTTAAGCCTGAAGTTGGATACAAATATCTGTTCACCTCTCCTCCTGCCGAGAATTGCACAAATATTTACGGAGAAGTGCTTACCGCAACGCCCTACACACTGACCTACACCTGGGTCGTCGAGAATACGAACGTAGAAACAATCGTGAAATGGGTCTTGGAAGAAATGGACGGTAAGACAAAACTTACGCTGGAACATTCAGGGATTTCTAACTACTCGGGAGAGACAGCGGTGAAAATGTTTGGTGATTTTAGTGGAGGATGGGACGACTGCATATCTGATTTAAATGAACACCTGGAAAAAGAATTGCATGAAACCTAATGTAAATAGCATTTTTAAGGCGATCGCAGATCCCACCAGACGTGAAATATTTCACGCACTTGTGGTGGCCAGTGCCGCATTGCCGATTACCCAGATTTCGGAGCAATTCGAAATTAGTCGTCAGGGAGTGACTAAGCACATTAAGACGTTGGAGGAAGCCGGACTAATCCAAATCAACACAAAAGGTCGCGAGCGATTCTGCCAGGCTGACACAACTCCTCTCAAAGAACTCAGTAAATGGTTGAATTTCTATGAAGGCTATTGGGATTCTGCGCTTGATAATTTGGAAAAACATTTGGACTCAAAAGCTTAGAAACTATTACCTATAGATCTGAAACTGAATTAAGAACTTTAAATAGAAGTACTATGAATGAATACATGCTCTTTATAAAAGCCAAAGGAAATCCTGTGGCGCATCTGCCAATCGAACAGCAAAAAGTTCACATCGACAAGGTTGGAAATTTTATTGGTGGACTTGCAACGCAGGGAAAAATGAAATCAGCACAGCCGCTCGAAGCTGCTGGAGCTACACTATCATTTTCTGATGGGAACTTTGAAGACGAGAAGTACGATGAATCACAAGAAGGAATCTTAGGTTACTATCATTTGCTGGCGGACGATTTGAGTGATGCCATCAGTATCGCCAAAGCTGACCCACGATTTGAGGCCGGGGAATGGAAAATCGAAGTACGTCCGGTTTTGAAAGTGGACGGTATAAACTAAAAACTGCTATGGAAACCAACTTTGACATTCATCATGATCTGTATGTCGAAAACTCGAAAGCAGATAAAGTATTTGAAGCGATTACAATACCGAAACATCTCAACAATTGGTGGCCACTGAAGAGTAGTGGTGAGCCGAAGGTGGGCACCACATACAATTTCTACTTTACACCAGAGTACGACTGGAATGGCGAAGTGATACAGTCAGAACCTTACAAAACCTTTCATGTGAAGATGACCAGTGCTGACAAAGACTGGACACCAACGTCCTTTGGTTTTGATTTGGAGGAAGTGGAAGGTGGCGTGAGCGTTCAATTCTGGCATTTTGGCTGGCCAGAGCGTAACCATCACTATCGGCGATCTTCCTGGTGCTGGGCGATTCTTCTTAAGGGACTAAAAGACTATGTAGAAAAGGGAGTGATTGTGCCGTTCGGGGAGAGAGAGTGAAATTCTCTCTTGAGAGACTCTGAGATGAGTTTTTTGGTAAATTACCCCTTCTTTGTTACAATAATATATCAAAATTACCCATTCTTTGTTGCAATAATATATCAAAATTACCCCTTCTTTGTTACAAAATGATTAATTTTGAACAATGGAGGAAGGAGAATCTGGCATAAAAAGAAAGGCGTACAACAGCCTGGTGAAGTGGAAAAACTCTCCACACAGAAAGCCCTTATTGCTTAGAGGAGCCAGACAAGTAGGGAAAACTACACTGGTAAGACAATTTTCCAACGAGTTCAGTCATTTTGCTGAGTTGAATCTCGAAAAAAAAGCAGATAGAGAACTGTTCGAAACGGAAGATATTGGTAAACTGGTTGGTGCAATTTTATTGCTTAAAAATATCCCTGTATCAAATGGCCCATTGTTACTTTTCATTGATGAAATCCAGGAAGAACCAAAAGCAATTCAGCGGTTGCGCTACTTTCATGAGGAGCGACCTGATATTCATGTGATTGCCGCAGGATCTCTCTTGGAATTTGTACTGAAGGAAGTGCCAAGTTTTCCCGTGGGACGGATAGAGTACCTATACCTGCATCCTTTGAATTTTGAGGAATACCTGGCTGCTATAGAACAAGAGCGTGCACTAGAGATGCTCAACACGACACCCATACCAGAGTATGCGCAGAGTGTCCTGCTGGATCAATTTCATGAATATGCAGTAATAGGAGGCATGCCAGAAATCGTGAGTCGTTTCAAAGAAGACCGTAATTACTCCATATTGCCAACGATCTATAATCAGCTATGGAGAGCATATAGAGATGATGTAGAGAAATACGGAAAAAACGGTACAGATAGAAAGATCATTCGACACATCATCGCATTTGCACCCGAAGAGCCGGATCGAATTAAGATGGAAGGCTTTGGGAAATCGAATTATAGATCCAGAGAAGTGGGAGAGGCCTTGCGTGGATTGGATATGGCTAGAATTATTCGATTGATCTACCCAACTACTGATGTGAAGCCACCAATTTCCACCGATTTGAGGAAAAGACCGAGGCTGCAATTTCTGGATACTGGCTTGCTTAATAATTTGCTTTTGCTGCAAGGAGAAATGATTAGGATGTCTGATATGAATGATTTGCACAGAGGTAGAATAGCTCATCATTTAGTAACACAAGAGTTAATTTCCATTCATGAAGAAATAGATTACAAACCTCACTTTTGGGTGCGGGAAGAAAAGGGAGGTGGTTCGGAAGTTGATCTCGTGTATCGATTTGATAAATGGATTATTCCGATAGAAGTGAAATCTGGCAAGCAGGGCAAGTTGCGATCACTACATCAATTTATCGAGAGAGCAGACCATTCGTATGCCATCCGTATGTATGCAGGAAAGTTCAATGTTGAGAAGCACAAAACTCCTGGAGGTAAACCTTACCTACTAATGAACATGCCTTATTACCTGGGCACCAAGATTCCTGAGTACACCGAATACTTTGTATCCAACCATAAGATTTAGATTCAATCCAATTTACCATTCCCCCAAATCGAATCAATCTAAAATCTCTTAATCTTCAAATCACTTCCCGAACTTCCCTTTCAGCGCTTCCAACTTCGCCTGCAAATCACCATCCGGAACTTTGTCCTCCTTAGGTTTAGACTGATAAGAAGGCTTTGACTTATTGCTGTCACCCCTGACTTGATCAGGGGTCTTACTGCCACTACTTCCCTTGTAACTTGAACCTTGCGAATTACCGCCCTTGTTTCCCCCTGCGTCACCCTGAACTTGTTTCAGGGTCTTCCTTGCAGGAGCCGGAGCATCCGACTTCATTGACAACGAAATCCTCTTCCTCGCCACATCCACTTCCAACACTTTCACCTGCACTTTCTGACCAAGCTTGACGACAGTGGCAGGATCCGAAACGAACGAGTTAGATAAGTGACTTACATGCACCAATCCATCCTGATGAACACCCACGTCTACGAAAGCACCGAATTTTGTAATGTTCGTCACCACACCCGGCAGTGACATACCCAGCTTCAAGTCCTTCATCTCATTCACTCCTTCCGCGAATGCGATCGCCTCAAACTGCTCCCGCGGATCACGTCCCGGACGAGCAAGTTCATCCATAATATCCTTCAACGTCGGAAGACCCAAGTCACCACCAACATAGCTATTCAAGTTCACTTTCTTACGAAGCTCCGCGCTAC
>JBDWQX010000046.1:0-28690 GCA_039986395.1 Cyclobacteriaceae bacterium
GAGGAGAAGCAAATCCGCTTAAAGGATGATCACGGAAATGGACTAAGTTCAATTGCTGTCTTTGAGGCAATGAATCGGCTTTCCCCTGAAAATGCAGTAGTCTGCGTAGATGTTGGAAACAATGCTTATTCCCTTGGACGATATTTCGAGAGTAAAAATCACACCTTTCTAATGTCGGGGTATCTTGGGTCGATTGGGTTCGGTTTTCCTGCTGCAATGGGAGCCTGGGCTGCTGTTGGAGACACAAGGCCAGTGGTGGCAGTGGCTGGCGATGGCGGGTTCTGTCAATACCTGGCTGAGATCACCACCGCAGTGAAATACAACATGCCGATCAAATTAATTCTTTTGAATAACTCGGAACTTGGAAAAATCTCAAAGGAACAGCGAGCCGGTGAGTTCGATGTGTGGGCAACTGATCTTCACAATCCCGAGTTTGCGGAGTATGCAAACGGATGCGGAGCACTTGGGATCAAAGTGGAGAAGAAAGAAGATCTAGACGGAGCTATGAAGAAAATATTCGATCATGATGGGCCTGCACTGCTGGAAGTGATTGCGGATGTGAGTTTGATATAACAGAGAGCAGAACTCTATTTCACTTTTTATGTCATGCCGTGCTTGACACGGTATCTTCCTCAGAGTGGTAAGCATATGCTGTTTGAAGAAGATGCTGAAATAAATTCAGCATGACTAAAGCATGGATATTGAAACCTAATATCGAGTCATCCTGAATTTATTTCAGGATCTTCTGCCAAGTACTCATCCAGTTTCAAGGGATTCTAGATTTAGTTTGCAGCATGTCATACCATGCTTGACACGGTATCCTCCATTCCATGAACCAAGCACATTATTGAAGATGCCTGATCAAGTCAGGCATGACATAAAAAAACCCTTCGCGACCGGCGAAGGGTTCTGTATAAGAATTTTATTTTCATTTGCCCTACCCCAACTCAACAGCCTGCTCAGCAGTTGCGAACGGCTGATGGTAGTATCGCTGACCAGTTGCTTTGTACATGGCGTTTGCCAAAGCTCCTGAAACAGGAGGTAATGTCGGCTCACCTAAACCAGTTGGAGCGATTCCATTGTCAACGAAGAAGGTCTCTATTTCGGGTGGAGCTTCCGTATGACGAATCAGTCGATACGAATTGAAGTTCTCCTGAATCGGACGACCATTCTCAAAATTAAGGCTGCTATACATTGCAGATCCAATTCCGTCAATAATACCTCCTTCAATTTGGTTTAGTGCTCCTTCTCTGTTGACTACAATACCGCAGTCAACCGCACACCACACTTTTTTGATCTTCAACTCATTGTTGTCATTCTTTTCAATGTCCACAACTTCAGCGACATACGAATTGTGACAATAGTACGCTGAAACTCCTCTATGAATACCAGGCGTATCATTATCCCAGCCTGACTTTTCTCTAACCAATTTCAAGACACCAGCGTAACGTTCTGCATCATAATCGTTGTTTTCACCAACCGGATTACTGATCGCGCGATCGAATAATTCTAATCGGAAATCAATTGGATCTTTTCCTGCAGCTTCTGCAACCTGATCAAGGAATGAGTTTTCAGCTCCCGCTGTGAAGTGAGAGCGCGGAGCTCTCCATGCGCCAGTTGAAATATTTGTTGGAACACTCACATTCTCAGATCTATAGTTGTCAAGTGATCCAGCTGGAAATCTGTTGTGGAACAAAGGACTTCCAGGGATTCCTGATCCCTTCGCATACCATCCAGTTAATTTGTTGTTTTTGTCGAGAGATGCACGATACTGAACTCGGTACATTGGACGATAGGTACCCTGAGTCATATCATCCTCTCGAGTGTAGACCAGTTTGATCGGAGCCTTTGCTTTTTGAGAAATAGCTGCAGCTTCAATACCGAAATGCCCGTACAGTCTTCTTCCAAAACCACCACCCATTCTGGTCATCTGAATCTCTATCTGATCTAAGGACATTCCCAAAACATCTGCGACAGACTTTTCTAAAAATTCCGGTGTCTGAATGGGGCCATTTAGTACAGCTTTCGTGTCGGTAACGTCCGCATAGAAATTCATTGGTTCCATGGTGTTATGTGCCATGAACGGAGCACTGTAAATACCCTCAACTACTTTTTCGCTATTACCAATTTCTCTTTGTGGGTTGCCGTCCTCTCTTCTTATCTCACCTTTGGCTGCAATAGCATCCAACAGTTTTTGAGAATGTTCATCGCTATTTTCTGCAGGAGTATCGCTGCTCCATTCCACATCGATCGCTTTTTTGGCCTTCATGACCTGCCATGTGGATTCCCCAACCACAGCTATTAATTCGGTAAAAGCATTTGTGTCCGACCACTGCTTTTCCTTCGGTTCAGTATTGATTGTGAAAACATCCTTGATTCCAGACATTGCTTTCGCTTTGCTGGCATCCCAGTTCTTCATTTTCATTCCAAACGCCGGAGGATGAACGATCATGGCGATCAGCATTCCCTCTTCATTTACGTCTAGCCCAAATAGTGGCTGTCCGGTAACTATCTTCTTAGCATCCACATTCTTGATGTCTCCGCCAATCAATTTGAAATCTTTTGGATCTTTCAATTCAACTTCCTCAGGCACTTCTATTAATGCCGCTGCAGAAGCTAATTCTCCATACCCTGCGGAATTACCACTCGCAGCATGTTTTACAAAACCTTTTTCTGTTGTTAGCTCCCCAACTGGAACGCTCCACTGCTTAGCTGCTGCTTCCATCAACATTCTTCTACCTGTGGCACCAGCCATGCGAAGACTTGACCAACCTTCACGGATGGATCCGCTCCCTCCTGCTAGCTGTCTACTATATTTTACCGTATTTAAATCTGCTTGTTCAACGACAACATCCTTCCAGTCAACATCCAACTCCTCTGCTACAATAACAGGCATTGAGGTTTTTACATTTTGACCAATCTCGGGGTTCGGATTGTAAAGCGTGACCGTTCCATTGTCACCTATTTTGATATAAGCGTTGATATCAAACCATTCCTTCGGTGGAGCTTTTACCGTCTCACCAGGAGCAGAGCAGGAAGCGAGCCAACTAAAGCCCAGCATCATCCCACCACCTGCTGCAGTAGAAACTTTAAGAAAAGAACGACGATTTATTTGTGTTGTAATGAGCGTCATAAGAGTAGACTTTTAGGATGGTTAGGACATTTTTTCAGCGGCGGTTTTGATCGCCTTATTGATTCGAACATATGTTCCGCATCGACAAATGTTGCCATTCATTGCTGTAGCAATCTCTTCGTCTGAAGGATTGGAGTTTTTATCAAGAAAAGCAGATGCATTCATGATCTGTCCAGACTGGCAATACCCGCATTGTGGCACGTCATGCTCCAACCATGCCTCTTGCACCGGATGATCTCCTTTTTCAGAGAGTCCTTCGATCGTAGTCAGTTCCATATCGTTTACAGCCGAGACAGGTAGCTGACAAGAACGAATAGCATTGCCATCTGCATGAATCGTGCATGCGCCACACTGCGCAATACCGCATCCAAACTTTGTTCCGACTAGTTTCAAATGATCACGTAGCACCCACAAGATGGGGGTATCTGGTTCCACATCTACCTGATGTGATTTACCATTTACTTTGATTGAATAAGAGGCCATGTTGATTTAAAATTTTTATAGCTGTACAAATTACAAAATTTCTTTTCCAAATGCCATGGAAATAATGATGGCTGGTATATAAACCTTGTTTTGCTCGACGAACGACAAGTATATACAGATCTCAGAAAGCATAAAGGCTAGGAGGATACTGTGTCAAGCACGGTATGACACTTTCTTTTAGAGGATCTATCTTCCTCTGGTTTGGGAGAAGCTCGTTTAAAACTGAGTTCATGAGGCTTATGTGTGTTTCGAGGATCTTGGATCAAATTTGTCATGCCTGACTTGATCAGGCATCTTACTTTATCCGTTTTCATTGAAACTCATTTGTTAGATTTAATCAAAATTTTGCAAAGTGGAATTCCCTCAAATAAATCAATGTCATCTGTGCGTCGCGTTTATTTAGACAACAACGCGACAACCCCTGTAGACCCACGGGTATTAGAGGAAATGTTACCCTATTTCAATGAGAAATTCGGTAATGCCGCGAGCAGAAATCATGCATTTGGTTGGGAGGCTGAGGAGTCTGTACAGCATGCCAGAGAACAGGTCGCTCATGTGATAGGAGCTAATCCTAAGGAAATCATTTTTACCTCCGGAGCGACTGAATCAAATAATTTGGCAATAAAAGGTGTTGCTCAACGCAATGCTGAGAATGGAAATCACATTATCACCTGCTCTACTGAGCATAAAGCTGTCCTTGATCCAGCAAATCGTCTGCAGGAATCTGGACTTGATGTCACGTACTTGAATGTTAATTCAGAAGGCCTCATTGACTTAGCTGAACTAGAGAGGGCTATCACTGATCAGACGATACTCATCACCATCATGTATGCGAACAACGAAACGGGTGTGATTCAACCGATCGAGGAAATTTCTCAAGTGGCGAAAAGGCACAACGTGATTTTCATGACAGATGCGACGCAAGCCGTTGGAAAAATTCCAGTCGATGTCAAAAACTTAGACGTTGATTTAATGTCCTTCTCTAGTCATAAACTGTATGGGCCAAAAGGGGTTGGCGTATTGTATGTTAGATCAAAAGTCAAGCTGGCTGCTCAAATTGAGGGAGGTGGACACGAACGAGGCATGCGCTCAGGAACGCTGAACGTGCCTGGAATTGTTGGAATGGGTAAAGCATGTGAGTTATGCAGCTCAGAAATGCAAGAAGAGGAAAGAAGACTTAGACCGCTCAGGGACAAGTTGGAAGAAGCAGTTCTAAAAATTTCTAGGACAAACCGCAATGGACATTCTAGTGAACGATTGGCACATGTAAGCAACATTTCATTGGAAGATGTGGACGGAGAAAAATTGTTGTTATCACTACATGAAATTGCAGTTTCACAAGGTTCTGCTTGCACCTCCGCAACCTTTGAACCGTCACACGTATTGAGAGCCATGGGTATTTCCGACGAACTCGCATTTTCGACACTCCGTTTTGGACTCGGTAGATTTACGACGGAGGAGGAAATTGATTTTGTGATAGAAAAAATTGAGATGGCAGTAAGCCAGTTAAGAAAGTAGATGCGAGAGATTAAAGCCATTATTGATTCATACAAAAAGACAGCTAAGGCTGGTAAAAAATCTGTCCTGGCCACCGTAGTTCATGTCGAAGGATCTTCGTACCGAAGACCGAGCGCACGCATGCTGGTAGATGAAAATGGGATTACGACGGGAGCAATATCAGGAGGTTGTCTGGAAGGTGATGCACTGCGTAAAGCATTGTATGCTCTGGTTCAGAAAAAGAATACGCTGATTACGTACGATACAAGCGATGAAGAGGATGCGATTGTGGGAGCGCAATTAGGATGCAATGGAATCATTCAGGTGCTTTTCGAACCCATTGACGAAAACAATGAACACAATCCGATTTCGCTGTTGACACAGGCGGTAGAAAAAAGGAAAGCATGTGTGTTGGTATCGCTCTTTGATTTGAAAAACAAAAAAGGCGAGCACCCAGGAACATCGCTACTGGTTGCTGGTGAGACGTCAGGTTCGATCGAAAATAAGAGTATCTCAGACCGTGTAATCTCGGATGCAAATGAGGTGATCAAGAAACGGACTTCACTCTTCAGAGAATATGTTGGTGATGCGGTGCATCAAAACGTATTTATTGAATATTTCGCTCCTCCAGTGTCGCTGGTAATTGTGGGTGCTGGAAATGATGTGCAAGGACTAGCAAAAATGGCAGAGACTTTGGGCTGGAATATCTACGTAGTAGATGGTCGTCCAACCCATGCAAAGGAAGAGCGATTTGTGCCGTCGTGCCAGGTGATTGTGTCCAAGCCAGAAGTGATACTTGAGAACATTACGATTGATGATCAAACTGCATTCGTATTGCTGACGCACAATTACAATTATGATTTGGCGGTTTTGAAATGTTTGCTGGACTACAACGAAGTTCCCTACATTGGAATACTTGGCCCAAAGAAGAAGTTTCGAAGGATGCTGGATGACCTGAAAGAGCAGAGTATTGAAATACCGAGCGAGAGAATGGCCAAAATATTCGCGCCCGTGGGACTTGAAATTGGAGCGGAAACGCCCGAAGAAATTGCGATTTCAATCCTCTCAGAGATCAAAGCAGTATTGTCAGGAGTTGAAGGCCGTTCACTAAGAAACAAGCAGGAACCGATTCACTCGAAGGACAACACTCAATTTGACACGGTAATACTTTGAGCGTCATTTCTTCCACCGGATTGATCATTTTGGCAGCTGGAAGTTCCAGTCGGTTGGGTCGACCAAAGCAGTTGTTAGATTACAAGGGCCAACCGCTCCTTCAGCACACCATTGAAATCGCTGCTCAGCTTGGTTGCAAAGCGAGCGCACTTGTATTGGGAGCAAATGCGCATTCAATCGAAGAGAAAATTGATCTCAAGAGTTTGGACTTGATAACGAATGAAAATTGGGAAGAGGGAATTGCAAGCTCCATTCGTTTCGGACTTTCACATTTACTGGATAAAAAATCAGACCTGAAACATGTGCTCTTTCTTCTTTCCGATCAACCGTACTTGAGTGTTGAGGTAGTGAGAGAATTGCTCTCAGCGCACGATGAAAATCAAGCGATCACAGCTTGCAACTACAAAGATCAGATGGGTGTGCCTGTTATTTTTGGAAAGCTTTTTTTTGAGGAATTAATGCAGCTAAAAGGAGATCAGGGAGCGAAGAAGATCGTGATGAAGAATATCGGAATTGTTTCAACAATTACATTTGTGAGAGGTGAGATCGATGTGGATACCGAGGAGGACTATAGCAGACTAGATTGATGATGGTAGCTGTCACCCATATCATGGTAGCTCTGATTGGTGGATGGTAGCTATGACTCGTTACCCCGTAGGTATCGTTCGTAAGCGGTAGCTGTCGTTCATTACCCTGTAGCTGTCACTCATTTAGTGGTAGCTGTCGTTCGTAAGTGGTAGTTGCGATTGATTATTTGGTTGCTGCGATTCGTACGTGGTAGCTGTGGTTGTTTCAGTGGAACTCAATTCCAAAGGAGATAAATCATGGAGGTTGTGATCTGATTTGGATATAAACATTAACCTTCCCTAATTTGAGAGTGCAGAATCTGCACATTGCGGAATGTTGCATGAAGGGTAGCAACGCTCATGAAAAATCATCCGAGCATGAACCTAGAAGTTGATAAATACCTGAGTAGCCTAAAGGAATGGAGGGAGGAGCTAACAATGCTTCGTGAGATTATCCTCGATTGTGGGTTGACTGAAGACTTTAAATGGATGCATCCTTGCTACACCTACAAGGGTAAGAACGTTGTATTGATTCATGAGTTGAAGGACTACTGCGGGATTCTTTTTCACAAAGGGGTATTGTTGAAAGACGATGAAAATTTATTGGTGCAACAAACAGAGAACATGCAATCTGCAAGACACCTCCGATTTACGAAAACTTCAGAAATAGAGGAGCTTAGAACGGTAATATTAGAATATGTCAAGGAAGCGATCGAAGTAGAAAAATCGGGATTGAAAGTGAAGCTGAAAAAAACTTCAGACTTTGAAGTGCCGGAGGAATTAGAGCAGAAATTTGAAGAAGATCCTGGATTTGAAAAGGCGTTTAAAAACCTGACTGAAGGAAGGCAAAGAGGCTACCTTTTGCATTTTGTAAAACCAAAAGGATCTCAAAGCCGAAGAGCGAGAATCGAAAAGAACGCAGCAAGAATTTTCAACGGAAAGGGCTTGAACGATTGTATTTGTGGACTATCCAAACGAATGCCGAATTGTGATGGCTCTCACAAGCAATTGGAAAAGTGAATGGTACTTTGGGATGCAGAATTTTAACATTTTGCGAATTTTCGTATCGAATTAATTAGTAATATTCCTTCTTCTTCAGTACTCTTGATCAGTTTGAAATACGCGAGTTCCTTATGCAAAATCAGGAAGTATCCCGATAATATATAGATGAAAAAAATTCATACCTACAATCAAAAATTCTCATTTATACCAATGTCCACTTCGATTTAATCCTTCGTTCTTTGAACGCAGAAGATTACTAATTCATCCACCTAATACAAAAAAATGAAAGACAAGCATATCAACATCATCATAGTCGGAGCATTAATTCTCCAGCTTTTTTCATGTCAGTCTAATTCGTCCTCAGCATTCAAAAATGCTCTGACTTTTTACGTCTCTTTTGATAATGGGACTTCAGCAGATTTTGCATTGGGAGATACCAATATGTATACTGCCAACGCTTCCTATGTTAATTCAAGCAGAGTATTGGAAGGAATACAGGTGGGTATGAACAACCCCGATCATCGAATCGTTAAAGGAAAAGGTCAGCGTGGTGATGCGTTTGAGTTTGGCAAGAAGAGTGGTAAAGTCCTTTATTATAAAAGCAAAGACAACATTGCTTACAATCCACAAAACTGGTCTGGCTCAATTTCATTTTGGCTAAGTGTTGATCCTTCAACTGATCTCGACGGGTATACAGATCCAGTACAAATCACGGATGCAAATTACAATGACGCCTCGATTTGGGTGGATTTCACAGATGAAGATCCTCCTGATTTTAGATTGGGTGTCATAGGCGATAAAAGTGCCTGGAGCCTGGACACGCTGAATTCACCATTTATGGTTGAATTTGAAAAACGACTTGTTAATGTTGAGGCACCTCCTTTTAGCAGAAAAACATGGACACATATACTGATAACGTATGATGGATTGGGCACTCCCCAAAGTTTGGCTAGCCTTTACCTGAATGGTGAAAAAATTGGTGCCGTAAGTGGAGTAGATGATCCGTTTACCTGGGAATTAGAAGAGTCAAATATTTTCCTTGGTTTGGGTTTCACAGGTTTAATGGATGAGTTGTCAATATTTAACAAACCTTTGACGGACGATCAAGCGATGGAGCTTTACCGGTTAAAGGGAGGGATCAAATCAATTCTGTGATGCCTTCGTTATTGAAAGGTTATTTCGAGGTACAGCGTGCTAGGTTTAGCCGCACACTAAAACAAATGCACCCGATAAACCTCCCCATTCCTAAAATGACTCTGATCTGCTGGTAATTCCATAAAGCCGTCGGCAGTTGATAAACTGACCAAATCACCAGAACCATTGCCACGAAGGGGAGTGGCCTTCAGCACTCCATTTTCATTTGTGATGGATACATGGACGAAGAAGGTCAGTTCTTTTGGGAAGTGAATGTCCTGCATCAATTCCGCATAATTTTTTGATTGTGCTGAACCCAACGATTGATTGAGCCATGTTTGAAAATAGACGGTATAGCAGGCGATTGTTGAGACAGGATTACCTGGAAACCCAAATACGGTCACCTGATCGTTGCTCCCAAACCAAAGTGGCTTGCCCGGTCGTTGTTTGATTTTATGGAAATGGGTTTTAATTCCACGACTTTCCAGCGCTTCAGGGATGAAATCTTTTTTCCCCATCGACACTCCACCGCTGAGCATGAGTACATCGAATTTGGAGAGGAGGTTATCTAGCTCCAATTTGATTTCTTCGAGCTCGTCATCAATGTGAAACACCTCAAAAGAGATTCCTTGACTTTTCAGCAAAGAGCAGAGTGTGTAAATATTCGATTTTCGAATTTGGTGGGGTTCCGGCTTTTGATCTGGCTCGACAAGCTCGTCACCTGTGGAAATGATCGCCACTTTTGGGAGCTTTTTGACTTGCACGTTGGTTTTTCCAACAGAGGTTAGAATTCCAACATCTCCGTGACTGATTCGCTTCCCTTTCTCGATTAGCACTTTTCCTTTTTCTGCGTCCGTTCCCTGAAGATGGATATTCATCATTTCTGAAACTGCATCAACATTGACGGTTGCTACAGCATCTTCAATGGTCAAATCTTCGTAACGAATCACCACATTGGCATTTTCTGGAACAACCGCTCCGGTCATAACTTCCATGCATGATCCCAATTTCAGCTTTTGCTGTCGAGCTCCGGCAAATTGCTCACCGAAAACGGGAAACGTCCTCATCCCTGTTTCCCAGTCTTTGAGAGAAATACAAATTCCATCCATCGTAGCTCGGTGAAAAGGAGGGAAGTCGCGATCGGCCTTGATATCTTCATCCAGTACTCTTCCAGTAGCCTCAAGAAAAGATACTTCTTCCGAGCCTAAGTCTACTGACTGTTCACTGATGATTTTTATAGCTTCTTCTACTGAGATCATTCGTGCAAGATATTTAACACGAAATAACTTTTGAGGCTTAAGGAGTAATTCCTGGCTTGAGGCGGTTCGACGACTCGAAGGTTAGGTGGGTTTTTTTTGGAAAATAACACCCCTGTAGTCCCCTCAAGGGGACATTGGAGCACGTCGCCCATTATCGCGGGTATTTATAGGCTACCTGCTAATACATCGTATTGGGATTGGCTGACTTTTCCGGTATCTGCTGGATTGAATCCCAATGTTCCACGATTTTTCCGTTCTCATCGAAACGAAAGAAATCCATCGTTACATATTGATCATTTCCAGGCCAAGTCTGATGGGTGTGAAGCGCAACTTGATTGCCTTCCGCAACTGCTCGAACAAATGCAATGGATTTGTCTGGATACTCTTCCTGCATCCGCACAAAGTAATCGATAAACCCCTGAGTACCGTTCGCTACATCAGGATTGTGCTGGATGTAATCATCACCGACATATTGTGCTACGGCCTTTGCAGGGTCACCTTCATAGGCCATTTTGTAGAAGGCGATGGCGCTTTGTTTGTTTTCTTCTAAGCTCATTTTAATAGTTGTCAGTTTACAGTTCTCAGTGGTCAGTAATTCTGCGTCTCCAAGTTACTCGCTGTTTTCTACTTCCTGTCATCTCAACGTAAGGAGAGATCTATACCACAAGGTAAGATTTCTCACTGTGTTCGAAATGACGTGCTAGACACGATTCTTCTATTCCAAATTTTCAATTCTTCATTTTCAAATCACAACTTCAAACCCATGCAACAAAACAATCCTCGCCCCCACATACAGCACTAAAATAGCTGTCAATCCTCGAATCAGATTAATGTTCATCTTCACAGAAAGGTTTGATCCAACCCACCCACCCACTGCAACTGCTCCAACAATCTTTAATGCAAAATCGAAATTCAACTCGAACGTACCTGCTACCAGCAATCCGGAAATTCCAGCAAGTGAATTGACCAGAATGAATACAGAGGCTAGAGAAGCAATCACCTTTGCATTTTTCCAACCTATTAAATTGAGCGTTGGAGAAAGAAAAATCCCGCCTCCAATTCCGACAATTCCTGAAAGGAATCCAATAGCACCTCCGAGTAAAGTGCTCTCGATTCGATCCAAACCTCTTGAAATGACTTTCTTGCTAACTGTCTGAAAGATCATCACGGCAGCAGCGAGCATCAAGGCCGAGCCGAGAATGATGAAGAACGTGGATTCTGATAGTCGCAGTCTTGCTCCAACAAAAGCAAGTGGGACACTCAATACAATGAAAAGCCAGAATGCTTTCCAGTCAAACACCTGCTTGCGGATGAACATCAACGTTCCAATCGACACGACGATCACGTTCAACACCAATGCAAGCGTACGAATTTCATAGAAGTTTGTAAGGACTAAACTTAGAATTGCCAGATAACTCGAACCACCACCAAAGCCAATCGACGAGTAAAACAATGCGATTGCAAAGAACAGAAAAAGTAACAAGTACTCATTCATAGAGCATTGTAGCCTCCCTTAACCTGATGGATAGTGAGATTTGAAAAAGTGGATTGAAGAATGGCAGAGGCTTGCTTGGTGGTCACACCTCGTTGGCAGACCAAAACGACTTGCTTATTGTCTTCAGGACTGAATCCTGCAAGCATTTCCATGGGAATATTCTTAAATCGATCGTCATGATTTTCTTCAAAAACTGCCGGCGGACGTACATCCACAAAGTGATACTCTTGATGATCGAGATCGTCCAGTTCTTGCCATGTCAACCAGCTTTCAACTATTTCTGGCCTTGGCTCAAAGGGTTGCTTCTTCACCGGACTCTCGGCCAGCATAAAAATATGATGCTCCGTATTTATGGCATCCACGACCAATAACTTCCCTGCAAGCGATTCACCAATTCCAGTTAGCACTTTAATCGCTTCCATGGCTTGATAACAGCCAATGATTCCAGGGAGCACACCCAGCACTCCAATTTCATTGCAGTTTTCAACCTTGGCTGTGTCATCAGGATACACATCTCGGTAGTTAGCACTTCCATTGTAATTGAACACTCCAACGTGTCCCTCGTGACGATAAAGTGCGCCATAAACGAACGGTACCTTTTGTTCCACACATCCATCATTTATCACATAGCGAGCTTCTATGCTATCTGTGCAATCAACCACCACGTCACACCCTTCAATGTGCGATGTTGCATTTTCCCTAGTGAGCATTTCTTGAATTGTTGAAACCTGGACTTCTGGATTTAGCTGACTAATGAACTGCTTGGCAACTGCTACCTTTTTCTTTCCAACATCTTCGGTGCGGTACATCACTTGTCGTTGCAAATTGCTTAGCGAAACAACGTCTGCATCTACAATGGTAATCTTCCCAACTCCCATTCCAGCCAGATATTGCATCACTGGAACACCCAAACCTCCCGCACCAACGATTAATACGTTCGCGTTCGCTAACTTCTGCTGACCATCTGCTCCAAAATCAGGAAGAACGATTTGCCGTTGATAGCGCTCGATATTCATTTGACTCCGTTCATTTGATCATGGATTTTGCTTCCTTGTATTCGTCGGGATTATTGGCATTGTACAACTCCAGATCATCTTGCGGATGAACCAGCTCAATATCGCTGTTAATCAAAAATTTTCGTGGGCACCTTTTGTCCTCCACCAAATGATGCTCTTTCAACGCCTCTGCTGAATTCGGCTCCCAGATTGCGACCAAAGGCTCAGGTAAGCCACTTTCTTTGGTGGCCAGTGCAGTCGCCATTTTTGATGTATTTCTTGAAGAGATTAATTGATGTATCGTTTGTTCGGTCACAAAAGGAAGATCTACCGCCAGCACCAACCATGCTTTATCCGGATGTAGCGTCATGGCACTTAAGATACCGTTGATGGGCCCCTTAGTTGAGAAATTATCCTGAATGGTCTGATCCGTAAATGAAACCTGCTGATCTTCTCGGACTGAGACGAAAGTATCTGGCAATATGCCTTTGACCAACTCAAACATGAATTCTGCATGTGGCTGACCGTGGTACTCAAGTGAGGACTTGTCCGTTCCCATTCGGGAACTTTGACCTCCCATTAGGATTAAGCCGTATAGATCTTTGGTGAAATTGTCATGCATACTTGGTCATTGTTTTATGATTCTCATCAAATTCAAGGAAAAGAGAACAACCAATGAACTGTCGTAAACCCTCTCCGGAGTCACCCTGAACTTGTTTCAGGGTCTTCAAACAATGTCGAAGATGCTGAAATAAATTCAGCATGACATTCCTTTGGCTTATTGATCGGTTATCCTTCATGGTAACATTCCATACTCAGTGGTATCAGTGACAAGTTTTACTACTACACCCTATTTCTTTAGTCTCTTTGCAATTGGGTGATCTTCCTTCAACTCTAGCAAGTCCCAGAGGTTTCCATATAAGTCCTTAAATACCGCAACAGTTCCATAGTCTGCCTCCTTTGGCTCTCGTACGAATTCAATTCCCTTCGAAACCATTTCCTCATAATCCCTCCAAAAGTCATCGGTATTCAGGAAAAGAAACACTCTTCCTCCTGCCTGATTGCCAATAAAATCTTCCTGTATTGGTTTTGATGCACGTGCCAACAGAATGGTAGTTCCAGAAGAACCCGGTGGAGATATCACAACCCAGCGCTTATCCTGCTCTGGCTGATACGTATTTTCAATCAATTCGAAATTCAGCTTCTCCGTGTAGAAGGCGATTGCCTCGTCGTAGTCTTTTATTACAAGTGCTATATGTACGATTGATTGCTGCATTTACAATACCCTATTTCTTCACTCGTTTTATCAATTTGTACGCCCACTCATAGTGACTTGAAACTGCCGAAACGAAATACGCTCCCATGGAGGTAGTTCCCGTCCATACGTATCGTTTCTTTTCGAACAGCTCCTCGTTGCTGTGTTTTTGAATCAATTTGTGAGCACTCTCGAAGGACTGTTTGAGCAGCGTTCTGGCTTTCTTCAAATCAATGGTCGTATACATTTTCTGAATCTCCTTGTTCAATGCTGGCAGATCTTTCCATTTGTAGCCAGTTGCTGGCATGTGAGGCTTCTCACCCGTCATTCCCACCTTGTACCATTCCAACAGCATCAAATGCCAGTGATGCAAATGAGCTATAACATCTCGAATATTCCGATTCAGCGTTCCAGAAGGAAAGTCTTTGCTCTTTTCCTCATCAGAAAAAGAATCAATGAAGTCATTGAGTTTTTGGTACCCCTTGTGACTTTGTTCGATTAACTCGTCTTTTGTTTTAGGTCTGGGCATTTCCTTGACTTTGTTAAACTAAAAATATGGTTCTACAGAGATCCCCCTCAAATAAGCATAAGCAATGATTCTGTCATGCCTGACTCGATCAGGCATCCTACACAAAAAGTGGAAGATACCGTGTCAAGCACGGCATGACCCTCCTAGCAAAAAGAGCCACTACCTCATCTGGAGAAGCTTCGCTTCCCACCACTCTTCTCCATCAATCTCGTTGGCCCCAACACTATGTCGTGAGACAAGGCCTTGCACATATCGTAGATACATAAAGCTGCCACCGATGCACCCGTCAATGCTTCCATCTCAACACCCGTCTGACCAGTGGTTTTAACAAAGCAAGAAATCTCAAACCCATTCTCAATCGGATCAATATCAATATCCGCTTTCGAGATCGGGATGTTATGGCAAAGCGGAATAAGGTCTGATGTTTTCTTCACTGCCCCGATTCCTGCAAGCACCGCTGTCTGAACAAGGTTTCCCTTCTTCGTATTAAA
The DNA here is from genome assembly GCA_039986395.1 of Cyclobacteriaceae bacterium. Classification (GTDB taxonomy): domain Bacteria; phylum Bacteroidota; class Bacteroidia; order Cytophagales; family Cyclobacteriaceae; genus Ekhidna. Next base: position 15,013 of record JBDWQX010000046.1, read on the forward strand.
TCCATTCTCAGAAATAACGGCAAACGCTTCTGGCGGAAACTCCACTTTCGATTGAGCCACAGCGATCCGTTCCGTAATTTCCTTGCCAGATACGTCCACCATGTGAACATCTCCGTCCTTGTTGATATGCGTTAATTCCTTGCTCATCCGCCCAATTTTGTCATCGATAAATACGTCTTTTCATTTTCGTCTGCCGCAGCGAACCCGTCCTTCGGTTTGTTCAATACCGCTTCCGCCAACGCCAACCGAATCGCATCCTTAGAATCACCATTTCGAAGCATGTCTCGAATGTTCAATTCATCTGGCCCGTACAGACAGGTTCGAACCTCACCCGTGGCAGCCAGTCTCAGGCGATTACAATCCCCGCAAAACGTTCGGCTAAAAGATGGAATCACACCAAAGCTTCCTGAAAACCCCTCAATTGCATAATTCTGCGAAGTGGAAGATGGTTCATCCAGCAACTTCGTGAACTCGAACTCTTTCGAAATAATATCTAAAATCGTCTTGTACTTCAGTGTCCGTTGAAACTCACTTCCTGACCCGTTGAATGGCATTTCCTCCAGAAATCGCACCGACACTGGTCGTTCCTTCGCCAGATTCAACAGCGGAATAATTTGATCCTCATTCACACCAGCCATCGCCACGCAATTGATCTTGATATTAAATCCACGATCAATCATCTCGTAAAGCGTTTGCTCCACTTCCTCGAACTCATCCCTGCGGGTAACCTCTTTGAACCGTTCCCTTTCAAGACAATCGAGACTGACGTTCACATCATGAATTCCAATACTTTGTAGCTCCTCCAGATGTTGACGAATCAACGTGAGATTCGACGTAATACTAATTTTTTCCAGATAAGACTTTGTAGCCAGCTCTCGTAAAAAGGCCATCAAGTCAGTTCGAACGAATGGCTCACCACCAGTGATTCTAATCTTGTTAATTCCAACGGATCCCAACACATCGGCCAGTTCCAGCAATTCCTCGTATGAGAGCAATGTCTGCTTTGGCGCGAACTTCAATCCCCGTTCCGGCATGCAATACGTGCAGCGTAGGTTGCACCGATCCGTCACCGATAATCGGAGGTAGTTAATCTCCCGACCGAATTTGTCTTTCAGTTTTTCCATATCAGGGAGTTTGTGAAACCCAGTGACTGCTGTCCGTGAAAAATTCTTTCTTCCAGATGGGAACCGTCTTTTTCAGCTCATCGATCAAAAACTGACAAGCAGGAAACGCTTCCTTGCGATGAGCTGCTGCAACACCAACCACCACAACCGGATCACCAATCTTCTTTTCCCCAACCGCATGGATCATAATGGCTTTTTCCAATCCCCATTTCTCGATAGCCGCTACCCGAATCTTTTCCATTTCCGAGACAGCCATCGCGTCATACGTTTCGAAATTCAATTCTGTCACCTCTTTGCCCAGACTATTGTCTCGCACCGTGCCAACGAAAATGCACGTGCCACCCGCAGCGGGATCAGCCAGCTGCTTATAGGCCTCATTGAGGTCGATATTTTCTACAATTTGTACCAATTCATTACCCTCCAGATACTGGCGGAATCAAAGCGATCTCGTCGCCCGATTTTATTGGATCTGGGTCGTGCGCATACTGCGTGTTGACGGCAATTGCTACCGTCGACCATACAATGGTGGGGTACTCGTTACTTAAGTAATCTCGTAGTGATTTTACATCAGTCATCTCCTTATTTACCAACACCTCCGTTCCAAGTACCTCCTTCACCTGACCAAAAGCCTTCACCACTATCATATAAGAGTAAATATACAGGCTGATTCCGGTAGCCCAAGCCATTTCTTGGGAATTGTATAAGGAGAGACAAATCGCATTTCATCGGAACCATTCGTCCGGCTATCCGCTGTATTCCCGATTGCTACGCATCGGGAGATGCCGCTTCTATCCGGTCTAGGTTGCTGATGAAGGTGCTTTGAGCTTACAGAAGAAATAGTTTTAACATTATTCTTGTTCTCATTTTATAATAAGTTTTTGCAAAGGTTGGAGATGCTGCCCGTAGTCCAGAATTTGAAAATATGCCTACGATCATGTCTTGCTTTGGAAAATAGTACAAGTCCGTTCGCATGCCAATTGCGCTTCCAGAATGACCCATAGTTAATTTGTAAGGAAATGCTTTGTCGATTTCTAGGCCTAGCCCATAATCAGGATCTTTTTCATTGTCCCAGGTCTGCATTTCCTTGAGAGTGGATTGATTTAAAATTTCACCCTTCATCAGCTTCTCAAGAAAACTAGCTGCTTCATCAATCGAAGTGTAAATACCGTCATCACCACTAAACCAATTGGTGGTTTCGATGGTTTGACATGTAAGATTTTCTGAAACACCATCTTTATTCAAATCACCATAATGATTAATGAGGTCGGGGGGTGTTTGTTTGTACCAGGTTCTGTCAAGTCCATGTTCGGCAAGCAAGGATCTCATGTATTCTTCATGACCTTGATCAAGTACTTTGTCCATGATCATAGAAAGCAGCAAATAATTGGTGCTGCTGTATCTATACTTTTCACCAGGTGCATTCCTTGATTCTTTTCCATAAAAATACCTTTGAAGTGCTTCCATGTGAGTGAGCGTATCGAGTTTTAGCTCTCCTTCGAGATAGAGCCTGTTTAGTTCTGGATCTGTTTCGTAATTGACAAACCCTGAGGTATGACCAAGTAGGTGGCGAATGGTCACTTCGGTGGCATTTGGCGCGTTCTCAATAATTTCCGATGGGAGAAATGATGATATTTTATCGTCCAGATCAAACTTGCCATCTTCCACAAGTTTTAGAACTGCCGTTGCGATATACATCTTACCAATGCTGGCCAGACCAAAAATGTCTTGGGGTTCAAGGAGCGTTTCGTTCTCGACATTTGAGTATCCGGACACACCTGTCCATTCTCCAAGTTTTGGACTCTTAACATAGACTGAAACACCGGTCAAATTGTTCTGGGTTGCGTTGTCAATGTACTTCTGGATTTTTTTGAGCTTCCGTGATTGAGGCTGGGCTTCAATCACCGTGGGAAGTAGATGAAGAAATAAAATAGAGCTGGCAATAATGATTTGATGGAATTTCATTTTGTGTAAATTTTTGTTCGACATAAATTTTTCTGTGTTCGAAGAAACGGAGAGCATGAACTGCAGAAACAAAAAAAGTGCCTGGAAAAAAATGAAACGCTATGAAAAGAAAGATGGATCGCTATTGTACCATTTTCGAAATGTTGAAGCCTTTTGCCTGCTTATAATGAGCTCATAGTCGGAGTGCTGGTCATCTTTAATTTCAACTACAATTTTACCGTATGAAGACGATGAAACTGATCTAACTGAGTCTCTGTGAATGATGTTGCTACGAGTTGCCAAAAAGTAGTAGTACGTTGGGAGAAGTTTTAGCAAATCTGTTAGCGTTCCTTTGAAAATGCCAGATTTGTTCTCATCCAACGATATCCTCACAATACCAAATTTGCTTGTAGCCGACTTAATTTCTTCTGGACGAACTTTTATTTCAGTTTTCCCCTGACTCATTGTGATCAATTGATCTAGCACAATTTCAGATCTGATCTTGTCCAAGTTTGATTCCGATTGAGTTAAGTGCATTTCAGCAAGTTTCCACCTTTTGAAATAGAAAGACATCCAGGTTACCCCGGTCAGCAGAAGAGAAAGAACGAATGCGACACTATTTATTATAAGGTATTCCTGCCATGTATAAAAGCCATCTCCTCTAAGCCACAAGTATAAATTCCCTACTACATTGAGTATGAAGACTATAGATAGTAGCAATAGTATCAAATGAGAAACAAGCCGTTTAGGCAAGGACTTGATCCAGCTAAATCTTTTTTCCAGCCCCCGATCAATAGCATGATTAATCTCTGTAATAGGAATGAAAAGGAGGATGGCTGCCACAAACTCACTTAAGATGAAATCGGGATCATCAGGATTAAAGATGTAATTGACTATAATGTTTGCAATTGCACCGAGCAGAATGGGTTGAAGTACTCTAGGAGATAATGTCATGCTTTAAACTTCTTAATGTAGGCTATTAACAGATAATTCAACAACTGATAACAGAAAATCCACTCTGGAGCGGAAGTTTCTTCCGGTCCTCTTTAGAATAAGTCACGAAACAAATATTCCGCGCTGGTTGGGCAAGGATAGGATTGTATTCGGAAATTTGATTCTCAACTGGGCGCTAATTTCCCCTATCAAGGGGGCGTGTTGGCTAGGGCGATGGCTGGGGGATGTTGTATTGGAATTTTTTAGTAGTGTCTACCCTTCTCAACCTGTTAGATTAAAAAGACGTTTACCGAGTGACACTTTCTAACTTGCCTGCAAGAAGATGGAACTTACCACAAGCTTAATTTTAGCAGCAGCTATTCATGGCTTTTTTCTCAGTGCAGCAATAGCCATCCTTGGATTCTCCAAAAAGCAGCCAGGAAATCTGTGGTTTGGTGCTTTGCTCTTTTGTCTTTCCCTCTACTTACTCGAACATTTTGGGGCAAAAACAGGATTTTATGCATCGCATCCTTCACTCATGCTGGCCACATATCCTATGCTCTTCACAATCGGGCCGATTTTCCTTATTTACTACCAAATCAGCTTGGGTCGGAAGTTTGGACGAACATGGAAAATTTTACTACTATCTCCGACTGTAGTCGTCTATGCATTACTGATACCTTTCTATGTAGCAAATGCAAGTGCCATGCCCACATCTGATTCATGTCCATTTGCAACCCTTCAAGCGGACTTTACCTATTTCAGTCTACTTCTAGATCCTTTGACTTTTCCGATTTTCACACTTATCCTTTTGGGTTTAACAATATTGGAAAGGGGACGAAAGTTTGTAGCTGCAACGCCGATGGTACTGATTAGGCGAAAGTGGCTCAAATACCTCGCTTATCTACTGATTGCCTATTTTGTTTTGTTTTTTACAAGTATTTTTTTCAGAGACTTTCTGACTGAAATCTTTCCTGGCTCATGGGACAACTTACAATTCATAGGCCTGTCAGCTTTGATTCATTTTGTGACATATCTGGCCATTCTTCAGCCTGCACTCTTTTCGAATGTGAAGTCTGTAGGGGCAACGAAATATGAAAAATCGTCGCTGGATGTTCAAATGTCTCAACTCATCCTAAAAGACATTAAAAAATGTATTGAAGAAAATGAAGCTTTTTTGAAAAGTGCCTATTCCCTGCAGCAGTTAAGCGATGATCTGGATATTTCTCGCCACCGAATTTCCCAAGTAATCAACCAGGAAATGGGAGTCACCTTTCTCGATTATCTCAATTCTTGCCGCATTGACAAGGCTTGTGAGAAACTGCAGATGGCGGGCAATGAAGTGGTGGTCAACAGACTGGCAATAGAAGTAGGGTTCAACAACAAGGTGAGCTTTTACCGGTCGTTCAGAAAACGAACTGGCATGTCTCCCACAGATTTTAGAGAAAAGTACCAAATTGGAGTTACATCTGATCGAGTGTAACTATTTCCAATGATCTATTCGCGTAGTTTAATTCGAAAACTACAACACGAATTATGAACCTGAAAAAACACATTGTAACCATTCTGGCTTCTGGATTACTTTCCTGCTCTATTGCTCAAAAATTACCTGCCGCTAGTCCTACAGCATCAACCACCCAGACCGTTGGAATTTCTGAGGTAAGTATTACCTACAGCCGACCGTCTGTCAAGGGTCGAAAAATCTGGGGTGGTCTGGTCTCCTACGGGTACAGCCATCCGAGATTTTCAATTGACCCTGACGTGGGGGTACTACCTGCCACTGCTCCATGGAGAACAGGAGCCAATATGGCACCAACATTAACACTGAGCCATGACGCTAGCATTGAGGACAACACGGTTAAAGCTGGAACGTACGTTCTTTTCATCGCGGTTTTTGAGAATGACGAGGCAGACATCATTTTATCATCCAACTCAAGTCAAATTGGAAGTATGGTTTATGATGAGAAAGACAACGTGCTTGTGGCGCGAGTTAAAACAGAAAGCGCTCCTTATCGTGAGCAAATGATTTTCACATTCGATAGTGTAACAACCGACTATACGGTTGCATCACTAAATTGGGAAAATCTTAAAATTCCTTTCTCAATCACATTTGACACTCAGGAAATTGCATATCAGACATTCTTGGAACAGGAGGATACAATGCAACCAATGCTAAATGGCAACTGGTATGCCACTGCAGCTGTATATCTGATGAACAATCAATTTCACTTGGATAAGGCTTTGCGTTACATAAAAAATTCAGTTGATGGCTATCAACTTCGTTCGTTTCCCAATCTGACCACCTACGCTAACCTACTTCTTCTGCAAAATGGAGAGGCGGAGGCACAAGTCCTTTTGGATGAGGCTTTTGCTGATCCAAATGCTGTAGGTCTGAATACCTTATTGTTTTACGGAAATCAAACATTAACGCTAAAGCTTCCAGATGCTGCTCTCCGAACGTACAGTGCTATCGTGGAATACTACCCAGGCAACGAGTGGAGGGTTTTAAATGGACAAGCTCGCGCATATGCTCAAAAGAAGGAATTCAAAAAAGCGGAAACCGCATTGAAAAGTGCTAAGACTTTTGCCCCGAAGGGATACGATATGAGTATTCTTCAGAGAAAACTTGATCTCATAAAGCAGAAAAAGAGTTTGGAATGAATTAGCTACCTGACAGTGTTTCGATAAGGTGCCTCCATTTCCTTCGTCCTGTTTCTAACCACATAGAATCGACCAAAATCCACAGTTGGTCGATATTGTCATTTGATAATTTTTATCTAGTTGTAACTTGAGCCTTTAAGCGAAAACCCCTTTAATAATAGTACATGAGTGAGTCCGGTAGCCTTACCATCGAGGTAAACACAGGTGCGCCTTTATTTAACCTAACAGACATTTTTGGAAGACAGATCAACTTGAGGAATTATCAAGGAAAGAAAGTTCTTATCGCATTTTTCAGACATGCAGGATGCCCATTTTGTAATGTTAGGGTGCACCGACTTCAAAAGAACATGGATGAATTTAAGCGTAAAAATCTTGAAATGATTTTCTTCTTTGAATCAAAAAAAGAAGTGTTGCTTGGCAATGATTTCCACAGTGGCATTTCGCCAATACCTCTGATCGCTGATCCTGAGAAAACCTCCTATCAGGCCTACGGAATTGAAAGCTCAGGCTTGAAATCAGCAGTTAGTCACTTTACGACCTTCTTTCAAACCGTCATAAAGGCCAAGATCGAAAAACTGCCTGTTCACTGGATGGCAGGTAAAGAGTCAATAAAAACGATTCCAGCGGAGTTTCTGATCGATGAAAATGGAGTGGTTCGTAAAGTTCACTATGCCAAAAACCTAACCGATCAAATGTCGATGGACGTGATCTTAGGATTTGCCGAAAGTGGTAGAGTTTAGCAATTGATGTGACCTTGAAAATGTTGGCAACACAATCGAATCAATCCCTTGTTAGAAAATCCTTTGTATCTCTGATGTAAAAAGCATCAGCCGAATAACCGTTCAAGTAAAAGTACTCAAGAGGATGGTTTGAAGTTTCTAAAATTGTAGCATTACAAATTGATACTTCATGCTAAAAAGCTACTTTCTTTCCGCTATCCGAGGTTTAATCAAAAGCAAAATGTTCTTGATCATCAACGTTGTTGGATTCAGTCTTGGCATCTGCTGTGCGATTCTGATCTTTGCGTATGTCACGGACGAGGTGGATTTCGATTCGTACCATCCCGATGGCGATCGCGTGTACAGAGTGGCGTTAAATAGACATTTCCCAGATCGAGAGAATTCCTATTCCACCACGCCTCCACCACTTGGGCCAACCTTAAAAGCCGAATTTCCTGAGGTGGAGAATTATACAAGAATATTCAAGCCAACAGGCCAGACCAGAATCAAAATCGAAGACAGGGTCTACTATGAAGATCGATTTGCCAGTGCCGATTCCACCTTCTTCGACTTGTTTGGAATCAAGATGTTGGAAGGAAATGCAGACGAGTCGTTGAAGGCCCCAAATAGTGTGGTCATCACGGTCTCAACCAATGCCAAATACTTTGGAACCGAAAGCGGCCTCAATCAAACCATCGAAATTGGAGATACAACAAAGTACGTGGTAACAGGCATATGTGAGGATGTCCCTAAAAGAAGCCATTTCAAATTTGACCTGCTCATTTCCATCCGTTCCCTCGGTATTTCGCAGAGTAATTTCTGGGGCGCGTATTCCTTACACAACTACGTCAAACTTAGAAGTGCAGATGACAGCAAAGCTCTGACAGAGAAAATTCCTGACTTGCTAGAAAGCAGAATGGGTCCACAGATCGAGTCCATCTTAGGGAAAACATATCAGGAATATGTAGCGGCCGGGAACATCCATAATTTCTATCTGCAACCAATCAATTCCATTCACCTTCACAGTCGACTGGAAAATGAATTCGAGCCCAACGGAGATACCAGATATGTGGTGCTATTTTCAATCATTGCAATTCTTATTCTCGGAATCGCTTGCTTCAATTTCACCAATCTGTCTACTGCTAACTCTGTCAAGCGAAGCAAGGAAATTGGCGTACGTAAAGTGATGGGTTCGAGTAGGCAGCAATTGATCGGACAATTCATCACAGAATCGATTATGATCACATTTTTGGCTGTGATTCTGTCGGTAGTAGCAGCCATTCTTCTATTGCCAACCTTCAATCAGATTGCTGGCAAGAACATTGAGCTAGCAGATTTCAATCCTGTAAATACTGTTGTTTTCCTAATTGCGGTGGTGCTTGGAGTTGGAACATTGTCCGGTCTATATCCGGCCTTTTTCATGTCATCTTTCGAAGCAGTTAAAATTTTCAAGGGAGGAGTGAAGCTCTCGCACAAAAGATGGGGACTAAGAAATATTCTCGTAGTGGTCCAGTTTGCGGCATCCATATTCATGGTGCTCGCTACGCTGTTCATTGTGCTGCAGATGAATTTCATGATGAACCAGAAACTCGGTTTTGCTAAAGATCAGGTGTTGTTGGTGGAGGTCTCCAACAATTTGCGAGCGCGTTATCAATCTTTTGTTAGCGATGTTTCGAACCAACCCTTTGTGAGTTCTGTTGCGTCTAGTTTTCATGTTCCCGGCAGACAAAGTGGTGGTGGTACATTCCAAGCCATAGGGGTACCAGCGACAGAGCGATTCCTTTTCAACCTGTTCATAACCGACTATGATTTTCATGATACCTATGACATGCAGCTTGTTTCAGGCCGCTACTTCGACAACAACCTAGCAAGCGACACAGCTTCTGTGATCATCAATGAAACCTGTGCAAGAATGGTAGGATGGGATCCCGAAAAAGCTCCCGGAGAGCAAGTCTTGATTACCAGTCAGCCAGCGCCACACAAGATTATAGGCGTGCTCAAAGATTTCCACTTCACCTCTTTGCACGAGCCAATAAAACCAATGGTATTTCTTGGTATACCGGAAGAGAACTTAAATACAGTACAACCACAAATCATCTCTATCAAACTGTCAGACAATGTTGATGTAAATCAGGCAGTCACGAATCTGGAAAACAAGTGGATGGAATATGCGCCTGAAGAAGTTTTCAGACACTCGTTCATGGATTCAGAATTTGACAGACTCTACAAGAGCGAGCAGGAGTTCTCGACATTGTTCAAGAGTTTTTCATTGCTAGCTATCATCATTTCAATCGTGGGTGTAATCGGACTTTCACTTTATATCGCAACCGAGCGTACAAAAGAGATCGGCATACGGAAAGTGTTGGGTGCATCTGTGAATCAGATCATGGTTTTGCTGTCCAGAGATTTTATGGTACTTGTTGGCGTTTCCAATTTGATTGTGTGGCCGATCGCTTACCTGTTCATTAGGCAATGGATGAGCGGCTATGCCTACTCGACAGGTCTCAATTTCGGCCTCTTCGTTTTACCAGGTATTGGTTTCGCGGCATTAATTCTTCTTGTAATCAGCTTCATCACCTTCCGAGCCGCCAATAGCAATCCGGTCGATTCGATAAGTACCGAGTAGAAATCTCCACGCTCACGAACTGTAATGAATAACGCGATGTTACCTTCCAATCTATCTAGGAGGGCGTCTATCTAGGAGGGCGGGTGAGAAGATTTGGCGCGGTGTGTGAAGGCTTTAAAATATTTCCGAGCCGCGCGTTTTTGGCGGGTCGCCGCTCCGATATTTTCAGCCAAGAAAAAGTAAGTATAAGAGAGGCTTCCCAAAAGCTCCAATTGTTAGGGATAGTGAAAAAATGAAACTATGAAATTCGAAATGTTAGTCGGTCTAAACGTCATCGACGATGAAAAATATCAAGAATACCGAGAGGCCATGCGTCCGATACTATCAGATTTTGGCGGGGATTTCGGTTACGATTTCAAGATAGCAGAGGTTCTTCGTTCAGCAACAGCAGATACAATCAATCGCGTGTTCACTATTAATTTCCCAGACAAAGAAACAATGGAAGCCTTTTTCTCAAACCCTGAATACCTGAAGGCAAAAGAGCAATTTTTCGAGCAATCTGTTGAGAGCACGACGCTTATTTCAGACTATGAGATAGCTTGAAATGGCCTTCAATGAGAATGGCTAAACGTCTTTTTTTGTAATCTGATAGTGCCAAAGCCCCGTCTCACCATCTCGCACTTTTTTGAAACCGCTCACCTCTTTGATGGAACCACCTGGGATTTTGGGATCGAATGGTCGGCTTGAATCTAAAAACCAACTCGCAAGATTCTGAACTCTCTCCTCAGTCATTACGAACGCATGACTATCATCGTCATACCACAACGAGTCTTCTATTGCCAAAGTCCTGATTTCGTCCAAGTAGCAACATGAACTAATGTGTGGTACCACACCATCGCCCGATTCTGTTTTTACGCTGTTCTTTAGGTCAATGAAATTCTCCTGATTTTCGTGCACCCGAACTGCTTGAAAAGATTTGAATTCATCTCTCACCACCACTAGGATTCGTTCTTTCTCTTCCGCTGTGATGTTTTCTATCCATTGGTCGAGTTCCTTTAAATCTTCCTTAGCTCTGTTCAGATTGTTGATAAATTTTTCCGCAAGTCTGTGGGCATAGGCATTCGCACTGCCGAGTGATGCTGTCAAGTTCTTTTGCCAGTGATCTTTATTGAAAAAGTCTACCGGTGTGTCGTCTGTAAATAATGCAGCATTCTCGTAATTTGGCAACAATTCAAGGGCCCCCGGAAATGTTCGCATAACCTCTCTTAGCTTTTTCTTGATATTCTTGAAATAGCCTTGTCCTCGCAGAAGGGTATCTACTGTGGCAAGAGATCCTTTAAATGGCGGAGCTACAAACACAATTTTGTCAATGCTCGCGAAACCGAAATCTCGAATATAAAATCGACAAATGTGATTTCCCATGCTATGAGTTATGATACTAATCTTCTCGATGGTATTTGCGGTGGTGCTTGCTTGAGATTTCTGCTTTAGCATTTCAACAAAGTCGTTCAGTTTTCTCCCGTTCTCCCGGTTGGACCTCCGCCAGTCATAACTAAAATAGAATTTGGGAACGTCAGTCTCTAAGTCATCCATGAACTCCTTGTAGGCTAACGACTCTGCGGCACCGCGTTCGATTAATGTATTGATATTTTCCTCATAGAATTCTCCTTGGAACTCATCTGTCAACTCCAAATCCTCAACCTTCTGAAAATTGTATCGAATATCTCTCCAGACGGGATGGAAATTATGGGTATTAACATCGATCAGCTGGCTTCCTGTTATCCCTGGAATCATGATGATTGCTTCGTGGCTCATAGCGTAAATTTTTTAGTGATGACCTATACTTTCAAACTGAAGTTCAATCTAAAGTTCGGTAGGTTGCTGACTAATGTCAATACCTACAATAGGGTATTTTGCATTTAGTGGTATGAAGGGATGTAGAATTTGAGTTTACCGTAAAATGGAAATGATCCTTTCATTTGAGAAATGATCTCTTTGAATCTGAAGTATCTTTAAGACTAATGAGACTTGCAAAATCAAATCTTTTACTTGTTGCAATTCTACTTGGATGCACCTCGGAGAAAAGTGATCAATCCAATCGGGAGGTCGACGAATCTGAAAGCGGCGAGAAAGAAATAGCCGAGTTCAATGAATCGATTGAGGATGAACCTTCTGTAGAAGTGGTTTCAGATTTCGAGAATGCCGAAATCATTTTTGAAAAAAGATATGAAAACATAAGCGGCTCTCTTGCAAACGGAGACAACATAGACCAAGCAATACGTTTCTATGAGCGGTCGGCTCGTACGCCTGAAACAATCTCCGCGTTGCTGAGGGCCTACGAGTTTAAAGGTGCCTTTACCGACATCTCAGAGGCTGATAGGAAGGCAACCTATGAGAAAGCCATTGAAATTGGTGAAAAAGAACTTGTGAAATACCCGGATCACGTCGCTTTAAGGTATTACTATGTCAGCAACCTGGCCCGGTGGGGTCAAGTGATTGGTGTTATTCAAGCATCAAAGAATGGTCTTGTGAATCGGATCAAAACACAAAGTGAAGAGATTCTGATACTAGATCCACTTTTTGCCGAGGCTGGGGCACAACGAATACTTGGAGCTATGCATTTGAAAGTTCCCAAAATTCCTTTCATCTTGAAATGGCCTTCGAAGGAAAGAGCTCTGGAACTCTTAGAGCAAGCATACAACTCCTTTCCAGCTAATCCAGGTAATACGATGCTCTATGCCGAGGCTTTGCTGGAGGATAAGCAAGACGATGAAGCTAAGAAACTACTGGAAGAACTTATGTCACGTGAACCAAGAAAAGATCGATTTCTTGAAGACATGAGTAGTTTAGCCAAAGCTAAAGAAATCTACGACAAGGAGTTCAGGTAGGTTAAAATTACAGACTTCGTAATCCTGAGATGCAGGTAAATGAATCCCTTAGAATAGCAGAGGAATCACGAACCTTGCAAATTTGCCATTTGTGGAAATAATAATGAGAATTTCAAAACTCATCGTGTGGAAAATTACTTTTGAACTTAAAAGTATGAAATGACTCAAGTCTGGTCACTTATCGGATTTCTGGCAGCCATCCATGGCGTTCTGTTAGGTACAGTTTTTTACTTGCACCCAAAGCTTGATAAGAGGAAACGTTTTTATTTTTCTCTGATAATAATTCCATTTTCTTTCTGCCTGGCAGAGTATTCGGGCTATTGGAGCTACTATCTTTTATCGTATCCGCATCTAGCGTTTACCACAATTTCGTTTCCCTATCTATTCGGCCCCCTACTATTTTTTTTAACCAGAGAATTCATCGAGACGGAAACAAATTTTAAAACCAGTGATCTGTTACACTTCCTACCAGCGATCATTCACCTTTCTCTGAATCTTGATTTTTATTCTAATACTAGTGAGGAAAAGGAGCAGATCTTAAGATTACTCATCTACTCAAATGAACCGCATTTTAGCTCTCTGTTCTACGTAATGAAGTTCGTGCTGCTGGTACAAGCATTTACTTACATCGGAAGTTCCTGGAAGTCTTCAGCTGTGCTTGTTAGAAGGGAAAGGCAATTTTTGAGGTTCTTGGCTGTGGGCATAGGTCTTTACATTATTCAGAGCTTTTTTCAAGCCGTTAATATCTATTTATCTGGGTATGAATTTATTTTCCAATTAGGAGCGACTCTCGTTATTTCCTCCAGCCTGATGCTGTATTTCATTACTTACGCCTCGATATTAAAC
>JBDWQX010000047.1:0-6206 GCA_039986395.1 Cyclobacteriaceae bacterium
GTTCTTCTATAAGTGCTTTTAGATCATCAAGTCTTCCTGATTCAAGCGCACTGCCCATTCTATCTTCGATGGACTTTATTTTTTCTCGGTATCCGAGGACACGTGGATTGGTAGCAATGAACTGCTCTTTGTCGAACGCATCCCCAAATCTTTTGGCAGCTTTGCTTACTTCTTTCGTGATCTTGCCTTCAATCTTGGCGATATAGTCTTCAACTAAAACATCTGCACGATAGCGTTTCTTCGAATCTTTATTATCAATGAGCGGATCGTTAAAAGCATCCACGTGACCCGAGGCCTTCCATGTGGTCGGATGCATGAAGATTGCTGCATCTATTCCTACTATGTTTGCATGCATACCAACCATCGCCTTCCACCAGTATTCTTTGATGTTTTTCTTCAGTTCTGATCCATTCGGCCCATAATCGTAGGTAGCGCTAAGGCCATCGTATATATCGCTTGATGGGTAGATAAATCCGTACTCTTTGCAGTGGGAAACAATGTTTTTTAGTGTTCCTCCTTCAGGTGAATCGCTCATGGCCGCAAAGATATGTTGAGGTTTTGGCTTTTCTCGTGAGCCGAAATGAAAAATTTGGACGAAATGAAGGTTCGCTATCTGTCAAACTTCAACTGAACTTGATTCAGACTTTTTATTGAGCCGACTGCCGTAACAGTGTCCTTGATTCTTAGTCGTGTATAGCCATGCGTTATGATGGTTTGCCCACCTCGCACAACGGAGAGGATAATTACATCCGCTGGAAGTCTGAGATCACGTAGCGTAATTCCATGAAGATCTGGATTGAGCAATTCGATGTCTCTTGTGTCCTTTCCTTTCTCCATTCCCAGAAGCAGTGAGGCAGCCTGAGGAGAACGCACGAATTGGTCGAGCAAACTCACCATGGCAGTCGAAGGATCGACGATCTTGGCACCGATGTCCAGAAATCTTTGATAGTTATTTCGTTGATTGAGCCGAACGATGATATCTCTGGTTCCGAATTTTTCATAGGCAATCTCTGCGATTTGGTAATTTTCGTCGTCAGATAACATTGCCACTAATGCTTCCGATTTATCAGCCTCAATGCCCTTGAGTTCTTCAATGGTTATATCTTTTATGTAAACCACTTTCACTCCGTGAGGCTCCTCGATGCTACCTTGGTCTTTTACTGTTGCCAGTTGAACCTCCCAGCCATTTTCTTGTAGTTGAAGCGCCAAAGCAACCGCCTGGCTTTCAAATCCAATAATTGTAGCATCGCGAATTCCATCGAATTCTGGTGTAGTTGCCTTGGTTCTATCCTCACCTATTCTCTGAATGGCCCACTTAAAGAGCGGAGGGCCAATGAATTGGTTTATTACGATCAGTGCAATGATCACCGTTGCGAATTGGTTACCCCAATCGGGAAATTCATTGGAAATAACTGTTGCAAGACCTAGTGCCACTCCAGCTTGAGTGATGTACGGCATCCATCCATAGTGATTAAACTTCATAGGATCTTTTGCCAATAGACCACCGGTATATGCACCAATTATCATTGTTACAATCCTGATGAGGAAAAGAATTAGTGCAACACCAATTACATCTCCCATCACATTGACTGATAATGTTGCTCCTGTCAGGGTGAAAAATGACACGTAGACCGGAATGCTTACATCCTCCAATATTTTGAGAAATTCTGGTCGAGACTTAGAAAAGTTGGTGACATAAAAACTAGCCAAAATACACATGAGTAGTGGCTCCAGAAAAATCTTATGGCCCCAAGTGGTTTCAGTGTATATCCCAACTTGCGCTGACATAAAGTATGCAGAATAACCAACTAAGAGTACAAGTAGAGTTTTTGGAATTCTACGGATCCTAAAACTCAATGTCTGTTTTAGAATGAACCCGTAGATGTAGAACCCTACAACAAATGATAACCCAAGCTCCATCAGCAGGCTCAAAATTTCAATAAAGTGGAAATCCTGACCAGAGATTAGTACTTGAGAAAGAGAAAGGCAGATCGAGAATAAGATTATTACCAGAAAATCCTTCACAACAGTAACTCCCATCACTGTTTGAACAAATGGGCCTTTAGCTCTTAATTCATTGATTACCGCGATGGCTGAAGCTGGCGATCTAGCTACAAAGATTGCAGCTGTAATCATTGCCACAGATAATTTACCAGAAACGGACATTTCTGACATGTAGGGGATGTAGTCAGCAAGAAAATAAACAGCAACTGATCCGAGCACAAAAGTGACAACCAGTTGACCGAAGGTGTTCCATTTGATGGAATTCATCCGACTCCTTAGCTCGCGAACATACAGTTCGGCACCAGCGGCAAAAGCAATAAATGCGAGGGCAGTCTCATTGATGAAATTCAGATTTGTTTTAGCTGCAATTGGTATAAGCCCAATGATGTAAGGTCCTGCTACTATCCCGGTAAAAATCAGCCCAGTAATTAGCGGTAGTCGAATTCGCTGAAAGGCTCTGGCTATTTGATTTGCCGATATTGCTACGACAAAAAAGCCAGCCACCAGTAAGATCAATTCTTTATTGAGTAATGATAATTCCAAAATTGTGTCTCTTGGCGTACCTTTTGCTGGTTATTTGATTCGAATGGTCAAAAAATGAAACCATTCAATTGGATTACTCCGTTGCTTAAATACATTTCAATTTGACAATTATATATTAAAGATATGAATCGAATCATTGTTTTTTTTCTGGGTGTATTCGCTGTACTTGGTATTGCGGCACAGAGCGGTGTATCACATCAGCCTTTTGATGAACTCCTGCAGAAGTACGTTGATGAGAGTGGCTTAGTCAATTACAAAGGATTGAAGACAGAGAGGCCTAAGCTAAAATCTTACCTGCGCATGTTGGAGGCTAATGAACCGAAGGATGCCTGGTCGAAGGATCAACAATTGTCCTATTGGATAAATGCTTACAATGCTTTTACGCTTGAATTGATTTTGACGCACTACCCAGTAGAAAGCATCAAGGACATCGGTGCTGCAATTAAGATTCCATTTGTCAATACTCCATGGGATATCAAATTCATTAAAATTGGTGATGACGAAAAGGACCTAAACAACATTGAGCACGGAATTATCAGGAAGGAATTTGAGGAACCAAGAATTCATTTCGCGTTGGTTTGCGCAGCTTTTTCATGCCCAAAACTTCAGAATAAAGCCTACTTCCCTGAGACGTTGGATGCACAACTTACTGACGCAGCAAAGGACTTTTTAGCAGACCCTACAAAAAATGAAATTAAGAGTTCGTCTGAGGCTGAGTTGTCTAAGCTCTTCAGTTGGTATCGTGGAGACTTCACAAAGAAAACCTCCCTGGAGGAATTCATAAGTAAATATTCTGAGGTAAAGTTGGACAAGGGCGCCGACCTTGATTACAAAGATTACAATTGGGATTTGAATGAGCAGAAGCCTCAAGAGTAAGATAGCCTAAGACAAAAAAGCCACCTTCAGGTGGCGTTTTGCTTTAATAATTATTGATTCACAGTTCTTCTGCCTACACTGTGGTACTGAAACCCCAGTTCCTCCATCTGCTCTAACTCATACAGGTTCCTGCCATCAAAAATTACTTTGTTCTTTAGTGTGCGTTCAATCCTGTCAAATTGGGGAGTTCGGAAGATTGGCCATTCAGTCATAATCATTAGTGCATCTGCATCTTCCAGAGCATCATACTGATCTTGGGCAAAATAGATTTTATCACCAAACAACTCCTTTACATTCTCCATTGCTTCTGGATCGTACGTCTTGATTCTTGCTCCCTGTTCTAGGAGCACATTTATGTTTTCCAACGCTGGAGCTTCACGAATGTCATCAGTGTAGGGCTTAAAAGCCAATCCCCAAATGGCAATGGTCTTGCCGCTTAGGTCCCCCTTGAAGTATTTCTTGATCGGTTCGATCATCTTCTGTTTTTGGATCTGATTCACAGACATCACAGAATTGAGAATCTTGAAATCATAATTAGCCTCATCCGACGATTTTGCCAATGCCTGAACATCCTTTGGAAAACAGCTTCCACCGTATCCAATTCCAGCAAATAGGAATCTATTTCCAATTCTACTATCGGTCCCAATTCCTTTTCTCACTTTATCTACATCTGCGCCAAGTAGCTCACAAAGATTTGCTACTTCATTCATAAAGGTGATCTTGGTTGCCAAGAAAGAGTTGGCTGCATATTTAGTTAGCTCCGCTGATCTTACATCCATAAATATGATAGGGTTCCCCTGTCTCACAAATGGTGCGTATAGTGTTTCCATTAGCTTGATAGACTTTGCAGATTCTGCACCGATCACTACCCTATCTGGTTTCATGAAATCATCAACGGCAACTCCCTCTCGAAGGAACTCTGGATTTGAAACAACCTCAAAGTCAACCTTAGCTCCCAGCTTTACTTTTTCAGTTACTTTTTCTGCTGTGCCAACCGGAACGGTACTTTTATCCACAATCACGGTAAAGTCCTCAAGAAGAGGTCCTAGATCCTCAGCTACTCTTAGTACGTATTGCAAATCAGCTGATCCATCCTCACCTGGAGGTGTCGGAAGTGCTAGAAAGATTATTTGAGCACCCTCAATTCCCTCAGCAAGATCTGTTGTAAATTCTAGCCTGCCTTGACGAATGTTTCTTTCAAAGAGTGCCTCCAGCCCTGGTTCGTATATGGTGACTTGCCCACCTTTTAGTTTTTCAACTTTCTTCTCATCGATATCCACGCAGGTAACATTATTACCTGTTTCCGCGAAACATGTACCTGTTACTAATCCAACGTATCCGGTTCCTACAACTGCTATTTTCATATGAAATATGTATTGGAGCGCAAAACTATACTATCAGGTAAATAATCAACAAGCCGATCATGCTAATATGATCAACAAGATTGATAATTTTGCGTTTCTAAAATTAAAAGCTCCGTTATGTCCGTAGACACATTACCCGTAGACAACACAGTTACTGAGGAGAATCAGAATATGATCTCGCAGATGATCAAAGATTTTTCTGAGAAAGAGATAGAATCAAATAAAATGCAATGGGACGAGGATCAACATTTTCCAGTTGACCTTTTCCATAAGATGGGAGAGTTAGGGTTGATGGGAATTTTGGTGCCGGAACAGTATGGAGGTTCCGGATTTGGATATCACGAGTATGTAACCGCAATCATAGAACTGTCTAAAGTTGACGGATCTCTTGGATTGTCCTTGGCGGCTCATAACTCACTCTGCACCGGCCATATCCTGCAACATGGGAGTGAATCTCAAAAAATGAAGTATTTGCCTAAGCTGGCTAGCGGTGAGTGGATTGGGGCCTGGGGCCTAACGGAGCCAAACACTGGTTCCGACGCTGGAAATATGAAGACTGTTGCAGTGAAGGAAGGAGACGAATGGGTTTTGAATGGAGCAAAGAATTTCATTACCCATGGCAACTCTGGAAATGTCGCAGTGGTAATTGCTAGAACTGGAGAACCGGGAGGATCAAAAAATGCAAGTGCTTTTATCGTGGAACGTGGCACTTCAGGATTTAACAAGGGAAGGAAAGAAAACAAATTGGGAATGCGAGCCTCGGAGACATCTGAAATGATTTTTGAGGATTGTAGAGTTCCAGAAGAGAATCTGATTGGAGAAGTAGGCGATGGGTTTGTTCAAGCACTTAAGGTTCTTGATGGTGGAAGAATTTCTATCGCAGCACTTAGTTGTGGAATTGCGGAGGGAGCTATGAATGCAGCCCTCGCTTACTCCAAAGAAAGAGAGCAATTCGGTAAGCCGATATCCTCCTTCCAGGGTATTTCTTTTAAGCTTGCCGATATGGCAGTCAAGGTGGAGGCAGCTAAACTTTTAACGTACCAAGCTGCGGACCTGAAAAATCAAGGAAAGAATGTTAACAAGGAGTCCGCAATGGCAAAGCTGTATGCAGCAGACATCTCAGTTGAAGTTGCAGACGAAGGAGTACAGATTTTCGGGGGCTATGGATACACCAAGGATTATCCTGCGGAGAAATTCTACAGAGACGCGAAATTGTGCACCATTGGAGAGGGCACTTCCGAGATCCAAAAAATTGTAATTTCAAGAAGCTTACTTTCAAAATGATTGCATTGCAGCTTTTTAGCTTCTATATTTGCGGTCCTTTAAAAAATTCGAAATGCTAATAATAAACGTTAAAGAGAACGAGTCAGTGGATAGAGCCCTTAAGAGGTTCAAAAAGAAATTCGAAAAAACTGGCGT
>JBDWQX010000048.1:0-6909 GCA_039986395.1 Cyclobacteriaceae bacterium
ACAGGAGAAAAGTCTATATCTTTTTTCATACCAGCTCCATTTCAAATACATGCTCCAGGTTCTTCTTTAGCTTCTCTTCTATTTCTTTCAAATCCATTTCATGACCTAATTCTTTTTGCAATGAAGTCACTGCTTTGTCTGGAATGCCACATGGAACGATGTAGTTGAAATAATCTAGGTTAGTATTCACGTTTAACGCGAACCCATGCATCGTCACCCAACGACTGGATTTGACACCCAGCGCGCAAATTTTTCGAGCGTCTTTTTCACTGTCCCAATCTAACCAGACGCCTGTTAAACCATCAATTCTTCCCGCAAGAATGCCATACTCCTTCAATGTTAGAATGACGGCTTCTTCGAGGAATCGAAGGTATTTGTGTATATCTGTGAAAAAATGGTCAAGGTCTAAGATGGGATACCCGACAATTTGACCAGGACCATGATAGGTGATGTCACCGCCTCTATTGATTTTGTAAAAAGAAGCTTCTTTTTCCTTCAAGAAAGCATCGTTGGCAAGCAGATGATTTTCGTCCCCGCTCTTCCCAAGTGTAAATACATGTGGATGATAGCAGAAGAGGAGGTGGTTTTCCGTCTCTTTCTGATCACCTTCAGGTTTTTTGCGGTTCGCAATTTTGAGATCAACAGTTTTCTTGAAGATCTCTTCCTGAAAGTCCCAGGCTTCTTTGTAGTCTTTTAAGCCAAGGTGAATGAAGTTGGTTTTTTTACTCAAGTCTATGGGTGCAATTCGATATATGTTTCTAACAACTCAACCTTCCCTTCTGGTTCAACGGTATAATTCTTCATTTCTGCTGGAACTAGCATCACCTCCCCAAAGTTGATCGACTCTCCAGCGATGATTGCCGATCCGCCTACGCCAATATAGATTTTAAAGCAATCCAACTTTGATCGATCAAGGTCGATAGGTTGATCTAAGAAGAGTTTGTTGGCGGTGAAAAAAGGCGTGGTAATTATTGAACTTGTGTCATTCTTTTTATCCTCGAAAAGAGTCTTGTAGTTTTCGGAATAGGTAAAATCAATGGCGTCTAGAGCCTCCTCAACGTGTAGTTTCCGCTTATTGCCGTCTTTGTCCTCTCGTTCGAAATCGTAGATTCTGTAAGTAGTGTCAGATGTTTGCTGGATTTCTGCAAGCGTCAGACCGCCTCCGATTGTATGCACCCTTCCTGCTGGGAGAAAGAAGACATCGTTTTTCTTGGCTTCCTCTCGATTCAGAATCTCAGTCAACTTCCCTGCATTAAAATATTCGAGATATTCCTCCTTGTTGGTCTCTTTATTAAATCCAGAAATCAGGGATGCGCCTTCATCTGCCTGGAGGATGTACCACATCTCTGTTTTACCAAATCCATTGTGTTTTTTTTTGGCCATCTCGTCATCTGGATGAACTTGAATTGAAAGATCTTCAGCAGCATCAATGAATTTAATTAGCAATGGGAACTCGTATCCAAATCGCGACACAATTGATTCACCGACCAACTTTGCTTCGTATTTCTCAACTAATTCAGTAAGGGGAGTTCCAGACAGATGCCCATTTTCAACAATTGATATATTTCCTTCGACGCCCGATAACTCCCAAGTCTCTCCGCAGTTTTCAAGATTGCCGAAATCTTTTCCTAAAATCGTTTTGATTTTCTGGCCACCCCAAATTTTCTCTTTGAAAATTGTTTTAAATTTTAACGGATATAATTCTGACATCTTAGCATATAATTGAAACTTAAAATCAACTATTTGGCAACAGAATCAAATAGCTACTTAATTTTCTCAAAAAATGGCTGTATAGCCCCCATACTATGGATCGCAAAACTAAAGGGAAACGAGGTGAAGAACTTGCTCAGAGTCACTATAAAGATTCAGGCTATGAAATACTTGAAGAGAACTACCGATATAAAAGAGCAGAGATTGATTTCATTGCATTGTTGGGAGAAGAGCTGTTGGTCTTCGTAGAGGTTAAAACTCGATCCAATAATGACTTTGGTGAGCCGGAAACTTTTGTCAGCAACGAACAGCAGTCCCGAATAAGGGAGGCAGCAGAGGAATACATTTTTGGAATTGAGTGGCAAAAGGATATTCGATTTGATATTGCCTGCATAAATCCGAAAGGTACCGTTGAGGTTTTCCAGGATGCATTTTAGCACTTTGACCTTTGGCTTCTGGCAATTAGCCATTAGCCTTGTGCCGTGAAAGAAGGATCGATATCATTGGCGATTTTCGCCTCAGGAAGTGGCACCAATGCTGAGAATATAGCAAGGCATTTCGATGGGCATCTGCAAATCAAAGTTTCCGAAATACTTTCCAACAAAGCAGACGCATATGTTCTGCAGCGCGCAAAGAACCTTGGTATCAAATCTTCAGTCTTTGGGAGAATCGAGTTTGCTTCCCCAAATTTCTTAGACAGACTTCAAAATGTTGATTTCATAATTCTAGCAGGGTTTTTGTGGTTGGTTCCGGAGTTTCTAATTGAAGCATTTCCAGATAAGATCATAAACATCCACCCAGCTCTTCTGCCAAAGTATGGCGGAAAGGGGATGTATGGAAGCAAGGTTCACAAGGCAGTCGTTGCTGCTAAGGAGAAAGAATCTGGTATCACCATTCATCTGGTGAATGAGGAATATGATAAAGGAAAAATTCTTTTTCAGGGAAAATGTAGTGTGGAGGAGGAGGAAACATCAGAGACTCTGGCAGACAAAATACACGCATTGGAATCCGAACATTTTCCAAGAGTAATTGAGGAGTACATTTTAGCCTAGAGCCAATTACATTTGCGCTCAGTACCTGAGAAGAAATATTTTCATAATGGTATGAACCCAAAAGAGACTCTTACATAATGTCAACTCGCAAAATCCAATCTGCTTTAATATCCGTTTATCACAAAGACAACCTAGAACCAATTGTTAGGAAATTGGATCTGCTTGGTGTTAAAATTTACTCCACCGGCGGAACAGAGAAATTCATCAATGACCTTGGTGTTACCGTAACCGCTGTTGAGTCCGTAACGGACTATCCTTCAATATTTGG
The DNA here is from genome assembly GCA_039986395.1 of Cyclobacteriaceae bacterium. Lineage (GTDB taxonomy): Bacteria > Bacteroidota > Bacteroidia > Cytophagales > Cyclobacteriaceae > Ekhidna. The sequence continues at coordinate 3,031 of JBDWQX010000048.1, forward strand.
AGGTAGAGTCAAAACACTTCACCCTAAGATATTTGGTGGAATTCTTCATAGGCGTGACAACGAATCAGACATGGTGGAGGCGAAGCAATACGAAATCCCTGCGATCGATCTGGTAATTGTTGATTTGTATCCATTTGAGGAGACAGTTGCCTCCGGAGCATCTGAGGAAGATATAATCGAGAAAATTGATGTCGGCGGTATCGCCCTGATTCGCGGAGCAGCTAAAAACTTTAATGATGTTGTCATTGTAAGTTCGCGCGACTACTATGGAGACCTTCAAAAGATCCTTGATGAGAGTAGTGGGGAAACAACTTTTGCTGACAGGAAACTATTTGCTGCTCGCGCTTTTGAAACTTCAAGCCATTATGATTCTGCGATATTCAATCATATCAATGCTGATCAATCGATGGATGTGTTCAAGTTGAGCTCATCACCGGCAAGGACGTTGCGGTATGGCGAGAACCCACATCAAAGTGGGTATTTCTATGGGGATTTGGAGGCGTACTTCGATCAAATTCATGGTAAAGAAATTTCATACAACAATCTGGTAGACATCGAAGCGGCAGTTCAATTGATCGCTGAATTTGAGGATACCTCTTTCGCTATCTTAAAGCACAACAATGCTTGCGGTGTCGCTTTAGGAAATTCAGTTTCTGAAGCCTATCATAGAGCTTTTGCCGCTGATTCTGTTTCAGCTTTTGGAGGAGTTCTTGTCACAAACGCTGAGGTTAGTGAGGAGGCAGCTGAAGAAATGAACGACCTCTTTTTTGAGATCCTGATTGCCCCATCGTTTTCTAGAGCAGCACTGGAGATTCTGAAGCAGAAGAAAAACAGAATTCTTTTGGTTCAAAAGAGACAGTGGAGGGAAAATACGCAATATAAAAGCTTGCTTGGAGGCACGATTGTCCAGGATTATGATTTAGGTTCAGAGTCTGACTCTGACTTGAAAATAAAAACGAAAAAGGTACCCACCAAAGAAGAAACCAACGATCTGCTTTTTGCGGCAAAAGTGTGTAAGCAGTCAAAATCGAATACAATTGTGCTGGTGAAGGATGGACAAATGTTATCGAGTGGAGTTGGTCAAACATCACGAGTGGATGCACTTAAGCAGGCGATTGCAAAAGCAGGAAACTTTGGGTTGGACCTACGAGGTGCAGTGATGGCTTCTGATGCGTTCTTCCCATTCCCGGACTGTGTTGAAATAGCGGGAAAAGCTGGGATCACAGCGATTATCCAACCGGGAGGATCTGTAAAGGATCAACTCTCGATTGATTACTGTGATGAACACCGATTGGCGATGGTATTCACGGGGGTGAGACACTTTAAGCATTAAACTACCACTAAGACACAAGACGCTTGGTGTACTTTGTGAAATCTCTGTGTCCTTTGTGGTTAGGTTTTAACTCGTCAGCTTCATCAGCAACTCTACCAGCTTCTCTTTTTTCATTCCTTCGAAGTGCTTCTTTCTTTGGGGCTCACTCATGCTTTGAATTTCCTTTGCAAATTCTTTCCCCAATACATCGGTAGAATGATTTTCCGGAGCGCCGAAAATTTCAATCTCTTCAACAGCGGTGTTTAATATCTCGCGACCTTTGAGCTTGGCTGTTTCTACTGGCTTATAGTTCGCGTTTGAGTCTCGCAATGCCCAGCTACTGTAGTCGATTTTGAGCTCTTCAATTTGCTCTGCACGAAGATCATCTTTTCCGAACACCCGTGACAACACCGAGATAGCACTGCTTTTCCAAGCCTCTAAGTCAAAATGCTCATCGTCGAGCTTCGCGATCTGTTTCTTCAGGAGTTTTATGTACTGGGATTTCATGAGCTGTAGTTAATAGTAAATTAGTTAAATAGTTATTTAGTCGTGGCAGACCGATCAACTATTTCACCAGTCAACTAACTTATCCTTCCCCAATTAACAGCATTCTTGCTAAACGATTCAATATGCGTTTTGATCATTTTGTTTTGGGATTTTTCAAGGGTTGGATCATCTCTTAATAAATCTTGTGCTGCTATTCTCGCAGTTTTCAGAATTTCGCCATCCTTGACCAGATCAGAAACTAGCAGGTCTAACGCGCCACTTTGGCGAGTCCCCATCAGGTCACCTGGGCCTCTAATTTTTAGATCTGCTTCTGCGATAATGAACCCATCGGTCGTGTCCACCATGGTTTTTAAGCGAGACTTCGCTTCAGTGCTCAATTTAACTCCGCTCATTAGAACGCAATAAGATTGATCAGCACCTCTTCCTACTCTTCCTCGTAGTTGGTGCAATTGTGAAAGACCAAATCGTTCCGCATTCTCGATCACCATAATCGAGGCGTTTGGAACATTCACTCCTACTTCTATCACAGTGGTAGCAACCATGATCTTGGTTTCACCCTTTACAAAGCGCTGCATCTCCCATTCCTTGTCTTGGGCTTTCATTCGGCCATGCACAATTGAAATTTGATAGTTAGGAAAATGGCGCGTGACAGATTCATATCCATCCATTAAATCTTTGTAATCGAGTGTTGCTGACTCCTCAATCAGGGGGTAGACCATGTATGCCTGATGCCCCTTGTCAATTTCTTTTTGCACGACTCCAAACATTTCCAGTCGCTTGCTTTCTCGAAAATGCCGTGTTTTGATAGATTTTCTCCCTGGCGGCAGTTCGTCGATCACTGAAATGTCCAGATCGCCATACAAGGTCATTGCCAGCGTTCTGGGAATTGGTGTTGCGGTCATTACCAGCACGTGTGGGTAAACATCTTTCGTTTTTGTCCACAACTTGGCTCGCTGTGCTACTCCAAAACGATGTTGCTCATCAATGACTGCCAAACCAAGATTCTTAAACTTCACTTTGTCCTCCAGCAAAGCATGTGTGCCTACGAGAATCGTGATAACTCCTGACATTAAACCCTCATGAATCAGCTTTCGCTCTGAAGTTGGAGTGGAGCCTGTCAGTCGCGCGATGTGGAGACCCATTTGCTCGGCTTGTTCTTGTAGTCCTTTAAAATGCTGCTCTGCTAAAATCTCTGTCGGTGCCATAAAAGCACATTGATACCCACTTCCAATTGCAATAAGCATGGACAAAAAGGCAACCATTGTTTTTCCACTACCAACGTCTCCCTGAACGAGTCGATTCATTTGCTGCCCTGACCTAATATCAGCATAGATTTCTTTGATAACTTTTTTCTGTGCTCCGGTCAGTTCAAACGGAAGGTGAGTTTCATAATAGGTATTTAGGAGATCACTTTTGTTAAGCAAGGCTCCACGAAATTTTTCCGTACGGGAGATTTTGAGTTTTATCAGTCGTAGCTGAACAAAGAAGAGCTCCTCGAATTTTAGTCTGTTCTGGGCTTGTCCCAGTTGCTGTGAGGTTCTCGGGAAATGGTTAGCCACCACAGCCGTTTTTTTGTCAATCAATGAAAATTGATTTATTAGGTTGTCCGGCAAAGTTTCCTGAATGTGATTCACAGCTTCTATAAGCAGCACTTTCATCACTTTGCTAAAGAATTTGCTCTCCATTCCCTTTTTTTTGAGCTTCTCCGACGTGTGATAAACTGGCTGCAAATAGCCACCCTTTGTATTTTTTTCTGTTTGAATCTCAACTTCTGGATGAGCAATGTTCAGCTTGCCTCCAAAGGAGTTGGCTTTTCCGAAAACAACATATTTGACTCCAATGGAAAGGCTTTTTCGGATCCATTGTGCGCCCTTGAACCACACCATTTCGATGGTTCCGGTTTCATCTGAAAAACGGCCAACCAATCGGGTCTTTCTTCCTACTCCAATGTTTGCGAAGGATTTGAATTCACCGACAATTTGTACGTAGGGTAGATCTGCTGTGAGTTCCGATATCTTGTAAAATTTGCTCCGGTCTTCGTGTCGAAAAGGGTAATGCTG
>JBDWQX010000049.1:0-9935 GCA_039986395.1 Cyclobacteriaceae bacterium
CTTTAAGTGTTTTCTTGACTTCCTTGTCACTGCTTGTTTTGGATACTTTCAGCAAGACATCGTATAGGACACTGTCCAAGTGGTGGACATCATTTAGAAGCCCAATTACTTTTAATCGATACTCCTGATCCCCACAAACGGAAAGTAGGCCTTGATAGGTAGCAAGCTTATCAGCTTCCAAATCCCAGTCGTAAGTGACAGCATCGATTTTATCGTCTAATCTGCCTTGTTCCTCCTGTGCAAAAGAACTGAGTGACAGCAGCACAATAGATATAATGAAAATAGATCTCATACATGTGGTTAATTAGCTGGTTTGGTAGATCAAAAATGGGACCATTTGCCTAAAGAAGTGACCAAAAAGCACGTTTTTCGGCAATCCTTGGTAAATTAACGACCAAAACACCAAAATGGTCTTCATATGAAATCTTTGAAAAACTGTTCTCCATTAGTTATTGTGCTTTTTTTTCTACTGCTGAGCTGCGGTTCTAGTGGACAAGTTGTCACGCAGGAGGTAACTGCCGATGAATTGAAGGAACTGCTGAAGCAAGATATTCTTCTTGTGGATGTTAGAACACCTAACGAATATGAGCAAGGTCGAATAGCGGGATCAAGGTTGGTGAATTATCGGGATGACGACTTTGCATCTAAGATTGCACAACTGGATACCGATAAGCCCGTGGCAGTGTATTGCGCTGCAGGAGGAAGAAGCACTAGTGCAATGAAAGTCTTTCAAGATGCGGGCTTTAAAACCATCTATAATTATAAGGGAGGATTTGGTGACTGGAAAAACCGTGGTGAAAGCATCGAAAACGATTGACGATTCAGTAGCTTCTTTTTACAATTCAATGACCTTATGTCGCGATCCAATAGAATAGGGGAGTAAAAATTTGACCAAAGGCGTCTTAATGGTAGTTAAACTAAACTAGACGCACAATGAAAAAATGGATACTACTTACGATTCTTGGTGTTGCAACTAGCACCGGATTTGCGCAAACTTTCGAGCAACCTAAAGATGGAGCTAAGATTCACCTTTCTGTAAATGAACTGGAAATGAACATGTCAAGTGAGGCAACAGTTGATATATGGGTGGTACGAAGTAAAAGAGCCATGAAAGCAAATTTTGACATACCCAAATTTCTAGGAGCCAGCGATATGGGTATTTCAATAGAAGCCGATCCCAACGATATCAATCACTTTGTTGCAACTATAAATTCAGCAGGAGTGAGGAATGGAAAGTACTTTTACACCGTGTCCAGCAGAAGTAGAAGTTCGCAAAAGGTGGTTGGCTCAACAATCTCTGTGGTTGTTAACGCAGCGGAGGCTGTTTCAAAAAACGATTAATTATTGATGAAGAAGTATGGCATCCGGGTAGTTTCAGGAATTCTTGTTTTCCTGTTTTTTAAGCTCACACAGGAAAGCCATTGGACAGATTTCTTTATTTGGCCACTTACAACTTTCGTGTTCCTGGCCTACACAGTTGCGGTCTTCCTTGTGATATGGGAAGTAGCGACCTACTCGATCAAGCACTTTAAAAACAGAGGGTCCTTCCACTCAAACAAGGGATTTTTTAGAGTATTCTTTAAGCCAGCATTTTCCATGCTGCCTTTTGTTGTGCTATTCTCCTACATTTTTGATTTCTTCATACAACCTATGTGTTGTAGGATTGATCCGAGTACCTGCGGGAACATGTACGAAGATTTAGACTCTGTATCACAATTCTGGATACATAGTGCCCAAGGGTTCGTTTTTTCCCTCCTGATTATATCCTCTGATACGATCAACCTGTACATTAAATTTGCAGTTAACACAGCAAGGGAAAAAGAGCTGATACAGAAGGAGTTAATAGCAGCAAAATTTGAAGGACTAAAAAATCAAGTCAACCCTCACTTTCTCTTTAATAGCTTTAGTGTACTTACCTCATTGGTTGAGAACGACCCTGGCAAGGCAGTGAAATTTATCGCTAAGCTTTCTGACATGTATCGATACATATTGGAGAATGATGAAACTGATCTTGTTACTGTTGAAACTGAAATTGCCTTTCTCGAAGACTACCAGTTTTTACTGAAAATGAGGCATCAGGAGGGTATTCTTATTGAGAATAGGATCGAACTTGATGGTGAGCAAGTGATGGTTCCTCCAATGTCCCTACAGCTTTTAGTGGAAAATGCCGTGAAGCACAATGCCTTTTCACCAACAGAGCCACTTCATATTCAGCTTTACAATGAAGGGAATCAATTCCTTGTAGTTGAAAATTTGAAAAAGCCAAAACAAGAACTGGTAAAATCCACAGGTATTGGCCTTAAGAATCTCTCAAAGAGATTATTGCTTTCAATAAAAAGAGGCCTTGAGATTACAGAAAATGCCAAGGAGTTTAGGGTAAAACTTCCAATCTAGTTTTGAAGAACGCGCTGATCATAGAGGATGAAAAGTACTCAGCTGACCGAATGGTCGAACTGGTTAAAAACCACACTTCCTTAAATGTAATAGGTGTTTCCTACTCTGTTGAATCAGCAAAAACCTGGCTTGATGCCAATGCCATGCCGGACGTTATCTTTCTCGATATTCAGCTGGGAGATGGAACTGGATTCGATATTCTAGACCACTTGACTGCCTTCCCCTGCATAATATTTACTACAGCATTTGACGAGTACACCTTGAGAGCTTTCAAATACAATAGTATTGACTATCTGCTGAAGCCAATCAAACCAGAAGAATTAGAGCTAGCGGTAAAAAAGTTTGAAAGAGTAAACTCAGTTGAGTTAGCCACCAAAATTGAAGACCTGCGAAAAGATATTGTGAAAGGATATCGCAGTAAATTTCTGATAAAGACAGGTTTGAAGTACCGGTCAATAGCCATCAGGGAAATTGCGTACTTCTACAGCACTGATAGCACCAGCTATCTTAAAACCATAGTGGGAGAGTCCCTTATCTTAGATCTCTCGTTAGATGGAATTCAAGAGTCTATAGATCCAACGCAGTTTTTTAGAGTCAATCGTCATCTAATTATACATGAGAATTCCATTGAAAGCATTGATTCGTTTTTCAACGGACGACTTAGCCTTGATTTATCGCCGAAGTTTGATGAAGATGTGATTGTGAGCAGAGACAAAGTGAAATTGTTTAAATCTTGGCTTGATAACTAGTTTTTAATGGCGGGCTGCGTAACAGGAAAAAATCAATACGATTCAGAAGAACTCGCCAGAGAAGCCTTAATAGAAAATCGAATTAGGAACAATCATAGAGATGGGACTGGACCTATCAATATCTATCAATGTTCAGATTGCCAAGATTGGCATTTCACATCAACTGGACAGGAGGCCGATTTTTTGCATGATCCTATGATACTTGAAAGAATTAGACGACAGCGACAACTTCTTGATTGGACGAATCAAAAGTAGAATCAATCTTCCTTAAGAGAGATCTTTATTTCGTCTTTGAGAAGATTCCAATCTACAGATAAGCTTGGATCAGAATGTATTTTGGAAGTTACCCTTGAAATTACCTCTTTCTTGAATCCTAATTTTTGAGCAATTTCTTTGCAGTAGTTGATTTCACTCAGGTAGATTTTTCCATCGACTTTCATGAGCTCGATAATGCTTACGAGATACTCAAATTTTTGATCAAAACTTAGCCCCACGAAATCCTGTGTGGAGTCAATTTCCTTTTTTTTCAGTCCCTCATTTATAATCGAATTGATTTCATCTTCAGTCATATTATTGGCTCTGCCAACATTGACTACAAATTTCATTTCCTCGTCATCGAAGGTGTTATCTACCAGTGCTAACTGGACTAAGTACTTTAGGCGAATAGATGCGTTCATTGGTGATAAATATAAGTATTTAAATGCTGGTTTGCACAATAACGTTCTAATTACGGGTTGAGTTTGGATGCATGCTGTTTTGGTTCGAGTTCGTCTGATGCCTGGTCACCCAAAGTATCATGCCAACTATTTCTGTAATTTTGTTTCAAATCGCCCACAATGTTTTCAGAACTTCAACGTACCAAACTCGCCTACTTCTTTAGTTTACTTGATCTAAACAGGAACGATCTGCTGCAGCATAATGACTTTTCAGACATGGCCGAGCAGGTGCGTGTAAAGCTAGAGCTAGAGGAAGGTAGCGCGGAACATAAATATGTAGCTGAGAAATCAATCCGATTGTTTCATCAGTTGCTGTCAGATATTTCTCCAGAGGAGCACCAATCCATTCGAAAAGACGAATGGCTGAGCTTTTTTGAAGCAAAACTTGGTGATCCCATTGATGAGGAAGTACTGGAAACTTATCAGGAACTTATCTATCTGTATGTCTTCGATTTTTTCGATCACAATCGGGACGGCTTTATCACAAAGGATGAATACCAATGGTTTTTTGAAATCTTCAAATTGGATGAGCAGTACCTGGAAAAAAGCTTCTCCAAACTTGATGTCAACGGGGACCTCAAAGTGTCTCGTTATGAGATGTTGGCAGCCATTGAAGATTTTCTGACGTCTGACGACTCTGATTCTGCTGGAAATTGGGCTTTTGGAAATTGGGCTGTTAGCCCGAAATAATTTCTAAAACGGAATACTAACTCCAATGTATGGCATTACGAATTTTGTAGCCTTATAAGAACCGTCGGCTGTGGGAGTAAAAGCCCAGTAGTAATCTACTCCCGTGGCTAAGAAACTGTTCATATGGTAGATGAATCTCATCTTGGCTAGAGATCTCTCGTCAAACTTAAAAGCGTCTCCAAGATCTGTTAGGTTGCCTTTGATGTAGCTTCCATGAAATGAAAACTTGTCGGCGAGTCGGTCCAAATCTGCGCGAACTTGCACTACCGCTGGTGATGAAGCGGTTATGTCATCTGGAATCAGTAGACTGCCCCCAAGTTGTACTTTTTGCAAAATTTGGCCTGTAAGGCTCCCGTAAATACCACTCATTTTCCCTGTTCCTACTAGTGAAAGTATTCGAGCATCTTTATTGATTTCGTAGGATGCGTCAAAGAATTGTGGAAGATATCCACTTGTATAAGAAAGTCGCTCGATCCGAATGTCTGTGCTGAAAACATCTGCAATGAAGTGTAACCTGAAGTTTACTCCGGTTGAGAATCCGGTGCCAGAAGAGAACGAGGGATCTCCAAGAAAGGCTGCAATTTGAGTGAGTGTATCACTTTCGATCGTCAATTTAGAATAGTTGGCAAATAGGTCAATCTGGATGAAAGGCACACGAAGTACCGTGACTCCTACGTCTAGTCCAAACGCGCTGATTCCTGATCTCGTAAAGAGATAACTGGTGCTAGTGGAATCGCTTGTAGGAATGGCTGTTTGATCCTTATCTGAGACGAATACTGCTCCCAATTCGAGTGTCTTTGCTACGGGGATTGATGTTGTAGATAGTGGCCTTAGGTAAGGTCTGACAGCTAGAAGGTTCCGTGATGCGGGATCAAAATCACTGTATAACCCTTCGACGCCCACGATTCCTTTAACGTTAAAATCATAGTGTAGCCCGACCTTTCTTTTTTCATAACTTGTGGTGTTTGTGTAATTGTTAACAAGTCCACCAAAACCAATCATCGTGCCTTGTAATTGTCCTACTTTCACATAGACAGGATCTTTTTTCTGCACACCGTATCGGATGTAGCTCACTAGTCTGGCTGCTCCAGCCCCGTCTTTGAAAATTTCAGTTCGAACTGACTTACTGTCCAAACCATAAAGTATTGGAACGTTTAGTCCTACACCGACTTTGCCAATCTTAAATTCGGGCGAAAGTACAAGGCCAACGTAACTGTCTCCATCTATTTCTGTGTAGGTAAATCCTCCAGTGAAACTCCCATTTCCTGCTTTGTCCATCCCAGATCGGAAATCATCGATTGGTAAATCATCCTCGCTGTCTTTGGCCCTCTGTTCAGGTTCTTCTTGTGGTTCAAATTCATCCTCAGTCAATAGCGGGTCTTGATCTGGAGTTTGCTCGATCACTTCTGGGGTAGCTGGAAGTTGATTTTGAGTAGAATCAGAACTGAGCTGAAGCGAATCTTGCGGTACTAAAGGAGCATTGCGAATGCTATCTAAATTCTGAAATTGAAGTGAATCTTTGGCGAGAACCTGCTCTCCTTTTTTTGACTTCTTTTTCTTCTTTTTTTTCTTCTTTGCGGAGTCACCCCATAAATGAGAGTAATCCGAATAGGGATCCTCCTTCGTTTCCTGAGCGAGTAGACTTGCTGAGGGGAGTAGCACAAACAGCCCAAAAAGATAGAGTATCAAGAAACGCGACTTTGTCATTTAATTTTGAATTTAGCAGCCAAATAAAACTTGAAGTAATGATCTATTGTGAGTGAGCTGACAACTAGTTGTCATAAATTTTGTGCAAGTCCCCTAATTCGAGGAAAAATAATTGCTTTATCGAAACTTAAGGGAGTGCTTTTTGTAAAAGCTCGAAGAATCAATTACGATCCAGGAATCATGATGTACCGATCACTGATCTCTTAACATCACCTGGACGTCGCTCGCCCTTCCCACTGCATTGAAGCGGACGGAAAGAAATTTGATAGCGTCCATTGCATTGTTGCAAGTATCGCGAGGTGTCAGTCGATAGTGGAAGAACTTCTCATTTCGTTTGTAGAGCTCGTGTTCTTCAGGGGTACCCAGCAGACTCTCTACCTCATTTTGTGTCGATTCTAGTAGCAAACTTCGATTTTCAATTAGCAAGTCAGCCTTTTCCAACCTGTACGCTGTACAAGTAGTTCGAAAAGATTTCCAGTCCGCCTTATTGAACCCGTCTAACTCCAGTTTTTTATAGCAGGAGGAGAGGACAACAAGCACGAGAAGGAGCAATTTCATTCTCACTTTTTTAAGACGGTAACAAAGTAGCATACCCCAAAAATAGCCCCTGAAATGGTCACCATTGCTCCCGCGATAGATCCATCTAGAAGATACGACAGCCAGTATCCGAAAAATGAGCTGGCAATACCAAATATAGAGCTAAGCAAAAGCATCCATTTGAGGTTTCTGGTGATGAGATATGCCGAGGCAGCAGGGGCTATTAGCAGTGCAACTACTAGAATCGCTCCTACAGATTCGAATGAGGCTACCGTGGTTAGAGAGACAAGACCCATCAAAGCATAGTGCCATTTTGAAGAAGTTATTCCTATGGCATTGGAGAAATCAGGATCAAAGGTTGTTATAAAGAGTTCTTTATAGAACACGCTGATAAACACGATAATCAACCCTAGAACAAAAGACAAGACGATTACTGCCTTGGGTCCAAGAGCATTGCCGTTAGCGTCGTACATTAAGTCTATTGGGACATAGGCAATCTCTCCATGTAAAATACAGTCTTGATCAATGTGAGCATTTCCAGCGTAGTAGGTTACAAGGATTACACCCAAAGCAAAAAGCCATGTAAATGTGACACCAATTGAGGCATCCGTTTGAAGTCGACCTTTTTGGTGAAAAAATTCAATTAGGAAAGTGCTGAGGACACCGATCATCCCGGCACCTACAATCATCCAGATGGAATCGAGAGAACCCACTAGTAGAAATGCAATGACTATTCCTGGTAGTACGGAGTGCGAGATTGCATCGCCGATCATGGCCATTTTACGCAAGACTAGAAAAGAGCCAAGCAGCGCACAGCTAACTGCGACAAGAGAACCGGTCAATATGATTATGAATGCGTCCAAGTTAGTTGTTAGTTGTTAGTTGTTAGTTGTTAGTTGTTAGTTGTTAGTTGTTAGTACTCTTTACCAATGGTTGCTCGACGTTTAATTCTCAATTCTCAATTCTTAATTCTCAATTCCTCCCCGGTATGACCGATTGATGTGGATCAGACGTGGGGTAGTCAAGTAGTTTTTCAAGCCGACTTTCAAGTTCAGGAGTGATTACATGCTCGATCGTGTCTGCGTCTTCGTGTACGTGATCAGGTGCAATCCTTAGATATTTCGTCAGATAAAGTTCCCACAACCTGTGTAATCGGGTAATTCGCTTTCCTTTGTCATGACCTTCTTTTGATAATTTCCAAGCAGAGCCAGACTTGATAATGTACCCATTGCTGCTTAGCTTTTTAAGCCCTCGCGAAAGTTGCGTTGAGGAGAAATTCCTGGCCAGACGCAGATCTCCAGCCTCAATATTCTGAAAGTAGTCATCGCTGCTTTCCCCAATTTTGAAGAACGTCTTAAGTAGATTCTCCTCTAGCAACTGCCTTTGGATTTTGAACCGGTTCCAAGAATTAACGAGTATTCCTCTGCTCGGCGCAAAGAAAAAAGAAAACAAGGCAATGATTGACAGCACCATCACCATCCAAGGTCCAGTAGGCATAGATGGAGTGCTGTATGAGATGAATGCACCGGAGATTCCCGAGAAGGCTCCAAAAATTGAAGAGATAATGAGCATTTTGTGCAGTTTGTTGGTCCAAAACCTTGCGGCAGCAGCGGGTGTTATCAGCATAGCAGCCATCAAAACAACGCCTACAGCTTGAATACCGGTGACCACAGCTAGCACTGTAATTGATGTAAGCACGAACTCAAGTCTTCGAATCGGCAGCCCTATTACCTTTGCGAACTGAGGATCAAATGAGATTAACTTAAATTCTTTGTAAAAGAGGAAGACAACAATCAAAACTACAATAGCGATAATACTAAACGCGAGAAGGTCAATGCCGATGAGTGCTGCAGCCTTGCCGAACAAAAAAGTGTCGAGCCCACTCTGAGCGGCATTTCCAGAATGCTGAATGTAGGTCATCAGTAGAATTCCAATGCCGAAGAACACAGAGAGAGACAGACCAGTAGCGGCGTCCTCTTTTATTTTGGTGTTCCGAATTATTGCATCCATCACGATGATGGAAATCCATCCTGAGATGAAGGCTCCGATGATGAGCAAAAAAGGATCCTTACTTCCCGAGGCTAAAAAAGAGATACAGATTCCAGGCAAGACAGCATGAGAAACAACATCTCCAACCAGCGACTTTTTCTTTATGAAAGTGAAGCAGCCGACAACTGCCGAACTAATGGACAGGAGTATTGTTCCAAAAACAACGTACTTAATGTTTGGGTATTCAAAAGAGAAGAATTCGATTAAGGTTTCCACTACTGCTTTTCTCTAGCGTGAAAACCACCTTTTTTGACAAGTTCTCCAACCTCCGAAAGCAGCGTTAGCTTACCGCCGTATGTTTCCTCCAGAAGCTGAGATGTGAAAACTTCAGAAGTGGGTCCTGATCCTATCAGCCGCAAATTTAGGAGGATCACCCAATTGAAGTAGGTTTCCACAGATTGAAGGTCGTGATGTACCACAATGATGGTTTTGCCTTCGTCCGAAAGATTCTTTAAAATCTGGATTATAGCTTTCTCAGTTGCCGCATCCACACCAGCAAATGGCTCATCGAGAAAATAGATATCTGCATTTTGGGTAAGGGCTCTGGCTAAGAATACTCGTTGCTGTTGCCCACCTGAAAGTTGAGCGATTTGCCTCTTCGAGTACTTGTCCATACCAACCATTTCTAAAGCTGCCATCGCTGCTTCCTTATCTGCTTTTCTAGGTCGTTTAAATAGCCCCAGCTGAGAATAACGACCCATCAGAACGACATCAAGAACGGATGCGGGAAAGTCCCAGTCTACTGATTCGCGTTGGGGGACGTAACTTATTTTCTTTCTTACTTCGTCCAGCTCTTGATCAAATAACTTTACATAACCAGAGTTTAGTGGGATCAAATCCATGATCGCCTTTATTAATGTTGATTTTCCAGCACCATTTGGACCAATGATGCCACAAAGCGCACCATTTGGTATGGACAGGTCTACACCCCATAGCACTGGTTTCTTATCGTAGCTTACGGTTAGATCATGGATCTCGATAACTGGATTTTCTACTTGTTGAATCATGGTTTAGTTATCAGTCAGTTAGTAATTAGTAGTTAGTAGTTGGTAGTTAGTAGTTGGTAGTTAGTAGTTGGTAGTTAGTAGTTGGT
>JBDWQX010000050.1:0-3444 GCA_039986395.1 Cyclobacteriaceae bacterium
TGCTCGTTTGCCCACTGAACAAGAGTGGGAAGTCGCGTGTAAAAAGTATAACCCAGACATTTCTACTATATCCAATTTTGTTGAGTCCAAGAGCTTCAGACCGGTACAATCTGAGGATTACGGATTTCTAGGGAACCTTTGGGAATGGACTTCGAGCCCATATGTTGCTTATCCATTTTTTGAGGTTGCGGACGGAGCCCTTGGCGAGTACAATGGGAAATTCATGGTAAACCAACTAGTATTAAGAGGAGGATCGTACGCAACACCTACAGAACATATTAGATCAACGTATCGCAATTTTTTTCACCCGCATCTGAGATGGCTTTTTAGTGGGATCAGGTTAGCGCAGCACATGTAATTAATGGAAACTAATCAAGAAGAATCAGTTGTTGATTCGCTGTCAATTTTTGCTGAAGACGTTCTTTCCGGACTGAGAAAAGCAAATAAATCACTGCCTTCCAAGTATTTCTATGATACCAAGGGAGATGAGTTTTTTCAACAAATTATGCATCTGGATGAATACTATCTAACCAATAAGGAGTTGGAAATATTTACCAGTCACAAGCAAGGAATATTAGACACTATCTCTGATGGAGAGCCATTCAGAATTATAGAATTAGGAGCAGGCGATGGATTGAAAACGAAGGTTCTTTTGAAGCACTTTATGGAAAGTGGTGTGGATTTCACATACACTCCGGTTGATATTTCTGGCAATGTGCTCGAAATTCTTGAGGAAAACTTACGTGAGGAAATTCCAAACTTGAAACTTGATTCTTATCAAGGGGATTATTTTGATGCATTATCTGAAATCTCGGCGCGTCCAGAAAGGGATATTGTGTTTTTCCTTGGATCTAATATTGGTAATTTTTCTCAGGAGGAGGCTGTATCGTTTCTATCGAGTCTGAGAGCGCAGTTGAAACCTTCAGACATGCTATTCATGGGAGTAGATTTGAAGAAAGATCCATCACACATTTTATCGGCGTACAATGATTCGTTGGGCGTAACAAAAGAATTTAACCTCAACCTTCTGGAACGGATGAATCGGGAGTTGGAAGCCAATTTTGATCGGGATCAATTTATGCACTACCCCTACTATAATCCTCAAACAGGAGAGTGCAGAAGCTACCTTATAAGTAAAATCCAGCAGCGTGTTGAGATTGCCGGAGAGCAAATCCACTTCCGAGCCTGGGAAGCTATTTTCATGGAAATTTCGAAAAAGTACGATAAGGTACAGCTATGCGAATTGGCGAAGCTGACAGGCTTCACTGAAGTTGAAACTTTCAGAGATAAGCTGAACTGGTTTTCAGATGTGGTCTGGATGAATGAATGAAAATTCAACTAAAAATGTGCGCACGAGAAGATTCGAACTTCCACGGGATTGCTCCCACCAGCCCCTCAAGCTGGCGCGTCTACCAGTTTCGCCACGTGCGCTAGAGAGAACACAAAAATAGGTGTTGACTTGTAATAAGTTGACGGGATTAGGAAATAAAAAAGGACATTCGCATGAATGTCCTTTTCTTAAAATAGAAATTTCTTTAGTCTTCAGCGGGCTTGTCATGATCATCAGCTGGACCATGGTAGCTGTGTACAATTTTCTCCGTCTGTGCTAACAATAATGCAGAGGTAATGAATACCATGTGGATAACTATCTCCATTATCACGCTTTCAGAATTTGATTTTTCAACCTCTGACCTGTAATCAATAAAAGTTTTCAATAACTGCACCCCAGATATAGAAGCTAGGGAAGTAGCAAGTTTTATTTTCAGCATACCCGCATCCAGACCTTCTAGCCACAAAGGCTTATCGTCGTGCATTTCTACATCGATTTTACTTGTGAATATCGAGTACCCACCTATAGTCACCATCACTACAAGATTCATCACCATTGAAATATCTACCAAACTTAAGACACCAAGCATCATTTCCGTTTCATGGAATGCAGTCGTATGGTTGATTATGTGGAGTAGTTCCTGAAAGAATTTGTAGAGGTAGAAAAACGACGCAATAATTAATCCTGCATAGAGAGGGGCTTGTACCCATCTACTCCAGAACATAAAACCTTCAAAAAAATTCTCGAATCGCTTAATTGGTGATAGTCGGTCGCTCATACTCGTATTTTGTCAATTTACAATCAGACCTGAAATATAGGATATTTTCAAATTCCAGTTCAGGAATTGACAAAAATAAAGCTAATGTTCATCGAATAGTACTACCGTACCTGCCAGATAATCATGTAGGCCTTTTCGGCGACTATTGAAAATGATTAAAACGAATCCCAGAAAGAAAATAAGTAGTGAAAATATCTTCAGAAAATTCCTCAAAATAATCCGATACGGTTGCTGACGACCATCGTCAACCTGCACATGAATCTTTGCCCAGCGCTTACCTGGCGTTGCTTGCCATCTACTAAGTTCAAAACCTATGTTGTAGGCAAGGTAAATGATGAAGAAGATGAGCCAGTCGAAACCGATTTTAGGAAAAAAGAATATGTATCCGTAGAGCAAAAAAAGAATAGGAAGAAGGTCTACGTTGTGAGCTAACAGGCGTTGTGAGAATCCGGCATATCTTAATCCTTCCTTAATCATTGAATACTAGCTCAAATATAAAAGCTCATGTTGCAATCTACTGACCGATTAAATACTTTTGCCATCCTTTTGACCCGCATCGGCGGGACATGCCAATGCCAAAGTGGCGGAACTGGTAGACGCGCACGACTCAAACTCGTGTTCCTTCGGGAGTGAGGGTTCGATTCCCTCCTTTGGTACAAATCCCTGATGACTTGGTAGTTGTCAGGGATTTTTTTGTTCCGTGTTTTCATGTCGAAATGAGAATTACTTGTACTTGCTAGCTAATTCATAGCCAGCATCAAAAATTGCATCCGAGCCGATTTTTCTCCAATCGCAATTATAAAGTGTAATTATTGCCCACGATTTTTCAGGAAGTATCCCTAAATAACACCCATACCCTCGATCTCCACCGGAATGGCCAATTCTCCCCCGATCTTTCGGCTGCCTCCAGCTTGATGAACTAATGAACCAACTTAGGCCAATGTCTCTTCTTTCATCCAACGTACGTTGCTTTGTTGTGATCAACTTATATGTACTATCATTGAAAATTTCTGTTTCTTCATAAGTCCCTCTATTTAGATATGTAATTGCATAGCGAATCATATCCTCCACATTGGAATTGAGTGTTCCAGACCCTGCATGAACTCGATTATAAGGATATATTTTGCTAACTTTTTTAATGCCAAAAAGGCTTATATGTGGACTGGTAGCAAGTTCATCGGGCACCTCAGGTTTCATGAATGTGCTGTTTTTCATGCCAGTCGGAGCTAAGATGAAGTTCTTCATGTACGATTCGAATGACATTGTAGATGCCTTTGCAATCACATCGGCGAGAATATTAAAGGCATTATTAGAGTACTTGTACCTCATTCCTGGC
>JBDWQX010000051.1:0-2145 GCA_039986395.1 Cyclobacteriaceae bacterium
GTTCCTCTCAAAACTCCCGTCTTTGATTCAATACCGAGGTAATCAAGTGCAGCCTTATTGGCCATTCCCACCAACCGATCATACCGTGTTACAAGTACAGGGTAGTCATTGGTTACATCGTCAATAAGAGCTCGATATGGCTCGTATGGCCGCTTCTTCTCACCTCCACCGCTTGATCCAGCAGCCCAAGCTTCGTACGCTCCCCAATCTCCCCGAGTAATCCAGCTACCTTCTGGAAGTCGACCAGTCGCTTCAATCACACGTGCTCTGAACAAACTATCAGAATTAACATCTAGTAGATTGATTCCTAGCAGTAAGCTTCCGGCGGAGGCAAAATGAACATGCGAATCGTTGAATCCAGGAACCATCAACCTGCCTTTCAAATCGATCGTTTGAGAAGCGTTGGGAGCATTTGTCTCACCCGTCGCTGCAATTTCATTTTCTTTAATCGCCACCCACTTAGCCCATGGTGAGGTTTGCTCCCCTGTCCAAATTTTACCATTGGAAAGGACAAGGTCATAGCTTTCTGAATTTGAGCATGATGCAATGATACCGGTGAGAAATAGAGTGAGAATCCAGTTCGAATTTTTCATGGCTGTTAGGTTTAAATTTAGAATTTAATTCCTCACGCTTTCAGATGCAAGCTCTGTAGAAAGAGAATACGTGCACTCAAACAGAATACTCTTCGTAAAAGATGCATCTGAACACCGCACAATTGTCCCCTAAATGTATTGTTCCTCGGCATTTTAATGGTCCATTTATGCACGATGGATTTTCTGACAATGTAGCCTTTATAAACATTGTGGGGAACATCAATCTACACGGATGAAAAATGGTCTGACCCTTTTTAGGTTGAGTAGTCGAAAGCCTTATGAAAACAGAGCTCCGGCTATGGTTGCCGTCATCATCGTAGCAAGGGTAGCTGCAAGCAGTGCTCTTACTCCCAATCTTGAAAGATCACCTTGACGATTGGGAGCCATTCCACCTATTCCACCTATTTGTATTGCGATTGAACTAAAGTTGGCAAAACCGCAAAGAGCATAGGTAGATATAATAATTGATTTCTGTGACAAAATTCCAGCAGCCTTCATCTCAGCTAAGCTTAGATAAGCTACAAACTCATTGATGACCGTTTTCTGACCAAGTAGACTTCCAACCTTGATCGTGTCGGCCCATTCTACGCCCATCAAAAATGCAAACACTCGGAAAATTTGTCCAAGGATATATTGAAGTGAGAATCCGTCAAAGGCACCTCCTGTGGATGAGATCACCCACGTGTTTAAACCAAACAGCTCTCCAATTCCATCTACCAAAATCCAGTTCAAAGCATAGATAACAGCTATGAAAGCAAGTAGCATTCCTCCTATGTTTAACGCTAGCTTCACCCCATCAGAAGCTCCACTCGCCAGTGCATCAATCACATTTACTCCAACACTCTCCTTGTTGACTGTAATGTTGGTATCAATTTTCTCTGGCTCTGTCTCGGGAAGAAAAATCTTCGCCATAACGATGGCAGCAGGTGCATTCATGATGGAAGCACTTAGTAGGTAAGTAGCAAAAATGCGTTGCTGATCTGGGTCGCCAGCTCCTAAGAAGGAAACATACGCTCCGAGTACACTTCCTGCAATTGTTGCCATTCCCCCGGTCATCAGGCAGTTCAACTCGGAATTGGTCATTTTGCCAATGAATGGTCGAACCAGAAGTGGCGCTTCCGTTTGGCCAAGAAAAATGTTTCCCGCAGCAGACATACTTTCAGCCCCTGATAGGCGCATGGTTTTGGCCATTATCCAGGCAAATCCATAGACTAATTTTTGAAGAATACCTAAATAGTAAAGCCCCGCTGTTACAGCTGAAAAGAAAATCACAGTCGGCAATGCTTGAAAAACAAAAAGAAAGCCCAGGCTGTGATTTACGTTAGGGACGGCCTCACTGTTGTAGGCCAGATCGCCGTACAAAAACTCTGCACCCTTCAAACCAAAGTTGAGGAACGTGACAAACCCCGAGCTAACCATTGAAAAGAGTTGATTGACGAACGAGACATTGGCTATTAACAATCCAATGACTACTTGAATAAGTATGCCAATACCAACCAGCCTGAAGTCGACCTTTTTTCGATTACCGGAAAGAGCCCAGGCGATTGCAATT
>JBDWQX010000052.1:0-7602 GCA_039986395.1 Cyclobacteriaceae bacterium
GCACAATATCGGTCACGTCCTCGGCAGTACCTCCAGTGCTGAGATTTGCAGTGTCCTTGAGATTGAAGACTTCGCCTTTCTTCAGTACTGATCTCAAATTCTTTCGACGCTCTTTTAAGATACTCTTGGTTAGATCGTTGACTTCAATTCTAGTCAGCACCTTTTCATGTCCAAAACCACGACGTGGATCCTCATTTACCTTATCGATCAGCTCTTGAATGGTAGACTTGCCATTACCCACCACATGTGCTGGAGTTCGTTTTGCAGCAGCTACTAGTTTGCCATCTATGACAAGCAATCGATAGTCCTCTCCAATGATGTACTTTTCAATAATGACTGAGTTGGAAACTTTTTTGGCCGCCTCAAATGCAATCAATGCGTCCTCCCAATTTTCAACATTTGTGGAAATACCACGACCATGATTTCCACTAATAGGTTTAACCACAAAGGGATATCCGACGTATCGGACAGCGTCCTTGAGACCACGCTCAGTCCTGATAATTTCTCCTTTTGGCACTGGAATCTCGGCAGCCTCTAACAAAAGTTTGGTCTCCTCTTTGTCGCAAGCAATCTCCACTCCAATGTTGCTAGTCGTGCTGGCCACAGTAGCTTGGACTTTTTTCAAATTCACACCATATCCTAGCTGGCATAACGAATATTTATTTAGTCGCATCCATGGGATACCCCGGCTTGCTGCTTCTTCAATCATAGAACCAGTACTAGGACCTAATCGTACACGTTCCCTAATCTCTCGCATTTCCTGGATGTCCTTTTCCAGGTCATATTCTTGGCCTGAAATCAGTGCTTCCGCGATTCGAACTGAAGCTTTTGCAGTGTACTTGCCAACCTCTTCTTCCATGTATGCGAAGACAACGTTGTACACACCTTCTTCTCCATATCCACGAGTTCTACCAAAACCGACATCCATACCTGCCAATGTCTGTAGTTCAAGTGCAATGTGCTCAATCACATGACCCATCCATGTTCCTTCTTTGACTCTTAGAAAAAAGCCTCCTGGTTTACCAACAGAACAGCGATGCTCTTGCATGGTAGGAAACATCTTTTTGAGCCTTCCGAGAAACCCTTTGATCTTATTGGTTGGTTTTTGCTCAAGATCCTGAATGTCCAGAATCATTACAATTAATTTGTGTCGATTGACAGACCAGTAATTGGGTCCTCTAAGCGCACGGATTTCTCTAATGTCCATATAAATTATTTAAACGAGTCGAGTTGATTTGGTATAAATATATATTGTTAACAAGATTTTATCGCCATTTTTGCAATGTCAAAATTTGAGGACAAACAATTAAATGGATCAGATCAAAGGAACACTAATACCAATAGGAGGAAACGAGGATAAAGGAAAGAATGAAAATTCAGGACTTGACTTTATCCAAGAGGGGATTTTGTCACATGTAGTAAGAGAAAGCGGTGGTCCTGAGGCTAAGATTATCATTATTCCCACTGCATCAAGTATTCCTAAGAAAGTTGGAGCTAATTATTTGGCAGCTTTTGAAAAACTAGGCTGCACGAACCTCACGGTGATGAACATTACCAAGACAGCACAATGCAATGACACAAAGCTCTTGGAAAATTTTTCCACTGCTGATTGCGTCATGTTCTCCGGCGGAAATCAGTCCCGTATTACCTCCATCATTGGAGAAACTAAACTTCATGATTTGATTTGTGAAAAATTTAAAAACGAGGATTTTGTGATTGCAGGTACGAGTGCAGGGGCAATGGCAATGACAGATGAAATGATTGCAGGGGGAAGTAGTACCGAGGCGTTACTAAAAGGAGCTGTGATTTTGACAAAAGGGTTGAGCCTAATACCAAAGCTGGTGATTGATACACATTTTATAAAACGAGGAAGATTTGGTCGTTTAGCAGAGGCAGTTGCTGTATTTCCTGATGTAGTTGGAATTGGGTTAGCTGAAGATACCGGACTGATTATCAAAAACTGTGATGATTTCAGTGTGATAGGTTCAGGAATGGTTGTTGTGATGGATGCAAGTTCACTAACTCACAACGCACATGAGCAGTTGCATGAAGGAACTCCAATGTCTCTTTCAAATCTTACGACTCACATTCTTGCCAATGGTGATCAGTTCACACTTCATGACAAGGGAATAAACATATTGCCAATAAATGCAGAATTTGTTTAGATCTTAAGAGTAGATCGAAACCTCATTTAGACCCTTTGAAGTTCTCTGACCTCTGTACATACCTTCCGTATTGAATTCTAGGGAAATGTTTCCGTTCACGTCAATAGCTATTAAGCCACCATCTCCACCGATTTTTTTTAGTCTGTTCTGGATGACTTCCTGAGTAGCTTTATGTAAGCTCATTCCCTTATGCTCCATCAAGGAAGACACATCGTAGGCCACAACGGCGCGGATAAAGTACTCCCCGCTACCTGTACAAGAAACTGCGCAGGTTAGGTTATTTGCATAGTTCCCAGCTCCAATCATTGGACTATCCCCAACTCGTCCATACTTCTTATTTGTCATTCCACCGGTCGAAGTTGCAGCTGCAATGTTGCCGTCCTGATCCAAGGCTACTGCTCCTACAGTTCCAAATTTTTCGTCGGTCGGAGCAGAATGATCTAATTGAAACCCGCCTGTATCCTTCACGTCTAGCCATTGTTGATGACGAAATTCATCATAGAAATAGTCTTTTGCTGCAAACTCACATTTCATTTCACGGGCAAAATCTTCAGCGCCTCTTCCGGTTAGGAAGACATGCTCCGACTGCTCCATGACAAGTCGCGACAGTCGGACAGGATTTTTGACACCAGAAATGGCTGAGACTGCTCCAGCGTTTAAAGAAGCTCCCTCCATGATAGAAGCGTCCATCTCATGGGTACCTTCGGAAGTAAATACAGAACCTTTTCCTGCATTGAAAAGTGGACAGTTTTCCAGTGAGATTACGGCTGCCTCAACAGCTTCCGTAGATGTTTTGCCCCCTTCTAAAGAGGCATAGCCAATATCCAGAGATTTTTGAAGCTCAGTTTTATAGGATTTTTCAAGCTCTTGTGTAAGAGAAGACTTGAGAATGGTGCCAGCTCCACCATGGATGGCTATTGCAATGTTTGTCATGAATAAACAGAAAGGACAAAATTTGAGATTTTGCTTAGAGCTAAGCTTCTTTTTTTTCCGCTTCCGCTTCTTCCTTTACCTCCTCTTCTTTGGTCTCTTCTTTTGCTTCTTCAGAAGATTCTGCCTCCTCGCTGGATGCTTCTTCTGTTGCTACTGCTTCGGTAGTTTCTTCTTGGGTGTCAGAAGCTTCAGCATTTTCTTCCTCCGTTTCTTCAACAACTGGCTCTTGGCTTACACAAAAAGTAAACTGTTTATCTAGCGTAAATTCATACTTGGATGTTTCGAACAATTCCAGTGCTCTACCAGATTTTTGTAGGATAAGAAGTAAATCTTGTGCCACCACTGACCCTTTGATGTTGTTTTGCGCTTTGCCTTTGTAAACTTCCATCGTAAACCAATATCCACCTTTTTCTTTGGGGTTTACATCCTTAAATTCATGTGGTTGAAACGTATACTCCTGAGGGGCCTCTTGGGCGTCGGCCATTAGCTTCACGATTGCGGGACGGTATTTATTCCACAATAGGGTATATAAATGATGGTTGGTCGGGTAATTGGGCATGTTTCTTAATTAGCCTGTAAGTTAGTCAGAACTATGAGATAACCCCAATTCATTGAAGGAATGAATGAAAACTATCAAGTCAAAGACATGTTTTTCAATGCGATAACTGCAAATTGTCATAAACTGTTTGAAAATAGTGCAAGTTTTGGTGTGGGTAGGACCAACTTCAGCTAGCAGTTTCGTTACCTTAGCAAACAGATGGAAGATTATAAGATTCTCTGGTATATTTTGGCGGCTGTTATTTACTTCTTAACGCGTGGAAAGAAGAAAAAGGCTCCAGCGGAGCGGCCAGGGAGTGAGAACAATCCATCTCCGCAATCGCCCACCAAGTCTTTTGAGGATTTGCTAAAGGAAATAACAGGGGAAGGTCAACAAGTAACAGAGCCAGAACCAGAGCCACGCGTAAGCGAAGAAGTGAAGGAGCAAGAGGACGTCAAATGGGAAAAAGCAGTAGAAGATCAGCGGCTGGAGGGGGAACGTCGGGCATTTGCAGATGATGAAAGTCGAAAGGTTTACGAAGAATCTATCAAACGAGCAGAAGGGTTTGAGCTAGAATATAAACCTGACGAGCACTACCACGAACCAAGACTATTTAAAGGTGACGCTGCTACAGAAGAAGAACAATACACGTTTGCTGATGAAATTAGAGATGGCCTTAGTGCGGATGAAGCGCGCAAGGCGATTATCTATTCAGAAATTATGAATAGGAAATACTAGACGTTTTACCTAGTACAAGTTGAAAAAAGTATAGCCTGCAGCCATGCAGGCTTTTTTTATGCCTAAATCATCTAACTTCATAAAATGAGAAGCATTTTCCACTTTGGGATTCTTCTATGTGGTTTGTCAGGCTCCGCTCAGATCCAATTTGACAGTCTGCATCAGTTGTTAGCTATTTCCAGCTCTGACTCAATTAAGCAAGAGGTGCTTCTTGAGCTGTCCTGGCAGTATTCTTTTTCAAATGTGGATACTTCAGAATACTTTGCCCGACAAGGTATTGCGCTGGCAACAGAAAGAATGAACCAACGTGACCTTGCTAGTTCCAAGGAAATGCTTGCAATCATTTATGACATTCGGGGCTCAATCGACGAATCTGCAAGTCTTTACCTTGAAGTGGCTACATACTACGAGAGCCATCACGCACTCAGTGAGTTATCAAGCACTTACAATAATCTAGGGACATTGTTTTTCAACAACGATGAGGTGGAAAAGGCAGGGGTATATTTTGAGAAAAGTATGGCGATTGATGTTTCGCAGGGTGATTCGTTGGGCGTAGTGGCGTCACTGATAAACCTGGCATCCATTGCGAATAGAATGGGAAATACAAGAGCGGCCAATCAATACCTTATGAGAGGAAAAAGAATCGTTAGTGAAATATCAAACTCGTGGACTAAGAGATCTGTCTATGAGGCTCTGGCAAACAACCACTTCTACGAAAAAAATAATGATAGTGCTGTGTATTACTATGAGACAGTTATTCCTTTGAGTAACGATGCTGGTGATACACACACTGAATTGTCCTCTATGATTGGACTTACGTTGACCTATACCAGCAGTCGAAACTATCCGAAGGCATTACGAATTTTTCAAAGAGCAGAGATTATTTCTGCGGATCATTCAGAAGCATACCTGACCAGGGCGCTCTACAATGCTGGTGCAGATTTATTTGCTCAAATGGGAAAGTTCGAACAGGCATATAAGTATCAGACGCACTATCTGGCGGTTTCTGATTCGATCACAAAAGAAGAACGAATAGGAAAAATAAACGAGCTGGAACAAAAGTATCAATCAGAACAGAGTCAGAAGGAAATAGCCGAACTTGAGATAGAGAATCAAAAATCAAGAAACCAGAGAAACATCCTATTTCTGGCATCAGGCTTAGTCGTTTTAGGAGCTGCGTTCTTGATCGTGTTATTGAAATCAAAATCAAAATCTAATCAAGTGATCAGCAAGTCACTCTCGGAAAAGGAGACTTTGCTGAAAGAAATTCATCACAGAGTGAAGAACAATCTGCAGGTGATATCAAGCCTTCTAAGTTTGCAGTCCAGATATATAGAGGATGAAAAAGCCCAAGCGGCAGTAAACGAAGGGCAGAATCGAGTCAAATCGATGGCTCTAATACATCAGAAATTATATCAAAACAATAATCTGCTAGGGGTTGAAGTGATTGACTATGTCAAGAATCTAACAGCAACACTCAAAGATGCGTACGGCATTGATACCGATCGCATTTCCATTGACTATGAGTTGGATGATTTGAAAATTGACGTTGACACTATTATTCCAATCGGCCTTATCTTAAATGAACTTATTAGTAATTCATTCAAATATGCGTTTCCTGACAATCGTGAGGGAAGCATGAGAATTGTCCTTCGGAAATTAAATCGCGAACTTGAGTTAAGAGTTACGGATGATGGAGTTGGATCTACAAAGGAAATTGAGAAATCGAATTCGTTTGGAATGAGAATGATTCAGTCGTTGGCACTGAAACTGGAGGCAAGAGTCAATTTTAACTTCGAAAAAGGTGCCGACGCATCCCTGCTTATCTCAAGTTTTAAGTTGGTATAATTGTCCATGGAAAAATCGGTCCTTATTGTAGAGGATGAGCCCTTGATTGCAGATGATCTGTCATTTCACCTACAAGATATTGGTGTAGCAAGCATCAAAATCGCTCTGAAGTATGAGCAGGCGATTGAGCTGATGGCAAAACACTCGTTTAATCTACTATTACTAGATGTGAATCTTTCTGGTGAAAGAGACGGTATTGATGTTGCGAAGTTTGCCAACAGAAGTAATCCCACACCATTCATTTTCATTACTTCCTATTACGATGATGCCACCTTGGTGAGAGCCAAGGCCACAGATCCGATTGCTTACATTCTTAAACCTTTTAGTAGACAGGATATTAAGGTAAATGTTGAGATGGCTTTTCACAAGATTCAGCAAGCGGATCAAATAACAAAACCTGACAAATTTTTTATCAAAGATCGGGATGGACTAATCTCCATTTCTCCAGAGGAGATCGATTATGTTGAAGCATTTGACAATTATGCTAAAGTCTTTTCTGGTGATCAATCTTTTATTATAAGTCATACGCTAAAGAGCATTGAGGCCAAACTGGTTCTTCATGGGTTTGAGCGAGTTCACAAATCATACCTCGTGAATTTTTCACGAATATCGATGATCAGTGAGGGATTCATCTTTTTTAACGTTGTAAAGGTCCCAATCGGTCGGGCATATAAAAGTGACTTCATGTCAAAAATTTCTCTGCTTTAGACTTTTGGGAATGCTGCTATGTCGATGACTAAATAAATCATGTCGTTGACTAAAAACTGCTTCTACTGTGCTTGGTATTTAAGGAACTTAGAATAGTTAAATATTTTCTAGATATTCTTAAATGCTGCCACATGAAACAATTTGTCACCCTATTTCTTGCTCTGTTCACCTATACCGCCTCGTCACAAGATTACTTCTGGGTAGGAGGAAGTGGCGATTGGTCTGATTTTGCAAACCACTGGGCAACTTCATCTGGTGGTTCTACTTTTCACACGGTTGCCCCCACAAGTTCCGATAATGTATACTTTGATATTAATTCATTCTCTTCAACAAGTCAGGTTGTTACACTTGATATAGTTGCTGACTGTCATTCGATGGATTGGACAGGAGTCTTGAATTTTCCCAGTATTGATGGTAATGGGAACGCTATGAACATCTATGGTTCATTAACTCTGGCCGCCGACATGACCGCCGACTTTGCGAACGTGGAATTTGAATCCTCCACATCAGGCAATAGCATTACAACGAATGGAACATCTCTGGGAACGAGTTCGTGCACTAGACTGAATGGTGTCGGTGGGGAGTGGGCGCTACAAGATAATTTGGTGACAAGTACCTTGTATTGTACCGCCGGCACACTTACCACGAATAATCATGATATTAATTCCGGCA
>JBDWQX010000053.1:0-11194 GCA_039986395.1 Cyclobacteriaceae bacterium
CCAAGTGATGTCATATCCACCTGCAGGCTCTCCACCCGCGGTAGTAGGGGTTACTGTAATTTGTCCATTGGGATCGACCGTACCACCTACACAAACAGTGAGTTGTTGAGTAACGGATCCACCATGTGTGATGACAGCAGGGAGTGGATTGATTGTGACAATTAGTGTGTCTGAGGTACAGCTAACAGCAGATGTCGCAACAACTTTGTAGGTGTCATCAACGACGTTCATAAGGTTATTGGTGTTACTTCCAGTTATTATTCCACCGTCAGCAACTTGTGTTCCATTTGAGTAAAACCAGTCATAGTCATAAGTGCCAGCAGGTACTACATCGACAAGCGCTGCTCCTGTATGAGATGCCGGATCGCAACCTGTATTGTTTTGAGTACTGTTGAGAGTTAAAACTGGAAATACTTGAGCTTCTGTCACCGACAAACTTTCGTTTTCACTACAGCTCAAACCAGCATAAGTAACTACAACAGTATACTCATCTGCAATCAGACCACTTACAGTACTTGTGGCTACTCCTGATGGAGCTGAATTGTTTAGCGCATCACCAGCTACAGCACCACCAGCACCGTTTGTCAGATCAACTCCATTCAACTGCCATTGAAATGAAAATCCTTCGGCTTCTGTACACATTGTACAAATACCATCAGGATCGTTAGTTACATGAGCAGTCAAACTACCGTTCCCAGTTCCACAATCAGTCTGAGGGCTAACTTCTGTGATCACGATATTTGGCACATATGGCAAGTCAAAGACCTCTTTGGTCAAAGCAACACTAGGACAGCCAGTGTCTTTATGTTTGGCAACCACAGTATATTCACCAGCATCTAATCCATCGATGAAGTTCTTTCCTAAAACATCGTTAAACAGCTGAGGATCGCCAACGTCATCACCGTCGTACCATGAAAACAAGTAGTTGCTAATAACATCTCCGTCTATACTCACCGATACGAAACCATTTGGTGTGCCACCTGGTGAACAAGCGGTGTTGTCATTGACAAGCTGGCTAGCTGAGAAGACAGGTGTTGTAATGTTCTGAATGACTGTTACATCTACAAAGTCGTTGCAAAGAAGATCATTATTGGTGACCCGAACACGATAATTGCCAGCATCAAGGTTAGAGAATGTTGTGCCCGTGCTCCCGACGGTTACATTGATGTTGGTCAAAGGAGTTGCAAAACTGAAACCAGAGAATAACTCATACAGATAGTTTCCTGGTTCTACAAGGTTTGAAGATGATGTGACAGATATTGAGCCCGTGCCAGTATCACAACTAGTGTCCTCAGTCTTAGATGTAAAAATGTTTGGAATGTCAGGTATGTCGTTTAAGGAGACCGTTACAGGTCCTGCGCTACATGTAGTAGTGACATCTTCAGCAGTCAATGTATAAAAACCTGCTGCCAAGCCTGAGAAAAGTCCTGTTCCGTTTTGTTGGAGCTGGGTTACTGTTGAAAACCCATCGTAAAGGGTATAAGTATAGTTACCAGCGGGGGTTATAAATCCACTTAAATCTATACTTCCATTTGGATTTCCAGCATCACAACTTGAGTTGTCAGTGGCTCCCGCTATTGGACATTCAATATCCGCAATGCCTGTTGCTAATGAACCTGTGGATGTTCTTGCAGTGGCATTGTGACCATTTCCACTTTCATCTGGAACATTGGCTCCATCTGCCACACCTGGTCCAGCTACATTGTTGAAATTCCAATAAGCTACCAATCCATCTTCAGCCCCATTCAACTCTCGGCACATCTGCTCATTGATCTCAGCAGAAGTCAACGCTTTATCGTAAATCCTAACCTCATCAAAAGTTCCTTCAAATTTTCCGTATCCAGAATTGTTATCTCTCCCCAGGTACATTGGATTTCCAGTATTGATCAACGTGCCAGTGCCAGTGTAATTTGTTTCTCCCAGTAGAACTCCATTGGCATACAACTTCATGTCTCCTGTCGCGGCCTCCCAAGTACCAGTTACATGTGTCCATCCTGTAGCTGAATACGCACTGTTTATTCTTCCGCGACCACCGTCACCCTGCGTTTTTATAATGAAGGCAAGTCCGTTGTGATTGTCGGACCAGAGGAGCACTTGACTTTCTCCGGTAGCACCTGACGAAAATGCTCTGTGATCATTCGCAAAATTGTTTGGTGTAAAATCCGCCCAGTACGAAATAGTTACCGCATCAGTAACTGGATTGGCTGCACCAAAAAGTTGCGGCAGCTCAACATACCCTTGCCCGGTGAGCGTAATGTCATCACCAGTGCTGATTTGATTATTTAAAATGAACTCTGGCTGAACAAACCCATCGGTTATCATAACAGTAGTAGTGTCTGTACATGCTGTTGCTGTTTCTTCAACTATGATTGTATAAGTTCCAGACTTCAGAGCTGTCATCTCCCATTCTCCAACACCAAAAACTCCGCCATCCGTGGCATTCGGAAGCTGATATTGAGCTAAAGTATTGTTACCTATAAACCAAGTGTAATCAAAGCCTGGTTGTCCAACTAAGCCGTTCACTACTGCCTCAGCAACGCCGTTCCCTGTAGTTGAGCATGTGCTATTTGCCGCAGTCTCATTTGCAGTTAATATTGGAGCGGCTGAATCATCGATCATTGTTTCCGTTGATGGAGCCGATGGGCAGCTTGAACTAATTTGTGTAGCCCTCACCGTATATTCACCGATTTCCGACACAGTATAAATGGGACCTGTGAAATCTGCAACAGGTTTTATGCCAGGACCGTCAAACCAATCAAACGTGTAGTCAGCTGTGTTTCCTCCAATACTTGCAGAAAGTGTTCCATTGCCACCACAAGTATTAATATTAGTTACCACAACATCCGGAGCAGGAGGGAAGGCAAGACCCGATGATACAGCTAGAGCAGCTGAAGTAACACAACCAGAGAAGACCTCTGTTACATCAACTGTGTAGCTTTGGTTCGTAAGGTTTGATAAAGTATCTCCTGAGCTGATCGTAGTATTTGTTGCGTCATTTGTGATTCTCCAGTTGAAGCTATACCCGTCAGCGGTCGACAAAGTGTCTTGCGCAGGGTTTGCAACAGATGCGGGAAATGTTCCATTTAGAGTTGTTGTGTAAATGAAAGCAGTCAAAGAACCATTTGGAACGTCGCAGTCCGTTAAGGGAGCTACCTCGTAAATCCAGCTATGAACTTCATAGGGAGGAGTGCTTGTGGCGTTTAAATTTTCGATTGTTATTCCCACTGTATCTGAAGTACAGCCAGTACCTGGGAAGGAAGAGATCACTTCGTAGTCCCCAGCAGCCAATTGAGGGAAAACACCTCCTGTGTAGAGAGTGTCAGTGTAGATTCCCGCATTGAACCAATAAAAATTAAACCCGTCTGCTTCGCCCTGTTCCTTGATGATGTCAGGTCCTGTTCCAAACGCATGAACATTGTCAATGTAATGATCTTCTGCACCACTTGTGTTGTGAATTTTCGCAATGATTATAAGTAAGGAGTCAGGGCTTGAGCCACCACTTGGGTTGATTCCAGTTTGAGCAGCTTGCAAATATGTGAAGTCATCTTGATTGTTGCCATTCTGTGTGAATTCTCCACTGGAGGTTAGCACATTGTTTACATCGTACAATTCGTACTCTAAAATGACCTGATCGTAATACGAACTACTAGAACCTTCTTGATCGCCATTCTCAAAAACATCTATTGTAATGGAAACGTCTTCATGACCTGAAATATCGATACTTTCCGAAGTCCAGGTCACTACACCAACCCCATGTTGTGTTCCTGTATTGTTAGCACGGAACATTTTCGAACTATTGTAGGATGCTACACCATAGAAATCGGGACTGTTTGTGCCAGGGTCAGACGACCATGCTGTTGCGTCCATATCGGACTTATCACCATTGGTGCGATCATCAAAATTTTCTAGGTAAATGCTCTCAACGTCTCCTGGAGTTGGGCCAAAGTAAAATGCTCTTGCACTCCCGTTGGGTGTCTTTGTAAGATCACAACGGCGATCATCTTCCAACTTTTCAACGGAGAGGTTGAATGTGGTGAAGGTAATTTCAACGAAATTGTAGTTATTGCCAGTCTCGCATTCGGGTATCACTGCATTGGGAAGATCATCGAAGGCGGCAGCAATTGGAGGCGTGCCTCCTAAGTCGTTCACTACTACATACAGTGGGTAATTACCACCAATTCCGTTAATAGTTTGAACTATTTCACGCTCCTCCATCACTTGAAAATTCGTTAGAACTTCAATTTTTGTGTCAAGATAAATAGCGTTTGCAGTTGTGGGATTCCCAGCGTAATATGAAACTGGCAACCCACCAGAAACGTCTGTATCACCATTATTTGCGATCGTGAAAGTCACAGTTATTTCCGCATCGGGACATAAGGCATTTGTAGCCTCTATTGAATTACCAAGTAGCACCAAATCTGGTGACACGAACTCAACGCAACCACTCTCATCCAAAATTGGCGTCTGTGTTAGGAATGTATTCAACGGACGACTTGGAAATGGAATGGTCGAGCCATCCGAATATTCACAAATTCCATCAGAAAAAACCAGTGTATGATCTTGCAGTTCGGCGGGAACGGTCAGGTCATCATTGATGTTGACATTGAAATATCCGTGTTGATTCCATACAGACCGAGCTGGCATCCATGCTTCCCCATCTGATCCAAAAACTCGAATATGCGCAAATTGGGTATTTGAATACGGCGAAAAGCTTGTGGCATCATTAAAGTAACAGGCGACACATATTTCACTAGCACCGTCTCCATCAACGTCAGCGACAACTGGGTATTCTTCATTTGTTCTTGAAACGCAAGCCAATTCATTTCTAGTATCACCATTTAGCCCATCAAGGATTAATAGAGATTCTTCACTTCGGTAGACAACTTCGACAACGCCATCGCCATCAAAGTCGAACAGGGTACACCCTGTGAAACCTGAAGATCCTTCTTTGATTCCTACGATCCAATGAACACCAAAATTTTCGTCCAATGAGTACAACTTCTGATTCATAACAAAATTCGCATTCATCTGCCCATCTCCATCCAAATCTCCAATGTTGATTCGACCAGGACCTCTCGAGAAGTTGTTTGATGCGTCATGGTAGGTAACAACTGCAGCATTGGTCACGTCCCAAAAGAAGATCGTTGTTTCCCCTGAAAAGTTAGACCCCAGCGCCCCTGACATCAATACATCCATGTTGCCATCGAGATTGTAATCAGCTGCCGAAACAGCAGACCAGTTGGTATCTCCCCAGCTTCCAAAGTACTTTGGATGATAAGTGTCAGTTTCACCCTGAGCTGCAAGATCATCATTCATATCCCGAACTAGCGTTCGAGTGCCAGCTCCAATGTTGATAGCCCAAATCTCATTTCCTGTCACCAATTCAAGGCCTGAGCAATCAGTACAGAAAGCGTCCGGTAAAATGTCAATGGCAATGGGGCCATTGACAAAGTCTCGCTCCCAATCGCCTGAACCAGTAACAATAATGCTCCCATCACGAGCATCAACAATTTCATTCATGTAGTAGATTTCAGGAACACCATCTTCATTAAAATCTGCAAATCCAGCAATTCCCATATCGTTACGAGAAGCCTTCGCGCTCCAAATCACATTCAGCTCATGGTCGTAAAGCTTCATGTCGTCCCCATTGTTCTGTGTGATCAGAATGTCGGCTGCCTCGTCATCAAATACATTGGCAATAGCGGGTGTATTTTCAGGATCCCATCCGACGTTTGCAGAAAACATAGTAGCTCCCGATGCACCATTCAAAATGAAGACTCGGTCCGTCATGTTGTTTACTGTAACAACCTCCGGGATTCCATTGCTATCAAGGTCACCTATGGCAGGTGAAACGTGACTGGTTGCCGTCTCATCTGCGGAGGCCCATTCCTGCGTGATGTTGAAGCTCGTCACATCGACATCTTCGAAACAAACAACTGAGTTTCCAAAGAAGAAATCATCGCAAGAATTTTGCGAAGCACACTCTGGGTCGTAGCAGTCAATTAAACCATCTCCGTCATCATCAACACCGTTCGTACAGTTTTCCTGTGCGGTGGCAATGAAAAAGGAGAAGAAAAAGAGGGTTGCTAAAATAGATTTACTATAGCTATTCATTATGGTAATTGAAATGGATTCAGTCATTTATACACTAATTAGGCGGATTGTAACCCTTCGGGTAAGGTAGCTAAACCCCCTGATAATCAAAAGATATACCTACCCATCGTAAAGTTACGCATAAATTTCAAACAGAATTATATTAATATAAAATATAATTATTTCAAGTAAAATTTTAGATGAAATGGCAAGTTTAGCCGTTGAATTTGCAGTTTCCTTAGATTAACGAGCAAGCAAAATACTGCCAGATTTGGACAGATTTGAGTCGTCACATTTCAGTACAAAATAATATAATCCTTCGGGCACATTTGTGCCGCTGGATGTACCATCCCAGACCTCATTATTTACGAATGGGGAGTTCCTCACAAGGAGGTTTCTACCTCTTGAATCAAAGATGAAAATCTCGCAACCAGTTAGGACGTCTGTATTAAGAATTTCCCAGGAATCATTTAATCCATCACCGTTAGGTGAGAAAGTCTTCCTTGGTCTGACATTATCAAGAATGATCGTAACAGCTGTTGCCACCTGACAGTTGTTTGCATCGATTCCTGTAAGGGTCACGGTGGTTGTTGATGTGGATGGGAAAACGGTCACAGATGTTGCTGTCGAATCATCAACAATGGAGTTGGGTGCCCATCTAATTCCTGACACAATATTTTCAGCAGCCAAAACAATGGAATTTGCTTCATCAAGGGTTACTGTGTCGCTAGAAACGTCAAAGGCTGGTGAGGAGATATCTGCATCAGTAGGAAAATTGTCAATCCTTACACTGTCCTTGACAGTACAGCCAATTGTAGTGGTGATTTCTAACACTGCATATACAAAATCAACGCCTATCAATGTAGATGCGCTGGCAGTGGCATTTGTGGTAACATTACCATTCACGGACCAGGAATAGCTTGCAATATCTGCAGCAACAGGAGAGGTTACACCTACTATTAAGCTTTCTGCCTGGCATTTTTGTGTGCCATCGGTTGCATCAAAGGTTATCGTTGGTGCTGGTGAAACTGTAACAGTCTGAATAACGCTGTTTGAACAGGCTGTAACATCCGTTGGATCGTAGCTCGTGGTTAACGTAAGTTGGTAAGTGCCTTCAGTTGCGAGTGTTACATCAAAAACATCTCCAGTGAAATTGACAGGTGTGGTTACCGGTGCTGTGCCGACAATTGTCCAGCTGTTAACACCAGTGAATCCTGTTTGGACTGTCGATGTGGAGGTAAAGGTTGTTTCAAAATCTACACATGTTTCAGTAGGGCCGGTTAGGCTTGCAACAGGTTGCGTAATTTCTGTAACGGTGTAGACATCAGATTCATTGGAACACATCGTTGCCATATCTGTCACCTCGACACTGTAATCCCCAGTTTGATCGGCGGTGTATGTACTGCTGGTCGCTCCTGTAATGTTACCACTGTTCAGTTTCCATTGGTAGGTTAAGCCCGGCAGGTTTGAGGTTTCGAGTTGTGGATCATTGGCAGCATCACTGCAAAATGTGTCATTTCCGTTATTGAATACCTGTAGCATTGGTGGTTGAATGACAGTAATTGATTGTGTCACTTCGTCACTTGTGCATTCACCTGTATTTCGCACTCTTAGAGAATAAGTCCCTGCATTGTTAGTCTCGATTGGGGACAGACTGATGGATGATGATGTTTGTGTAGATCCATCAGGCAGCGTCCAGAGATAATTATCATAGTTGTTAGCCGCAGTTGAGATGGTGACGTTGTCACCAGCACATAAAGTGCCTGCGGGCGACACCTGGATTGTGGGATCTGCAGTAGGGGTAGTATCGTCCAAAGTGTAGGTCTGCTCTGCAAATGCAGTAGTACACAGACCATCAGCGGAAGTTATGGTAACTCGTATGGTTGTACTTGCCCCGCCAGAAATTTGAAAGGTTTCGGAGTTCACACCAGTGCTAAAATTATTCCCATCTCCTGTAATATTGTTTGGGGGTGTAACTTGCCAATTGTAGCTAGCACCAGGAGAGTTTGTGGTAGTGATTGTGAATTCATCTGGTGTGTCACAAAAGGAGGTTTCCGTTGAGAGGGGAGAAAGTATTGGTGCAACGCAATTTCGATTCATAAAAGTACCCAATTTACCGGTTGCACCTGGACTGACATCTGTAGTATAAGCGATGTCAGGTTTTGCATCCCCATTCAAATCGCCAACAGATACATTTTGGGTAGTGTTTGCTGTAGTTATTTGCTGCTCTGTTCCGAACGAAACGTTTCCAGATGTTGACGAATTGGGCACCACAACAACATTCCCTACTGCAAAGGAGGAAATAATATCCACCTTTCCATCTCCGTTAATGTCCCCAAGATTAATCCCAAAGGGAGAGGCACTAGAAATGGAAATATTTTCTCCTGCATCAAATGTGATTGCGCTGCCACTGGTTGAATTTCTAAATGTGGTAATCAATCCAGTGTTCCGACTCGCTACCACAATATCAATCAAACCGTCTTCATCAAAGTCACCAGCTGCTACATCATTCGTTTGACCGCCGTTGGTGACAGATGACTGCGCTTCGAAATCAATGGACCCTATGATACTTCTGTTTTTTAAAATATGAATTCGGGTACTATTCTCTCGAAAAGGCATTGAAATGATATCTGGTCTTCCATCGTTATTTAAATCAGCGATGCCTAAAACTCCGGAGAGATCACCATCTGCAGAAATTTCATCAGGAGTGGCGAAAGAGAAGTTACTTGTGCCCGAACTAGTATTTCGAAATATGTGAAATGTGTTGTCGGTATCGTTACCAACAGCCAAATCATTTTTACCGTCACCGTCGAAATCTGCTGCTCTAACTACCCTTGAAATTCTATTCCCACCCCCGGAGGTATTGGGAAGTCTTAATGATAGAGCTGAGAGGTAGGTTAAGCTGATAGCACCGGGAGTACTTAGATTTTGGTATATGTAAATATGTTTGACGTTTGTACCTTGATTTGTCGTAAATATTAACTCTGGTTTACCGTCATTATCAAGATCAGCACATGCGGTTGAAATAAACCCACTAAGATTTTCGGCATTGTTAATGTTGGCTTGTTTAGTAAATGAGGTAGCTGTTCCCGCCGGTCCGCTTTGATTTAAATATATAGATATTTCGTCCTTGGAATTATCTGCGACGCTATGCGCAATTGCTACGTCATTTAATCCCAATGCATCTCCGTCGAGATCACAAAGGCAAATATCATTGGCATCAGTTTCACCGGAACTAAGCGTGAATTCTGTATCATAGCTATTTAAAGTTGATCCCACGTAACTAATGTAGAACTGCTGTGATGATTGAGCTATTAACATGTTGTTAAGCACGGTTAATGACCCATGAGTAGCTCCAGCTGGGACGACCGCCTCCATGACATTGCCAGATCCAGAAACGCTAGTGGCTTCTACACCTCCGAAAAAGACCCTTCCTCCAAGATTCGATCCCGAGATAGTAACAGTCGCACCCACTTCGACATGGGTAGGAGCTATGCTGTTGATCAGCGGTTGCTGAGCCAAAGCCATTGATGTGATACCTAGAAAGAATGTGTAAATGATTTTTTTCATTATTCGGTCACTTGTAGCACCCAAGCCTTGGACAGCACAGGTGTTTTTCTCATTTCATCTCGTCGCGCTCTCGTCCTTCCAACATCCCCTGAACTGTACACAACTACATAGTAGTAGCCTCTAGCACTTGAATATCCAACGATGGTATCGTGATAACCTTGCTGGAAGAGCTGATCGCTAAAATCTTCCGCGTGCACGAATTCGCTAAAAGCTCCACCTACAACGAAATTTCCAGCAGGCAATTCTAACAGGTGATTTCCTCTCTTGACAGTAACATGATCATTTGAGGTTGCTAAATCGTCATGGGTTCTAAAATCTTCTGTTAGCTCTGGGTCACCTTTTGCAACCTCGGCTTGTTCAACTTCATTTAGTTCAGGGTTGTTGGCTATGGTCTCCGCCTGCTGTTCGTTAATCACACGATCCCATTTTACTACGGTCTCAGTTGTCCCGTCAGAATTTGTTCGCTCATACTTCACGCCGATTTCTTTTGTGCCATCGGCAAGCTCACGCTCCAAATGTCCGTCTGGAGCAACAGCCATGCTGGTAGCGCTTGCGGCAGGAACCCAACTAAGTACTACGTCCTTGCCACCTTCACCATTTGGCTTTTCCAATCTGATCCCGACTTCATCCTCCCCAAATTGGTTAGTCCGAGCTAGTGTATCCTCCTCTTGATGATCCCAATCGTCAGCACTTTCGTTGTCTGTGTTGGTGGCTACCGAAGTGTCAGCGCCAGCTGAAAGTGGAGGCGTGGGAGTTGATCCTACAATGCCTAGCGCATCACTATCATCTGTTTGCCGACTATTTTGGAGAGCGGCAATCTGTTTTTGACGCTCTAACTCCGCGAGCCTTGCTCGCTCTTCTGCGGAGTGTTGATGACTTTTAATAAACGAAGAAACATGCTCGACATGATCTTTCTTAGTTCCAAGGTGATACCCAACATTGATTTCAAATGTTGGCCCTAATTCTGATGAGATGTTAGGGTTTCCAAGCTCGTAGGCAAAGCCTATCCCAATTTTTTCTTTGACTTTGGCTCCAAATAGGCCAATAATACCTGCATCTTGTCGATATGACCCTCCAACCCAAACAATGTGCTTCAAGTGGGCAATAACGGTACCCTCAAACTGGTGAGGCACCACATTGCTGTATCTATATATTAAGTGCGGTTCAATGGCGAAATCACCACTAACGTGTCCCCGGTAGTTCGCCTTAATTAGAATGTTGTCTAGTGGAGTTACATTAATAGGTGCAAAATCAGTTTGCGTGACCACATCGTAAGTAAAAAGATTTGGTATTGAGAAACCCAAATTGAAATGCCCAAAATGGTAAGTCATTCCAAAATCTCCAATTAGGAAGGAATTTTTATCCAGAAAATTCGTAAAGGCCTGATCGTCAGGAGAGTCAAATTCCGAAATATTTACCGAATTGATTCCAGCACCAACAGACAAACCGAAACGAAGGAAGTGTGTTCGATCAATATTTACTAAATAGCCAGCTGAAATTTTCCCCGCAGAGGTGGATAGTAGGCCTTGGC
>JBDWQX010000054.1:0-27366 GCA_039986395.1 Cyclobacteriaceae bacterium
CTTTAAGAGTCAAAAAAAAGCATCAGCTATAATGGTAAGTAACATAAAGAATCACTTAAAAGCACTAGTCCAAATTTCAATTATTGATCGTGATTTTGGCGAACCAGAAAGAACCTATGTTTACACAATAGGGAAGGCCAACAAAATCCCCGAAGATGAGATCGATGCAATCGTAAAAGAGGTATTGGAATCAAAAGATAACGAGGAGGTAAATTTTGATGGTTTGATGAGTGAGGAGCGATTCGATTACTTGTATGACATTGTTCAGTTAATGAAAATCGATGGAGAAGTTTTTCTAACAGAAATAAAATACTGCGAGGGAGTAGCCGAGAAATTAGGTTATGATAGGAAAGTGGTGAAGAAGATGGCGTCAAGAATTTATTCAGATCCGTCGATAACAGGAAATAGAGAGGCCTTGATGAAGGAGGCGAGCAAACATTTGAAATAAGAACACCCATAATCAACGTCTATAATGAGTATTAAATCCAAACTATCTGTATTGGTTCAGCTGGCAAACATCGATGGAGATTTTGCAGGAGAGGAGAAAGATTTGATCTATATGATTGCAAAGGCAAATGGAATCACAAAGGATCAGGTCAATGATATGATTGAAAACCCAGAACCACTGCCGCCGATGAGCACAATTTCTGATGAAGATAAGTTCGAGTACCTGTACCATCTTGTCCAGTTGATGAAAATCGACAGTCAAGTTTATTTGTCTGAGATCAAGTATTGCGAAGAACTTGCAGAGAAGTTAGGTTTCAGAAAGAATGTAATTTCTGATCTATCTGCAAGAATCTATAGTGACCCCAGCATCACTTCAAATGTCGAGTCGCTGAAAAGGGAAATACGCAAACATCAGTATTGATAAACTATTTCTGGATCGGACTTAGTTGCTGATACGATATACCAAAGTACTGTTCAAGTTTTGAAAGAAACTCATCTTCATTTAAGATGGGTAGTTCTTTGGTTTCGCTAAGTTTTAGAATTTTTAATTTTTTGTCCGTCAAGGTAACTCGTCCTTCTTCCGTTTTGATGGTGATCAATTTGCCTTGTGTGAAGTGCGACTTTTCCGAAGTTTGATGGTATTCACACATTTCCATGAACTGAATAATTTGCTTCTCGTCAAGATCGAAGAGATACTTTGTCTCGAAGTTGGATGCATTGGAAGAATACTGCAATAGGAAATTCTCGTCGGGGTCTATTTCGAACCGCCAGTAGGTTGTGTAGTCCATTTGAACCACACCTTTCTTAATCAGTTTTGGATAAGAAAAAGAGTTGCCGAAACCTACATCAATCAGATAATCCTCCTTTTGCACATTCACGATTATCGCCATGTGACCATATGGTTTGTCAAATTCCCCAGACTCATTTTTCATCTGAGCAGAAACGACGTAGCATTCAAATCCTAAGTGGTAGAGTAAGTGATAGAACAGCCCATTTAACTCGTAGCAGAACCCACCTCGATTTTTTCGGACAATTTTGTCAAAGATCTTTTTATAGTCCAGTTGAATTTTCCTGTGGTAGTGAATATCTAGATTTTCAAAAGGGATTTTGTGGATATGCGCAGTGTGGAGCTTTCGAAGGTACTTGAGTTCAGGCTTTTCTTTCTCCAAGCCAAGCCGTTTCAAGTAGGCCTCCACATCTATTTCAAGAGCCTTCGGCTTGTTTTGAAAATAGTTTAGCTTTTTCAATTGCCCTTGTTGAAAAACTGAATCATGTTGCCGATGTAGTTGGTTAGTGCATCTTGCCACGTTTCGTCCGCGTCCCACTCTCCTACATATACGTTCTTGGCGATGTTTTGACGAATGTAAAATTTATGGAGGAGGGTTTTTCTGGAAAATGTCTTGATCGTGGTATTGTCTGGCATCACAGGGATGAGGGACACGTAGCCTGCATCCGAGGGAGCGTCATTGTACTTAAGCATTGCCTTGATTGACTCACCTGAGGCGTAGATATTTCTAAGAGTAAATTGATAACGTCGCCTCAGCAAATCCTCATCACTCATATAATCGACAAATTCTATCTCATAAGGGAGATCTTTCAACAGTTCTTCCAGCTCTTTATTTTTTGCTTCGACTTGTTGATTGTATCTATTGATTCTTGAAGTCACTTCATCGCTTGCCGATGATACTGGTGAAATCGTTGCAAATTTTTCTACTGCCAACTTTGACCTGCGAATTTGTCCAGGGTAATTCTTGAGATTTGAGTTTTGAACGATAGCCAAAGCATCCAGAAATGTGGGCTTATTCGGTATCAGAAAATTCTGCATTTCATTTTCAGCCCTCTTGACTTCCCTTCCAAAATCAAGCATTAATCTATTTAAGCTTGGTGAATTTTTATGATAGACCTTTTGATTGTTAGCGACCAGTGAAGCCTCGCCGTTGTAGGGGCTGCATAGCATTTCAATCTTGGAATGAGTCTTAGTTACAAAAATCAAATTGGAGATATTTCTACTGGTAAGCGTATTCTGATAAAAGTTGCGAGAGGAATTTCCTGCAAGGAAATCGTTGTTATTGATATACATAACCACATCGATCCCCATTTTATACAGATACTGATGAACTTCGCCGCTAAACCCCTTCCAATCCCCTTCCACTAGGAATGAGGTCTTAGTCGGTGCCATATCAATGAAAACGGCTGTTCTGGTACTATTCAGGTCGGAAGGAATGTGATTGCCGACCTCAAGGTCGCGAAACTGGTAGATGGACGCTTGACAGAAAAGGAAGATCGGAGCAGAAACAAAAAGAAATAGAAATGATATTCTCCTCATGAATTGGGTTTCCAATTGGCTAATTTTATAAAAACTGAACTGATAATTACCCATTTTAGTATAAAGATGCAAAAACGATGTACCTGGTGTGAAAACAGCTTCGCTGAATATGTTAGATACCATGATGAGGAGTGGGGGGTTCCAGTCCATGATGACAGAATGCATTTTGAGTTTTTGGTGTTGGAAAGCGCACAGGCAGGTTTAAGTTGGGCCACGATTTTGAAGAAAAGAGAAGGCTATCGAAAGGCATTTGCAAACTTTGACGTTGAAACGGTAGTAACCTACGATTCTGGGATCGTGGAGGATCTCTTGCAAGATGCTTCGATTATTCGAAATCGTGCTAAAATTGAAGCTACTATAAACAACGCCCATCGATTCATAGAAATCCAAAAGGAATTCGGCTCCTTTGATAAGTACATTTGGGGCTTCGTTGACGGCCAGCCGATGGTTGGAAAATGGAAGTCGATGAGTGAAGTACCTGTCACGACACCTCAGTCGGATGCTCTGTCGAAAGACTTGAAGAAGCGCGGGTTTAAGTTTGTTGGTTCTACTACGATCTATGCCCATATGCAGGCCATTGGCCTTGTAAATGACCACACAATGGATTGCTACCGCTATGCCGAGCTTGTCTGACAGAGTAGTGGGTTGACTGCTTGTCCTTGTTCTTAACTACAGACAAGATAATAGGATGATATCCGAAAGATTTGCCTTTTCATAGATTCTAACCTATTCTTAAACAGCATGAAACATCGAAATGTCATAATGTTTGGAGCCTCACTGATAGGGCTTTTCATTCTTTTCCAAGAAGTAGAGTTCAGTACTACAGAGGAGAAATATCAAAAACATATTCTAGAAGCTTTTGAAGGGGTAAAACTAGAAGGCCCCGAAAAATCAACTGCTAGGGATGTTCTTATGACCATGAACCCGAAGACGGGAGAGATTCCTGTCACGAATGTCCAGGAACATTTTGCTGCAAAGAGGAAGGGCAGGGCTAGTGAGACTGACTTCAAGTGGGAACAGATAAATACTGAAATAGCTGGGAGGGTTCGGGCCATAATGGTTGATCCAAACGACGGAAACAAACTGTGGGCTGGTGCGGTCACGGGAGGTCTCTGGTATAGTTCTGATTTTAGAAATAACTCGGCTTGGATACCGGTTTCTGACGATTGGGAAAGTCTTTCTATCTCCTCCATCAGCTTTGATCCAAATAACACGCAGACGTTTTACGTGGGCACTGGTGAGTCATTTACATCTGTCAATATCTATCGCGAGTCAACCTCGGCAGGAGCAGGTATTTACAAAACGACAGATGGAGGAACCACATGGACTTTACTAAGTAGCACCACCGCCTTTGATTACGTCAACGATATTGTCGTCAGAGACGAAGAAGGGACTAGCGTCATTTATGCTGGGGTTGCTTCTGGTATTTATCAGGGAAACATATTTTCATCCTCCCCTTCGGATGGATTGTTCCGGTCTGCAGATGGGGGAATTACCTGGACGCAGGTTTTACCAAACATTGCTGGAGAAAGTGTTCCCTATGCGGTTTCGGACATTGAACTGACTTCTTCGGGTGACCTGTTTGTAGGAACCATGAGAAATCTTGAAATAAAAGGAGCAGGTCTCATATTGAATTCTTCGGATGGATTAACATGGCAGGTGGAGGATCGGCACGTAACCCAAATTACCTCCGAATTTGGATCGGATGCCATTCCAGGCAGAGTCAGGCTAGCCTCTCAGGGAGACATTGTGTATGCTGTTGCTACAGGAGGGTTCCTAAATAGTGCCAATCAAATAAGGGACAACCCAAACTTCACTAGAATAATGCGATTGGAAGGCGGAACCTGGAGCGATCTTGCTGGTCCGCCTAACTCTTGGGCGTCAATTCCCTGGCACGCACTAGCTATTGGTGTCGATCCAAACAATTCTGATAGACTTGCGATTGGCGGACTAAATGCACATGCATTGTCGAGTGCGACTGCTGGAAGTCTTAGCTGGGTGGAGGTTAGCGATTGGGCGAGTATGTATCATTTTTCAGACTATTTGATTCCCTATTTTGGACTTCAAAACTCAGATAGTGTCACTAATCATTTTGTTCACGCAGATATTCATGCGATCGAGTTCGTTGGCAGCTCCTCAGATGAAGTTCTATTTTCAAATGATGGAGGAGTGCATTTTTCGGCAGATTTCACTAAATCATTTGGTATTCCAAGTGGCGAGCGATTGGATGAATACTCATCGTTTAAACACGTCAACAATTCGTTTGCTACCACGCAATACTACACGGTTGCATTGCACCCTGACGCGGGAAATAACGAAGTATTAGCTGGATCACAAGATAACAGTACACACACGAATGAAGATGGAGCAATTACCTACGCTCATATGATTGGGGGAGGAGATGGGGCCTACTGCTTCTTCGATCAGGACGACCCTGATTTAAGAATTACCTCATCACAAGTAAATAATTACAATATCTGGATTGGGGAAGTTGGCTATTTTTATGGCTTTGGCTCTGGCACTTTTATAAACCCAGCCGAATACGATGATAGATCGAACCTTCTTTATGCAAATGTTGCGGTCGATGGTGGATTCGAAATGTTGATCACAAGTTTGCAAGGCCAATTGTTGGACAACATTGCTATTCTGAACATTAATCCTTTTTTAGAGAAGGACATGCTGGGGCTTGATACCCTTTCCTACATTACGCTAGGAACAAATACCACCACTGCGTTTTCTTTCTTAAAACTATCTCCGCATGATGATGCAGCTAATGCCACCATGATTCTGGGAAATCAGCTGGGTGATATTTACCGTGTGACTGGTTTACCAAATAACCCAGCATCCGCGAAAATAGACAATGATCAACTGCCTGTTGGCTATGTTTCGTCAATTGATATCGGTGATACCAATGGTGATATTTTGGTCACATTATCAAACTACGGCGTGGAGTCCGTCTGGCATACAAGAAATGGTGGCGTGACGTGGAACAATCTTGATCGAAATCTTCCTGATGTGCCTGTGCGACATGGAATATTCAATCCTTTGGATGATCAGCAGATAATCCTGGCTACAGAAACGGGCATCTGGGGTCTTGAAAATGCACTAGATGAGTCGTCAGAATGGATTTCTTACAATGCGAATTTTCCAAATGTCCGAGTAGACATGATCAAGGCGAGAGGATCTGATAGCGTTATTGTTGCTGCG
Organism: Cyclobacteriaceae bacterium; assembly: GCA_039986395.1. GTDB lineage: Bacteria > Bacteroidota > Bacteroidia > Cytophagales > Cyclobacteriaceae > Ekhidna. The sequence goes on from JBDWQX010000054.1 coordinate 5,981, forward strand.
ACACATGGCAGGGGATTGTTTCTGGGAAAGTTTAGTCAAGGACAGGTTGTTGAGGAGGTGCTTGCTGTGGACCCTATTCCTAATTATTCAGTTTACCCTAACCCAACCAGCGGGAATGTGTACTTTGATTTTGAGGCTAGCTCTGTGCAGGTTTTTTCCATTGAAGGCAAATTACTTGAGCAGTTTGGAAAAGGCCAAGAAGTTGACCTATCAAGGTATGAGAAAGGTGTTTATTTGCTACGAATTACGGATAACCTTTCCAAAACAAAAAGTTTCAGAATCTTGAAAGAGGAATGACACCATCCTTGCCGGACTTGAAACCCATGAAAAGCGGATTGGCAAATTAGCTCCTTAAAGATTTCTTCTCTGCCTTACTTTTGCATGGCAAAGATTTGCAGGATGATAGAGAAACTTGAGGACATAAAACACCGATTTGAGGAGGTTGGTCAGCTAATTGTGCAGCCTGATGCAATGACTGACATGAAGAAGTATGGCCAGCTAAGCAAAGAGTACAAGGATCTGGAAAAGATTGTGTTGGTCTACGATGAGTACACGAATGCGAGTAGCAATCTCAAGAATGCAAAGCAGGTACTTGGCGAAGAAAAGGATCCTGAGTTTAGAGAAATGGCGAAAGCAGAAATCGATGAACTCGAACCAGAAGTCCAAAGACTGGAGGAGGAACTAAAGGTGATGCTTATCCCCAAAGACCCGAATGACAGCAAAAACGTAATCCTTGAAATACGAGCTGGGACAGGTGGAGATGAAGCTTCGATCTTTGCAGGTGATCTGTTTCGGATGTATAAGGCATATGCGGATTCTCAGAAATGGACTTTTTCAGTCCTGAACTTCAGTGATGGTACTGCTGGCGGATACAAGGAGATTGTAGCCTCCGTGGAGGGCGAGGATGTGTTTGCCAAGTTAAAGTTCGAGTCTGGTGCACACAGAGTCCAGCGAGTTCCAGCAACGGAATCCCAAGGGAGGGTGCATACATCAGCGGCGACTGTTGCGGTATTACCAGAAGCAGAAGAGGTCGATGTTGAATTAAACATGGGAGATATCCGAAAGGACACGTTTCGAGCTTCCGGTGCTGGAGGTCAGCATATTAACAAAACGGAATCAGCCGTTAGGCTTACCCATGCTCCCTCAGGTTTGGTTGTAGAATGTCAAGACGGAAGATCCCAACACATGAACTACGACAAGGCGCTCAAAGTTTTGCGATCGCGACTGTATGAAATTGAGCTCAAAAAACACAATGACGCAATAAGCAGTCAGCGAAAAAGTATGGTAGGCTCAGGTGACCGTTCGGACAAAATCCGAACCTACAACTATCCACAAGGACGAGTCACTGATCATCGAATTGGGTTTTCTCTTTTTAATCTACCAAACGTGATGAATGGCGACATTGGCGAATTTATTGAACAGCTACGCATTGCGGAAAATGCAGAAATAATGAAAGAAGGAGCGGACTAATCCGTTACAATTAGATGACCAAGGTTGCTTCCTTAATTGCTCTACTACTTATCTGGACGTCCTGCTCTCCTACTGAGGATGCTATTTCTTTCGACGCAAATTTGGAAATTCTTTTTAGCAATGATTCAGTTGCTTTCGACACCCTGCTTAGCAATTCCAGAAGCACGACGCATCGTTTGATGGTTTTTAATCCCAATGAAAACGCGCTAATCTTGTCTGAAATATTTCTAGGTCTGGATAACGGCTCGGACTACTCCATTGTAGTTAACGGTAAAGAAGGAACAGGGCAAGTAAATGAACAAATTCTTGGTGGGGATAGTCTGATGATCCTTGTTGAAGCGAACATCAATCCGCGAAATAGAAATACACCATACCTGGTAAAGGATTCTATTGTTTTCAATTGGAATGGAAATACGGAACACATAAAACTTGTAGCCTGGGGACAAGACGCGAACAAGCTTCAGAATCAAATTGTAGGGGATGTTACGTGGACGAGAGATCGACCCTACATTGTATCCGACACGGTGTTAGTCCCAGCGAGTACGCAATTGACAATTGAGGCTGGCACCACGGTCTTTTTTGAAAATGACGCTGCACTTTTTGTTCAAGGGTCATTGGAAGCCGTTGGGGATTCGGACAATCCAGTCATTTTTAGAAGTGCAAGATTTGATGGTATTTATGATCAGGTTCCAGGCCAGTGGAATGGTATCTACTTCCTGGAGGGAAGTACAAATAATCGAGTTGAGTATGCAAAAATTTTCAATGGCCAAATTGGATTACGATTAGGGTCCCCTGATGATGATTCAATAGCTGATGTTGTTGTTTCTAATACGGAGATTTACAATATGAGCGTTGCGGGGATTCTGGCTTTTACGTCAGATCTCGAGGCTACCAATTGTCTGATCTATAATTGTGGATTGTATCTTGTTGGAAATTTTGCAGGGGGAAACTATACCTATCAGCATTGTACTTTCTCAAATGACCAGAGCTTTTTTGTCCACAGTGAGCCCAGCGTCCAGTTTTCCGACAATATTTTGATCGGTGAAAACGAACTACTTACAGATAATCTGACCGTTGAATTGACCAATTGCATTGTTTGGGGCTCCCAGGAAGAAGAACTGCTGATAAACAATGCTGGAGGTGCGATGGTCTCAGCAATTTTGACAACCAACATCATCCGTTTTGGTGAAGAGGTTCCTGGAAATTTTGTCTCCCAAACTTCCAATTTTCCAGGCTTCTCCAATCAATTTCTTTTTGATTATTCACTGGATACGCTGGCATTTGCACAAAATAAGGGGACAGCCATCGGTGTCGGTGTTGACATTATTGGCGAAAGCCGAGACACCCAACCAGACATTGGTGCTTTTGAACGAATAGACAATGAATAGCAGAGCATGAGCTGGATACAGATCGTACCATTTGATAAAGCTGAAGGTCAGCTTAAGAAACTGTACCAAAGAGTGACAGGTCCAAACAACAATGTGGACAACATTATGGGCGTACACAGTCTTCGACCTCATTCGATGGAAGGACACATGGCCCTGTATAAAAATGTACTGCATCACAGAAATAATGCCCTGCCTAAATCCTACCTTGAAACTGCAGGCGTATATGTCAGCTATCTAAACAAATGTGATTACTGCGTTGAACATCACTTTGCTGGCTTGAGCAGACTTATCAATGATCAGGAGCAGGCCAATAAAATTTTCCAGGCCTTAAGGTCAGAAGCTTTTGATGACACTTTTTCCCAGAAGGAGAAAAGCGGACTGGTTTACGCTAAAAAACTCACCATTGATCATTCGTCCTTGATCGAAAAAGATATTGAGAATCTTCGGGATTCGGGATTTGATGATGGAGAGATTCTTGAATTAAATCAGGTGGTGAGTTATTTCAATTACGCGAATAGAACAGTTCTTGGATTGGGGGTTAGTACCAAGGGAGACATTCTGGGCCTATCGCCAAATGATGATGAGGACCCAAAGAACTGGGGACATAGCTAACGCAATTGACCAAAAGTCTTCTCTTTGACAACAAAATCGACAACCTCTCCAAAAAAATGACGTGATGATGTCCATGAAATACTTAGCCATTCTAACCTTATTTGTTTTTGCGTGCACTCCACAAAAACCTCTTGATGCCGACGGCATAATCGCGGAGGCGATAGAGACTCATGGTCTTGGCCAAATCACCAACAAGAAGATTGAGTTTGACTTTAGAGACAAGCACTATTCGGTTCTACGTGAAAGTGACAAGTACACGTATACTCGCTCATTTCAGGATTCCCTCGGTTATGTTGAAGATATTCTGGTGAACAGCTCGGATTTTACCAGGTTGATTGATGGAACGGAGCTGGAAGTTGACTCAGTCTGGACGGGAAAATACAGCAACTCTGTAAACTCAGTCTTGTATTTCATACAGCTACCTTTGACGCTTACGGATCCTGCTGCACTGAAAGACTACAAAGGCATTTCGAAAATCAATGGGAAGGAATACCATCTGATCGAAATTAGATTTACGGAGGAGGACGGAGGTAAGGATTTCGAGGATGTGTTCCTCTATTGGTTTGATGCTACCACCTTTTCTATGGACTACTTAGCTTACAGTTACATTACCGATGATGGCGGTGTGCGTTTCAGAGAAGCTTTCAACAAGAGAAAAGTTGGTGGTGTCGTTTTTCAGGATTACATAAACTATAAGCCAGAAGACAAATTGACTCCGATTGAAGAGATGTCAGTACTCTTTGAAAAAGGAGAGCTCGTTGAGCTTTCGCGAATCGAAAACGTCAACGTAAGCGTAAAATAGTTTAGGAGAAATCTGACATTTTCTTGTCCCTGCGGAAGACATAAATCATGACGACAACGCCAGCAATGGTTAGAGGAATACTAAGTATTTGACCCATGTTCAGGACCAAATCATCTTCAAAGTCTTCTTGATTCATCTTGAAAAATTCATCAACGAACCGTAAGGACCACATGACAATCATCAGCAGCGCAAAGTTGAACCCTTGAGGAAGAACATCTCTTTTTTTGTGCCAGAGCCAGAATAAAACCAGCATCAGAATGAAGGCGTAAACAGCCTCGTACAATTGTGCGGCATGACGCACTTTTCCGAGTGCGAAGATTTCTACAATTTGACGCCCATTTTTTTCATCTACTAGGTACTGAAGCGGGCCGCTGCCAAAATCAACATGCTGAACCACTTTTATGTATCTCGTTAGAGAACTCCTTAATTGGCTTTCAATAAAGTTTTTTTCGTTTAAGTCAAGTTTCACTCCTTCCTTATATAGGATCACTGCCGTGATAGGGACAATACCCGGCTGATCGCTTGTCATTTGCCCTCCCTTCTTGAAGCTTACGGACTCGATACGATTTTCGTCGTAGTTCAAGATATCATGTGTAGCTCTTGCGTAAACAATACCAGCGTTTGAATTTGTTTCAATTCCTTCCATCTCTGAGTTAGCAAGATTTCCGGTTCGAATTAGGGCAGCACAGAGCGCACCGACGATAACAATCCGGTCTAGAATCCACAGAAATTTGTAATCAAGTTTTTTGGCGAAGATGTAGAGGGCAACTAACATCCCTAGCGCACCTCCGTGGCTAGCAAGCCCACCCTCCCAAATCATAAATATTCTAATGGGGTCTGAAAGATATCCAATGGGGTCATAAAACAGACAATGCCCTAGTCTGGCACCAGCAATCACAGCAATTACCATGTAGGTGGTCAGTTTGTCCACATCTTTTTCAGGTCTTCCTTCCTTTTTGAAGATATGAATCATGACCTGTTGACTCAGAATGAAGCCTAGAGCAAACAGAACACCATACCATCTGGGAGCATAGTCCCAGCCAGGAACTGTGAAAAGATCCGGGTTAAAGTTCCAAATGATGTAGCTGAGCATACCGATTTAATTTTTAGATCGCCCAAAGATGAGATAATCCATGGAGATCAATCAGAATTTCTTCCAGAAATATGGTGTGAAGAGGATCATTACCGTGAAAAGTTCTAATCGACCTACCAGCATTAGAAAGGAGAGCACCCACTTTACCGCTCCCGGCAGATGACCAAAGTTATCCATCGGGCCCACACCACCTATTGCTGGACCAACATTTCCCAAGGTAGCAGCAACTGCACCTATGGCGGTCACATAGTCGATACCGAATGCTGAGACAATCAAAAAGCCAATGCAAAAGATCAGAATGTAGATCATAATGAATGCCAGGACATTGAAGGTTATATCGCCGCTTACCGTTTTGCCATTGTATCGAACGGGTAGCACGGCATTTGGATGAATTAATCTTTTGAACTCAAGAATTGCCGTTTTTATCAAGAGAATATGCCGAACCAACTTTACGCCACCTGCTGTTGATCCTGCAGATGCACCCACAAACATGAAGAGGAAGAATAGCACCGTAATCAGCGGCGTCCAACTGGTGTAATCATAAATGACGTATCCTGTGGTGGTTACAATTGAGATTACCTGAAACAAAGACTCGCGCACCGATCTCTCATATGTGCCGTGTCCCATTGTAAAAATGATGGAACCGATTAAAACGCCAGCAGCCAAGCAAAAGATGAAGTAAAATCGAAACTCTTCATTTTGCACAATCTTCTTGAAATTGCCATGAAGGCCGAAGTAGAGCATCGTAAAGTTCGTTCCAGCAATGAACATAAATGCGATAAGAACATAATGAATAAAAGGACTTGTGTAGTAGGCAAGGCTTGCATTTTTCGTGGAAAAACCTCCTGATGCCATAGAGGTGAAGCTATGATTGATCGCATCGTAGAATGACATACCACCAACCCAAAGAAGCAAAAAATCGAGCACGGTGAGCCCCAAGTAAATAATCCAAAGTCTTTTGGCAGTTTCCTTAATCCGAGGCTGAAGTTTGTCTGGAGATATTCCTGGAGCTTCCGCTACGAAAAGCTGCATGCCCCCAATTCCCAGTAGTGGAAGAATGGCAACTGCCAACACGATAATTCCCATGCCGCCAATCCATTGTGTCAGACTCCTCCAGTAGAGAACTCCTTTTGGTACTGCTTCTATGTCTGTTAGCACCGTTGCTCCGGTCGTTGAAAAACCAGACATGGTTTCAAAAAAGGCACTTGCTAAATCTGGAATGGCACCACTAAGGATGTAGGGCAATGATCCTAAAAAGGACATTGAAACCCACCCTAAGCTTACAATCAGATACCCATCCTTTCTTTTAAGCTCGTTATTTGTTGATTTTGGAGATACCACTCTAAGAAGAAAACCGACAGCAGCGGAGATGGACCCTGAATAAATGATTGCCTCAATACCACCTTCGCCAAAGTAGAGGCTAAAGGGGATGCTTGTTAGCATGAAGCCACCATTGATTATTAGCAAAGTGCCAATAACTTTCAGGATCATTGAGTAGTTCATTTTACAGAGCTATTTAAAGAAGCTTTCAACTTTTCGAATGCAGTTAGGCATGGATAGAACAACCACTTTGTCTCCTGGCATGAATTCAAAATTTCCGCGCACAGCAATTCCTCTGCCAGATCGAATGACGCCACCAACTATCGCAGACCTCGGAAAGTCCAGATCCTTTAGTTCCTTTTCGAGAATCTTCGCATTATCTCCAATTTCGAATTCCAGAATTTCAGCATCGACACCGTGAATACTGGTCAAGTCCACGACTTCACCTTTTCTAACGTACCTAAATATGAAATTGGCAGCGATGAGTTTTTTGTTAATCAACGTGTTCACACCTACGCTTTGAGAGAGGTGGATGTAGTCCATGTTTTCAACCAAAGAGATTGTCTTTTTTATCCCATTGTTTTTGGCAACCAAGGAAGACATTATGTTGGTTTCAGAATTTTCTGTTAGCGCAATAAAGGCATCAATTTGATCAATATTTTCCTCCTTAAGAAGGTTAATATCTCTACCATCACCATTGATGATCATGGTATCGGGGAGTAGTTCCGCAAGTTTCTGGCACTTTTTCTTGTCTGCTTCTATGAGTTTGATGTTATATTTCTTGCTAAGTAAGCGTGCCGTGTGAACACCAACTTTACTTCCACCAAGGATCATCACGTTTTTTATCTCCACACTCTCCTTTCCAGCCAAGTTGGTGACGGCTGCAATTCCTTCTGGCTCTGACACGAAGTAGGCATGATCGTCTTCCAGAAATTTATTTTCACCATAGGGAATTATGGTTTTATTATCCCTTAGAATAGCAACTGTGGTAAAGTTTTGATCCGGGTTTAGGTAGGCGGACTCTGTGAGCGTTTTGCCCATCAACTCCGATTTCTCGTCGATTTTAATTCCAACAAGAGAGAGCGTTCCTTTTTCAAATTCAAAAGTATCAGTAAGAGCGGATTGCTTTAGAAGGCGCTTTATTTCCTTTGCTGCCAGAGATGCCGGAGAAATCACCTCGTCTATCCCCATTCCCTTAAGGTTGAGATCCTCTCTTTGTTGCAGGAGTTCAATATTGGATATTCTAGCGATGGTTTTTTTGGCCCCCAGACTCTTTCCAATCATGCAAGTAGCAAGGTTGATTTCCTCAATGGAAGTGACAGAGATCAAAAGATCAGCCTTCATTACATTGGCTTCTCTTAATATGTTCGGCGAGGATGAACTTCCCCTAATGGTACCAACGTCAAGGTACGAGGAGACGTGCTCAAGAACCTCATTATCCGTATCGATAATAACGATATCGTGCTCTTCAGCAGCAAGTAATTTTGCGAGATGAAAGCCCATTTCGCCGGCTCCAGCTATGATTATCCTCATTGTGCTTTAAAGCAGATAGAGTGCAAAGATATGGTAACTAATAAGCAGCAATCCAAACTTATTTATATCGACATTCGGCTGAAGTAAGATTTAGTTGCCTCCATTACCTTGGGCGCAAGTATGATTGCGGAGGTCATTGTGGGAATTGCCATTAACCCATAGCCTAAGAAAATCAGATCTGTAACTAGTGAAAGACTGGAAATAGAACCTACTACAACCAATATGATGTAGTAATAATTATAGTATTTCACATACTTGGGACCGACCATAAACGACAAGCATTTTTGACCATAATAGGCCAAACCAAAGATTGTTGTGATGGCAAAGATCATGACACAAATCATCAAAACGTAGGAACCAACTCCTGGCAGACTCTCTTCAAACGCAAATGTTGTCATTAGCACTCCCTGTGTATCGCTGCTGTAATCTCCAGATATTTGAGTTTGCCATGCACCCGTCATCAAAATACAAAGGCCAGTCATAGTACAAACAATAATGGTGTCAATGCTAGGCCCTAACATCGCGACCAGCCCTTCGCGAACAGGCTCTTTAGTTTTTGCAGCACCATGCATCATGGGAGCAGTACCTATGCCGGCTTCATTAGAAAACGCAGCTCTTTTGGCTCCCTCAATTATGATTGCTCCAACAGCACCACCGAGTGCGGCCTGAGCAGTGAAAGCATCTTTGAAAATAAGAGCGAAGGAAGGAATAATTGCTTCGCTATTAATTCCCATGATAACTAAAACGCTAATCACGAAGATGATCACCATGGCCGGCACCAGTTTCGAGGCTACATTTCCAATCCTCTTCACTCCACCGATAATGACTAGACCCACGATTATTGCAATAACAATTCCCATGATTAGGTCGATGGAAAAACCATCGGGAACTCCAACAGGAATTAGAATTACATTTTTCATTACAGCCACCATTTGGTTTGCCTGAAAAATTGGTGTGGCACCGATAAAAGCAGACACGCAGAAAAAGCCTGCGAGGGGAATCCATTTCTTACCCAAACCTTCTCGGATCACGTACATGGGACCGCCTTGCAACTGACCATCACGGTCCTTGCCCCGGTATAGGACCGCCAAAGTACAAGTGAAATACTTGGTCGCCATCCCAAACAGCGCACTAATCCACATCCAAAACAAAGCTCCTGGCCCACCGGCAGCTATTGCCAAAGCAACGCCACTTACATTTCCCATTCCTATCGTAGCTGCCAACGCTCCCGACAATGCCTGGAAGTGATTGATTTCTCCAGGGTCGTCAGGATTATCATACTTGCCCTTTAAGACATTAACGGCATGACGCAGGTAGCGAAACGGAAGAAAACGAGAATAGAATAGAAAGAAGATTCCACCACCGAGAAGAAGGATCAAAAGAGGAGGTCCCCAGAGAAAATTTGAGGCTGTGGAAACTAGAGATTCAATAATTTTCATAAAGGGCGTGAAGGTAATGCCAAACTGTATTTTTGCCGCAAATGTTGAGACTTGATTCGGATTTGATTAAAATTAACGTTAGATAGCACGAGCTAAAATCCTTTTCAACTTCATTTAGAATTGTGAAATTACATTTTCGAACAATAGGCGAAGGTAAACCCCTCATAATCTTACATGGCCTCTTTGGCTCCTCTGACAATTGGCAGACAATCGGTAAAATTTTCGCTGAGCATTTCAAAGTTTATATGGTTGACCTGCGCAATCATGGGAATTCTCCTCATAGCGACGAGTTTACCTACGATCTAATTGACGAGGATCTTATCGGTCTGTTGAATGACGAAGGAATAGAAAAAGCGCATGTGTTGGGTCATTCGTTAGGAGGCAAGGTTGGAATGCATTTGTCGACACGGTTTCAGGATCGGGTTGACAAGCTGGTTGTGATAGACATAGCTCCAAAATATTATCCACCGCATCATCAGGACGTTTTTAGAGCGTTTCGCTCTGTTGACCTTGTGGCAATAAAATCTCGAAAAGAAGCAAGTGATCAGATGTCGACCATTGACCTACCCTTTGGTGTTCGGCAATTCATACTGAAGAATCTAACCAGAAATGAAGACGGACGGTTTATTTGGAAAGTAAACATCGATGTGCTTGAGAGTGCCAATGACAAAATTGGTGGCGGGTTTGGTAAAAATGGGGTATTCACCAATCCAACGCTGTTTATCGCTGGCGCAAACTCTGACTACATTCTGCCAGAAGATCATGAGAAAATTGGACGACTGTTTCCAAACTCGAAAATAGAGACCATAGCTGATGCGGGCCATTGGGTTCATGCGGATAAACCTGAAGAACTCAGAGAGATGGTTTTGGAATTTCTGGCCTGATGCAAGGAAACCTCTATCTTATTCCAACGTATCTGGCGAGTTCAAATGAAAAATCATTTATCTCTCCGATTGTTATCGATGTCCTGAGGAACACGAAGTTTTTCCTTGTGGAAAATGTTCGTACAGCCCGGAGATTTATAAGTAGTATGAAGGCTGGGATTGTGATTGACGAGCTACAATTTGAGGTGTTGGATAAAAAAACCAGTTGGGACGACTTGTACCAAAAGTTTGAATCTGTTAGAAATGGAAACAACATCGGACTCATGTCTGAGGCAGGTCTTCCGTGCTTGGCTGACCCTGGTAACCTTGCGGTTGGCCTTGCCCATCAAACTGGGGTAAAGGTCATTCCGCTTCCAGGCAGCTCCTCTATTCAACTTGCCCTGATAGCTTCTGGCTTCAGTGGGCAGCATTTTACATTTAATGGTTACCTGCCTATTGACCGTGCGGCCAGAATTCAGAAGGTTAGAGAGCTTGAAAAATTGGCATCTAAAAACCAGACACAGATTTTCATGGAGACACCCTACAGAAATCACCAGTTGGTGGAAGATATCCTCAAGACGTGTAATCCCAATTCGATGCTCAGCATTGCGGCGAACATTTCTGGATCAGATGAAAAAATTCTGACACAGACCATCGAGAAATGGAAGAAGACGGACATCCAGATACATAAGATTCCTGCCATTTTTAGTTTTGGTCAATTCTCCTAGGCGATTGTCTGGATTCTTCTAAATTTGCCGCCTTAATAAAAACTGAAAATCAATGTCTTATCTTTTTACCTCTGAATCTGTATCAGAAGGACACCCCGATAAAATAGCCGACCAAATCTCGGACGCACTTGTCGATCATTTTCTTGCATTTGACCCCGAAAGCAAAGTTGCCTGTGAAACGATGGTTACTACTGGTTTGGTAGCCCTGGCTGGCGAGGTAAAGACAAATGCCTACATCGATGTTCAGAGTATTGCAAGAGAAGTTATTAACAAAATAGGCTACACAAAAGGGGAATACATGTTTGATGGAAACTCATGCGGCGTGATTTCTGCAATCCATGAGCAATCCCCAGATATTAATCAGGGTGTGGAAAGAGACTCCGAGGATGAGCAGGGTGCTGGTGATCAGGGGATGATGTTTGGCTATGCCACTAAGGAAACGGATCATTACATGCCGCTTGCATTGGATCTTTCTCACCGAATATTGATGGAGCTTGCCGAGATAAGAAAAGCTGGACGCGAGATGACCTACTTGCGACCAGACGCAAAATCGCAGGTGACCATCGAGTACGATGACAATAACACACCTGTTCGTATCGATGCTATCGTTGTGTCAACGCAGCACGACGATTTTGATAGTGAGGAAGCCATGCTCAACAAAATCAAGGAAGATGTCATCAATATTTTGATTCCAAAAGTGCAAGCAAATCTAAAAGCGGAGAATCAGGCGTTGTTCAATGATCAAATCAAATATCATGTTAATCCTACTGGGAAATTTGTAATCGGGGGACCTCATGGAGATGCTGGTTTGACGGGAAGAAAGATTATCGTTGATACCTATGGAGGAAAAGGAGCGCATGGAGGTGGAGCCTTCTCCGGAAAAGACCCATCAAAAGTGGACCGATCTGCGGCCTACGCGACCCGTCACATTGCAAAGAATTTAGTTGCCGCAGGAGTTGCAGATGAAATTTTAGTGCAGGTCTCCTACGCGATTGGTGTGGCAGAGCCAATGGGTATCTACATCAACACGTACGGAACGTCCAATGTGAATCTAAGCGATGGAGAAATTGCTGAGAAAGTCTCGTCGATTTTTGACATGAAACCAGCAGCAATTATCCGAAGACTGAAACTTAAAGAACCTATTTACTCTGAATCAGCAGCATACGGACACATGGGCAGAACCCCAGAAGTGAAACAAGTTACATTCGTTGGTAATGGTGGCGATGAAGTCAAAAAAGTAGTGGAGACCTTTACTTGGGAAAAACTTGATTATGTAGATGAAGTAAAGGACGCATTTGCACTTTAACAAAATGAATAGAATATTTCTACTGCTAGCTGTTCTTACAATTGGCTGTGCTAAACCGGCTCCTGAAAAACCACAGATTGTTGTTGAGCCGGTAGCAGAGGGCCAAAGCTTCAATGCAGCATTTCTAATGATTGAAGGAGTGTACAATTCTGAATTGATGGCACCTTATGATATTTTTCAACATACTATTTTCCACACTGATGGCGGCATCAAAGTATTTACTGTTTCAGAGAGAATGGAGCCTGTGACTACTTTTGAAGGACTTAAAATTCTTCCTGACTATTCCTTTGATAGCGAAGACCTCCCTGAGATTGACATTTTGATTGTGCCTAGTGCCGAGCATAACATGGATTCGGATTTGGAAAACGAGGTGTTGATAAATTGGGTCTCAACTGTAGGAAAGAATGCTGACTATGTAATGTCTCTCTGCGACGGAGCATTTGTCTTGGCAAAGGCGGGATTAGTGGATGGCCTGGAGTCTACCACCTTCCCCTCCGACATTCCTAGATACAAAGAGACTTTTCCTTCTTTGAAAGTTCACGAAGGAGTCACCTTTGTCCACGATCAGAATCTACTTACCTCATCGGGGGGAGCTAAATCCTACGACGTAGCCCTTTACTTGGTTCATCACCTATACGGAGATAAGGTTGCCAAAGGGGTGGGTCGAGGATTGGTGATTGATTGGGAATTGAGCGATTACAAGTTCGTTATTGCGAAATAAGCCTATTTCTTCTACTCAGCTCGGTAGGGTTTTTTCGACAAAAAATGTCTCAGTATGAAAGAAGAACCATGCAGAGACTTCTAATACTGCTTTTCCTAGCCATCATAGCTACGGGATGTGAGCCTGAGTGCTTGTCCAGCCCTTCATGCGTGGCCCCACCAGACGGGGTATTTCAGGAAGGGAAAACTAACGTAGCGATCTCACCGAATATTCTTGAAGAAGTGGTTGCTAACTCCTTTCAGGAGTTCGCAATGCTGGATTCTGCCGTGGTACGCACCAGTGACGGAGATTTTACTATCAGGCAATTTTACTACTGGATCGCGGTAGGTGAAAATGCGATAATTACAGCTGTAGACTTTTACTACGGTGAGAATACGACAAGCATCCTGAAAGAAGATTTCGTGTTTGGTAATTCTGAGCAAACATTTACAAATGGAGGTTATTTTCTGGGGGCGATCAAAGAGGGCGCGAACTTTGCCCTTCGGGTCGAACCAGCCAGCCAGGATTTGATCGATGGTATATGCAATGACACTTTTGACTGCTAGTATCATTTGATAAAAAGCAGATTTCGTTTCATCTCTGCTCAAAAAACTTCATTTTTGGGCCTGCATGAGAATCGTAGAGGTTAAGGACACAAGTACAGGTGAGAAATTCCTGAAATTCCCCATTGAACTTTACAAGAATGAATCAAACTGGATCCGTCCACTGGATAAGGACATTGATTGCATTTTTGATAAAGAGAAGAATAAAACCTTTAGGAATGGCGAATGCGTCAGGTGGATTCTGGTTGAAGGAGACAAAGCCATTGGCAGAATTGCTGCCTTTGTTAATCAAAAAACAGCAGACAAAGACAATAAGCAATCCACTGGGGGTGTAGGATTTTTTGAATGTATTGAGAGTCAGGAAGCCGCAAACCTTCTTTTAGATACAGGGAGGGAATGGTTAAGGGAAAAAGGGATGGAGGCCATGGACGGGCCAATTAATTTTGGGGATCGTGATGCCTGGTGGGGTTTGTTGGTGGATGGATTTGATCGTGAGCCAAACTATCAGTGTAACTACCACTTCCCCTATTACCAAAAACTCTTTGAGACGTACGGATTTGAGGTTTATTTCAAGCAGTTCACTTTTGGTCGAAACACATTCGACCCCTTGGATGAAAGACTTCATGAAAAGGCCGCCTATGCGCAGGAGGACTCAAACTACACTTTTCAGCACGTTCGAAAAAGGAATTTGAAGAAGTATACAGAAGACTTCATGACGGTCTACAATGCGGCTTGGGCCAGTCATCCTGGAGTGGCCAAGATGAGCTTGCTTCAAGCTTCATCGATTATAAAGAAGATGAAGCCCATCATGGATGAGAAAATCATGTGGTTTGGATACTACAACGAGGAGGCGGTCGGGTTCTACATCAACATTCCCGAGATCAACCAGGTATTCAAGCATGTAAACGGCAAACTTAACTTGTGGGGAAAGCTGATATTCTTGTATCACACGTTTCGAAAGACGAATCAGAAAATGATTGGGGTAGTTTTCGGCATTGCGCCGGAGCATCAGGGAAAAGGTGTGGATGGAGCTTTAATAATGGCTACCAGGGAAATGGTCCAAGAGAAGTACAAACGTTATCCACTCTTAGAAATGAATTGGATCGGTGATTTCAACCCTAAAATGCTAAAAGTTGTTGATCAAGTGGGAGGCGACGTTGTTAAAACACATCATACGTACCGTTATCTTTTTGATCGAAGCATCCCTTTCGAGCGGATGCCAATCAAGGCCTAATACAGTTCCTCCCTGGAATTCGACAGTTCAGCAAATCAAATTTTCACCATACGGCAATTGTTTGTTCCTTAGAGGAAACTTGAATCATGGAAAAGTTCTTTATCTATTCACATATTTTTTGTGGCGCGCTTGTATTGCTGTTGGGCCTGGTAAACATCTTTGCCAGGAAGGGAACAAAGAGACACGTTCTAATTGGCCGGATCTACGTGTGGTCCATGTGGTGGATTTGCTTGAGTGCATTAAGTATTATCACCTTCTATCGGTTTAGCATGTTCCTCATGGTCATTGCGGTTATTACTTTTTACACATCCTTTGTCGGACTCCGTGTTCTGAGGAGAAGGCAACTTGGCTCAGAAAAATGGTACGACTGGACAGCATCGATCATGACCGGACTCTTCGGTATCGGTTTGCTCATTTATGCGGGAGTGCTGTTTTTCTCTGGAGAAAATGAAGTTTTGGGTATCCTGAGCGTCGTGTTTGGTGTGCTTGCATTTAATATGGGATTTCAAGAGATAAGGTTTTTTGTGAAAGCGAAAACCAATGAGAAAAAATGGTGGCTTTATCAGCATATTGGCGCTATTAGTGGAAGCTATATAGCGGCTGTAACAGCTTTTGCAGTTCAGAACGGAGAGGCGTTGGGTGTTACCAATCACAACTGGCTGCTTTGGGTCCTACCAGGAGCAATTGGCAGTTTTGTTATATCGTTCACAATCAAGAAGCAGAAAAAGAAAAACGAGGTGGGTTTGGCTTGAGGTTGGAGTAGTGATTTGTAGCAGATTGATTTTGACGCAAAAAAAGCAGCTACGAACTTCGTAACTGCTTTCTATGGGTGGAAGATGGGGCTCGAACCCACGACCCTCGGTACCACAAACCGATGCTCTAACCAACTGAGCTACAACCACCGTTTAATTCACCGAAAACTTTAGTCTAGGTGACATGTCTTCAAAAACTGACCACCCTTGGATTTCGTCAGTTAAAGGTTTGCAAAGTTAACAGCACTTGGCAAATCTGCAAGTACTTAGTTTCGATCAAATGAAAGTCTTTTTCCCAGTACTGAATCATCTAACATTCCGTTGTTGTAGGCGCGATGTCCTGAGACAAAGGTGCTGGCTATTGAAGACTTGAATGTGTGTCCCTCAAATGGTGACCAGCCACAGTGGGCAAGGATGTTTTCCGAATTCACAGACCATGGCCTATCCAAATCAACAAGAACTAAATCAGCGAAATAGCCCTCCCTAATGTACCCTCTTTCTGCGATGTCAAAACACTTTGCTGGAGCGTGACACATCTTTTCTACGATCCGTTCAAGTGAGATCTTTCCCTCATGATAGAAATCCAACATTGCAGTTAGTGTGTGTTGGACCAGTGGACCTCCTGCAGGGGCTTTTGTGTACGGATTTTGCTTTTCTTCTAGGGCATGTGGAGCATGGTCTGTAGCGATCACATCGATTCTGTCGTCTAGAAGTGCCTTCCAAATTTGAGCACGATCATCGGCTGTTTTCACCGCTGGATTCCACTTTATGAATGTGCCTTTTTCATCATAATCAGCATCTGTAAACCAGAGGTGATGAATGCAAGCCTCAGAAGTGATTCTTTTTTCCCCCAAAGGTTCATCATTAGAGAAGAGTCCAGTTTCCTTCCCAGTGGAAATATGCAGAATATGCAACCGGGTATTATTCTTTTTTGCAAGCTCCACAGCCTTGGAGGAGGACAGGTAGCAGGCTTCTTCACTTCGGATAACTGGATGGAACTTCATCGGGATGTCATCACCGTATAGTTCTTGGTACACCGTGAAATTTTTTCGAACGGTCTGCTCATCTTCACAATGGGTAGCAATGAGAATTGGTGCGTTTCGGAAAATATTTTCCAAAGTATCGGGATCATCAACTAGCATATCTCCAGTTGAGGATCCCATGAAGATCTTGATGCCGCAGACAGTTTTGGGATTGGTCTTTAGCACCTCGTCTAGGTTAACATTGGTGGAACCCATGTAAAAGGAGTAGTTGGCCAACGAGTTATTTGCTCCAATTTGATATTTGGCTTCAAGCAACTCCTGTGTCACTGTTTGTGGATTTACGTTAGGCATTTCCATATAGGAGGTGATTCCTCCTGCCACAGCAGCTCTTGACTCGGAAAAAATATTTCCCTTGTGGGTAAGTCCTGGTTCTCTGAAGTGCACCTGATCGTCGATAACTCCCGGAAGGAGATACAGACCTTCAGCATTAATTTCCTGAGTGTTGCCTTCAACGGAGATGGTACCGTCGATTCTTTCAATTCGATCTTCTATGATTAAAACATCTTTCTCGGAAATTGCCCCTTCGTTAACGATTTTGGCCGCTTTTAGTAGATACATCTTAGGATTAATTTATGTTTTAATTGGAGTATTTTGGAAACTCATGATTAAAAAGTGAAAAGTAAAAGGATTGTAAGCAAAATAAACAGAAGAAGTAAATTCGGTCTTTCTTCATCGTTGGGAAATAAACATCTTTGTCAACTGTGAATGTTAGAATAAAGTTGTGTTTTTGATTAAATCTCTAAAAGTCAGTCTATCATTCTTCTTGGAAACCGAAAAAAGACATATACTTGTAATAGAAAGATAGATGTTATAGTCTTTCTTTCCATAGCTGGTTGAAAAGATCTTGTGGGGCAAAGGCCCCACAATGATCCCTTTCCCTTCCAATTTCCCTTCTCAATCCACTTTTATTCTCTCTTCGCGATTTGCAATTTCCCATCCTGTATGGAAAACTAGTCTTGCTATTTTTTCGATCTTCTCGAAATTGATCTTCTCTATGGTATCCGTTGGTTTATGGTAATCTGCGTGTACACCATTGAAGTAGAAGATGATTGGAATGTTGTTCTTTGCAAAATTGTAATGGTCTGATCGGTAGTAAAAGCGATTGGGATCGTTCTCATCATTGTAAGTGTAATCCAGTTCCAGATTTGAATAGGTTGTGTTCACATTTTCCGAAAGATCATGTAGCTCTTTAGAGAGCTTGTCAGATCCGATAAGATAGATGTAGTCGGGATTGCCCTCATGTTTTTCGTCTACCCTGCCAACCATGTCTATATTCAAATTTGCAACCGTGTTGGCAAGCGGAAAAACAGGATCAAAATCGGTGTAGTATCTGGAACCTAATAGCCCCTTCTCTTCTCCTGTCACAGTCATAAATAGAATGCTTCTTTTTGGCCCTCTGTTCTTAGTTGCTGCAGCCATAAAAGCCTCAGCGATTTCAAGGACAGTTACAGTCCCGGACCCGTCATCATCCGCACCGTTATTTATCTCACCATTTGTAATTCCAATGTGATCATAGTGGGCAGTAATAACGACGATCTCTTCTGGCTTTTCCGACCCTTTTAGGAAGCCGAGCACATTTTCTGTCCACAAAGGCTTGTCCAAGTAGTCAGCGTTGAAAACTACCTCGACCTCATCTCCTGCTAAGATTTGATCATAGTCTTTTTCAAAAATCCAGGCCATTAGCTCCTTCCCTACAATGATCATTTTGTCTCCTTTATTGTCTCTGCTTCCTAAGTCTAGGCCTGGTCTTTTCATAAATCGAGAAAAACTTTTTAGCGTATTGCTGAATTCACCATCAGGTTCAATCACCTCAATGAAGCCCTTCGCACCAGCCTCTTTCGCAACATCTATTCTTTCTTGCAGGCTGCTGTACGAGTCTACGGGATAAGCGATATAGGCATCTTTGTAGGATTTAACCTTAGAATCCTCAGGGTCAGCAATCACTATTTTAATGTACTCTTCACCAGCTGTTTCTGATCTTGAGAGATAGACAAAGTCTTCAAATGCAGCTTTTTTTTCATCTCCCTTTCTGAAGTAGGAGGCAGTCATGGAAGAAGAGGCCAAACTAAATTTTTGAAGATACGAACCGTCGACGGGAGCTTCCAGTCCAAGACGCTGGAATTGGTTGGCGATATATTCAGCGGCCATCTTTTGCCCCTTTTTGCCTGTTTCTCGCCCCTCGTATTCGTCTGAGGCGAGAATAGTTAGATGTTCCTTGAGATCCTCTGCCTTTATTGTCTTTGCGTACTTGACCGCCTGCTTGTCTTGGGCGAAAGCACTCAGGCTAATTAAGATCGGAAGTGAGTAAATAATTTTCTTCATTTGAAATTTTCTTACATTGATTTTGGGGATAAAACTACAAGAATTCCATGTTGGGAAAACTATTTATTTGTATGAATGGTTAGGTTTAAAACCTTTTAGTCTTGCGCCGACTACTATAAATTTGCGCGCGTAAAATATTTAACGAAAGCACCCCTTTTGATGGAAATTAACCTAAATGACCGTGTGACTTTTGAAAGTCGACACAATGGACCAGACGTTGATCATCTGGAAATGCTTAAGACCGTTGGAGTAGATTCCGTTGACCAATTGATGGAAGAAGCAATTCCTAGTGCGATCAGACAAAAGAATCCACTGAAGTTACCGGAAGCACTGAACGAATTTCAATATTTGGCGAGTATAAAGGAGACTGCTTCGAAGAATAAAGTTCATACCTCATTTATTGGACAAGGCTATTACAATTGTGTGGTTCCTACGGTTATTCAGCGAAACATACTTGAAAACCCAGGATGGTATACCGCATACACGCCATATCAAGCTGAGATTGCTCAAGGTCGGTTAGAAGCGCTTATAAATTTTCAGACGATGGTCATCGACCTCACGGGAATGGAGCTTGCAAATGCTTCTTTACTTGATGAGGCAACAGCAGCGGCAGAAGCGATGGCGATGCTCCATGGCTCCAGAAAAGGCGAGAAGAAAACAGCAAATCGGTTTTTGGTCGATAGTGAAGTATTTCCACAAACAATCGATGTGCTGAAAACGCGAGCTATTCCGTTTGGTATCGAATTGGAAATTATTGACCTGGCAAGTGCAGACATTACAGCAGCGGATGTTTATGGGATTTTATTTCAATACCCGAATAACTCAGGTGCGATCAGAGATTGGTCATCGATTGTTGCTTCAGCCAAGGAACATGATGTATTCACGGCTTGCGCAAGCGACCTCTTAGCACTGACTCTTTTGACTGCTCCTGGCGATTGGGGAACGGATGTGGTGGTAGGAACTTCCCAAAGGTTTGGTGTACCGATGGGTTACGGAGGACCGCACGCAGCATTTTTTGCCACACGAGAAGACTTTAAACGCGCCATACCAGGAAGGATCATTGGTGCTTCGAAAGACGCAAAAGGAAATGATGCCTATAGGATGGCCCTGCAGACGAGAGAGCAGCACATCAAAAGGGAGCGTGCAACATCAAACATTTGTACAGCGCAAGTGCTGCTGGCTGTCATGGCTTCCATGTACGCAGTATATCATGGAGCAAAAGGATTAAAGCGAATTGCACTTCGGGCACACGGGTTGGCTACTGAGACTTCAAAGTCCCTGGCTGGCCTAGGACTAAAAAACCAAAACGAAACATTTTTCGATACACTTAAAATTGAACTCGAGGCTTCTCAAATGGAGAAACTGAAAAGTCTGAGTGAGAAGGCCCATGTTAATTTCAGATACTTTGAAGATGGAGTTGGAATCTCCTTTGACGAATCACATACGGTAGATGACGCCAATGTGATCGTTCGTCTTTTTGCTGAGGCAACGGGATTGCAAGCATCAGCCATTCAGGAGAAATTCACCAGCGACTTTCCAAAATCTATCGATCGACAAACAGCATTTCTTACGCATCCAGTTTTTAACCACTTCCATTCTGAGCACGAATTGTTGAGATACATGAAACGTTTGGAGAACAAAGATCTGTCATTGGTTCACTCGATGATCTCTTTAGGCTCGTGTACGATGAAGCTCAACGCAACGACAGAAATGATTCCTGTTACTTGGCCTGAGTTTGGGAACATTCATCCTTTTGCTCCGAGCGATCAAACGGAAGGTTATCGAATAATGATCTCCGAGCTTCACGACTGGCTTGTTGAAATCACTGGCTTTCACGCTGTTTCCTTTCAACCAAACTCAGGTGCTCAAGGAGAGTATGCTGGATTGATGGTTATCAAATCATATCTTGAAGGAACTGGTCATCCTGGACGAACCGTTGCACTGATCCCGTCATCGGCGCACGGAACTAATCCTGCTAGCGCGGTAATGGCTGGAATGAAAGTAGTCATCGTAAAATGTGATGAAAATGGAAATATCGATGTAGCGGACTTACGAGAAAAAGCAGAAGCGAACGCTGATACGTTAGCGGCACTAATGGTTACCTACCCTTCTACACATGGAGTATTTGAAGAATCAATCATTGAGATATGCGAAATCATTCATAAGAATGGTGGTCAGGTGTACATGGATGGAGCCAATATGAATGCTCAGGTTGGAC
>JBDWQX010000055.1:0-2699 GCA_039986395.1 Cyclobacteriaceae bacterium
TGATCTTTTGATGTGCGAAAAATCAATAGACTAGCAGTTTTCACCCTGCCGGCAGAGATGATCGGCTTTTACAAGCATCACATCCAATTTCTAACCGAAAATGCAGTCAATCCAGATAAACGGAGGTATGCTGTGAAGGAAGAGGCTCCCAGGCATTACATCGACTTGGATGTCTATGGGGATTCGGCGGTGTATAAACTGCCTCGCTATTGGAAAGACACCGTGGAGCAGTACACCGAAGACACACTGCTGGCGTACGGGGTAGTTCCGTATCACATTGGACGAGTTAGCTTTTGGTTGATCGACGCATTCAAGAACAACGACGCGGAGCAAATTTTAAAGCTGTCGGCGGACCTTGGTCACTACATCGCAGACGCGAACGTACCCCTCCATACCACCGAGAATTACAATGGACAGCTGAGCGGACAGTATGGTATACATGGTTTTTGGGAATCCAGACTTCCCGAACTGTTTTTTGGGGACTACGACTTACTAACCGGGCAAGCGGAGTACAAAGAGAACCTTCAATTGTATGCCTGGAATGCAGTAGTAAATGCGCATGAGGCTTTGGATTCTGTTTTGCTTTTTGAGGACCAGCTCTCAAGGAAATTTTCTCCTTCAAAGAAATATGGGTATGAAGAGCGAGGAAATACCACCGTTCGAACGTACTCGTACGATTTTTCTAGGGACTACCACCGAAAGCTCAACGGCATGGTGGAGCGACGGATGCTTGCCTCAATAAAAATGGTTGGCAACTACTGGATGAGCTGCTGGGTAAAAGCAGGCCAGCCAGACCTATTAAAACTTCTGAATACTGAAGTAGCTATTCAAGACACTACTTATGTTGAAGATCCGGGTGGTAAACTGAGAAACCACGAGGCAGGGGTGAAGCAGAAGTAGATATTCAATGGACAGCTGCAAGGGACGAAAAGAGAGCTATGGTAGTTCCACAAATTTGCCTTACTTCACAAAATCTTCGACATGACTTGGAGTTGATTTGCCATACGTCTGCTTCACAAGGTCTTGGAAAACATCATTTGTAGTTAGCAGAAATTCCGCTTGTAATTTTTGAGCTGATTTCGTGAGTTCTTCATGATCTGAATTAGTCAATAATGACAATTCTTTGAGGATCACCGCATTCATTGCTTTGTTAAATGCATTGTCGCTTGCAATTTTTCCAATCATTGCGATGATTAGGGCTGTGTTTTTGTTGTCCATTGTGAGGTAATTAGCACGAGAGCAGTTAGTGACACTTTCCAACGTTGAGCAATTGTCTTTGATTTCCAAAAGAACCTACCAAGTGTCAAAATTTTGCTGAAGATAGCAAAATTTATGAATAGCTGTACGATCGGATAGCGCATTACTTCGACAATGAGAGTTGATTGCATTACATGGATAGTGATCAAAAAATCCGGTTTGAACTTCAGGTCAGGTTTGGAAAGCAATTACGTTCAATACGTGAATCCAAAGGGATCAGTAGTGCTGAAATGGCGAGGCTTTGCCTAATGGATCGAGGGAATTACACCAGACTAGAATCTGGTCAAAAAGATATACAATTAAGTACTCTGGGTAGAATATGTAAAAGTCTTAACATAACATTCACAGAACTCTTCGCTGATTTTTAGTGAACCATTCGTTTTGTGAGGCAGATCAGTTTAAGTAAAAACAATCTACACTTTAAATGATTCTGTTTGAAAGCCAGCATTTTCCCCTTCCTTAAGGACACCAATTACCACTCGCTCACCATCAGTTCTTACATTAATGAGCCCATAGATAAGGTTGTCTGCCAATAGCCACTCTTTTACCGGCATTTCAGGACCTTTTCGATCTCCGGCACCTCTACTAGAAAGAGTTGCATCAGAAATGGTCTGACTGCCTTTTGTCAATTTATCAGGTTCATAAAGTGCTATGGACCGTGAAAGCTCAGTTGAGTAAATGAGAGGAGCTTTGAATTTCGGTTCCGATAATCCCAAAAACTCCGTATGACCTGAAGCCATTGTTTGACTAAAAGAACCAGCCATGCCAAGCACCTTTGCACGGGGGTGAGCATGGGTCTCGTTGTCGCCGCTTGAAAATAATGTTGCTAAGGGCGACATTGCTTGGAGAAACGTGGTGGAAACATCCTCGGATCCATGATGACATGCTTTTCCTACATGACATTTGAATTCTGTAGCTGGAATTTTGTTTAGCAAGAGCGCCTGTGACCGGAAATTAAGATCGCCCGTCATCAAGATTCGAACCTTGCCTATATCAATCCTCTGTACAGTAGAGATCCCGTTCCGCGTCAAGGATGGTGATTTCATAGATCTTACATTGGTGTTATCAATGTATCGCAATGCAGGTTCACCATTAAAGGTTTCCTCAATTGGACCAAGTATTTTGACAGAACAATTGGATCCAGAGTTGAAATTTGGCAATTCCCCCATTCCAGCATGGATGCGCTGCAAATTGCCAACACCCTTCCCTTGTAGTTTCTCTAGCCCTTTGAGCCATGTTGCATAAGAGCCAGAGAGTTTCCAATTTCTGCTTGCCGTCTTTCGCGAATATTTACGGACATCTGAGAAGCCATCCAGTAAACTTGTCACAAATAGGTCAGGAGATCCAGTGCCAACAACAGGTCCAAGTTGGGACATGCCTTTTTTATTTGAAAATGCAGTGGGTGTTCCATCAAACCTTCCTAAGCCTCCATGATATACCTG
>JBDWQX010000056.1:0-20894 GCA_039986395.1 Cyclobacteriaceae bacterium
ATTTCCAACCTGAGGGGTTGGTTCCAGGCGAATGGAGGAAGCCACCGCGGATGTGTCAATTGGATTCCCAGCATTATCATGCAACACAATCTTGTATGCATGAATCACATCTTCTGTGTTGAGACCTCCATCTATGAGAAAAGTGTCGGCTTGATTCAATGAAATCTGTTCAAAAGTTCCAGCAGGTCCTTGGCCTATCGTTCTCAAAACGGAATAGGAATAGTTTGGCGGAAATTGCACCATATCTATCTCGTAGGGTGGTGTCCATCGAAGGTCAATCTGCCCCGTGGTTTCACTTGTCGTTTTAATATCGACATGTGTAATCAATGGAACATTTATGGTCAAACTATCGCAAGCTTCTTCTGAGGCAATACTCAAACCTCCAGTAGGACCAGGAAATGTTGCTACCAGTCGATAGCAGTACTTGGAACCTGAAGATAAACCGACACCGTCATTAGTATCCAAGTAACTAGTTACATCTATGTCCAACACTTCTACAAGCTCAAATCCAGCATTTTCAGGAACTCCAGGGTTACAGTTTGGGTCGAGTTCGAACTCCCCCACTCTTCTCCAAACCTCCATGAAATCTGCATTAGGACAGCTGTAATCGTCCCAATCCAATTGGATACTTCTGCCTGCAACTGCATCTACATTCAGGCCTGTCGGTGGTGGGCCGACCACCGTAATCGCCCATGTTTCAAAATTTGCAGTGCCAGGCGCATTTCCAATCATTGGAATGGTTGGATCATCAGTCGCTTTTATCTGCACTTCATAAGGTCGTTCTCTTATTTGGCCACAGGCCGTTGTCCAATCGAAGGAAAGCACCGCAGGGGATGGTTGAAAGGTTGCTGGGTTTGGCGTGAATGTAGCGGATGGTGGATTTACCTCGAAGGGACCACCAAAAGCTTCTAATTTTACAGGATCACCATCTGGGTCAGTGCTAGTAATGACGGCAGTAATATTGGCTCCTGCTATCACACAAGTATCTTCTGGCACCTCAATTTCTGGAGGTTCGTTATCAAAATTCCAAATGATAATCTGCATGTCTCGAGTAACAAAGCCAAGCTTGAACCACTCGCCATTGATATTTCTCCATTCCTCTACTACAAATGCGACATTGTATTCTCTATTTTCTAAAGGTGGAATACCTGAACCACCAGGAGAATCCCATACCAACGTTCCATTACCTGGATCTAGTGTTAGCGTGGGTGGGCCGTCTCCTGCTTGATTTCCGGTAGAAAAATCGCCTTCATAAAATGAAGGATCTACCAAACTGCGATAACCATCCACCACATTTGCCTGTGCTTTTTTAGGGATGGTGAAGAAGTAGGACAAACTATCTCCATCTGGATCAAAAGCTCCTGGGTTGTGCTCAAAGCGAAACCCAACAACTCCTTGATCGATTGGTGGTACTGTAAAAAAAGGCGTGCTGTTCGGAATAAGCGCATCAATCACGACGAGCGTCTCGACGTAAAAAGAAGTATTGATGGAGCCTGTGATGTTTTGAATGTCGGCGTTTCTAAAGTCTTCAGTATAGCTTACCAGGTAGTTGTTAGGAGCCTGGTACGTATGAGTGAGGCTGAATTCCCATCGCTCCACTCCATTTCCAAGATCTGTAATGTTTGTCCACGGAATAGGTTCGTCCTGATCATCTCCATAAATTTCTCCGTCACCGAAACTGAATCTACCCTGACCAAACAGTACACCATCCAGATCTCGATAGCCGAAGAAGGTAAACTTGTACGTAAGCGCTGAAATACGCTCGGCAATCACCTCTCCAGCTCTAATATGAGTGGCTTTCGAGGTAAGCGCAATCAATGAAAAAAGAAAAAGAAAAAGTATTTTTAAATGTCTCATTCGCTTGTCAGTTCCAAGACTCCGTAAAGTAAACGCATTCTACATCATTTATTTACAATTAAACAGGCTGATGTCAAGGATACTACGCTAAACAGATATGTGTTTCTACCTCAGAATCTGCACCCACCCACTATAAACCTCAAGGGCATCTTCTGGGTTCAATCTGGCAAACGTAACCTCAGCTGAGTAGAAATATGCGCCCGCAGGAAGTTCTCTTCCGCCAGCAGTAGTGCCGTCCCAATTGATTAGAAAGTCACCTTCGTTTTCAGCCGAGTTGAATTCAAAAACGGACGTCCCTGCACGGTTAAAAACCTTAAAGTCGAGCGATCTCACAAACCTTGGACAACTGGTGTTGGAAAATCCAGTAATCTCCTTTTCAATTCTATTTCCTGAATAAAACGGCCTGAACAGGTCATTTACTCCGTCACCATTTGGAGTGAAAACGTTTGGTAGCAAAAATTGTGGGCAATTATCATTGCAAAAAACTTCAGAGAATTGGCTCTCGTTGCCAGAGCGATCTACCGATGTAATCATGTAGCACCCAGCATACGAACTCAAGCCATCATGAACAAAGAAAAGACCTTGTGTTTCCGACAGCAATAAAAAGGATCCCTCTTCTCCGGTTTGTGAGAAATAGACTCGAAACCTATTTATATCGTCTCCGCAGGCTAGTTCCCCATCACGTTCCCAGAAAAGTCTATTTTGATAATCATTGAAATCACAACTCTGATCATTGCTGTTTATGTCACAACTAAAAGGAGCTGATGTATCGAAGGCAATTGCCACTGGGGTACATGGTGGGATTGTATCGTTTGGCTGAGCGCAAATAATCTGCGAATTATTGATAAGTGGCGCAGGAATCAGAGCATTTCCATATGACCCTTGTGTCGAGACCCAATAACAATATTCAATCTCCTCATCCAGGTTTACGCCATTGAATCTACCATCGTCAAGATAGGTTAACCCATTCATTGTCACCTCTACAGAATCGATCAGACGAAGGGCAGATAAGTTCGCATTATCAACATTATCGCGATATATGAAATGATACGGAAACTCTTGAGTGCTAAGCGACCATGGTGTATTTCCTGTCCAATTCAGCTTTATTGTTCCCACCTCAGGCGTTGGTTCCAGTCGAATCGATGAGGCGACTGCTGAAGTATCGATAGCGATTCCCGCATTGTCATGCAAGACGATTTTGTAGGCGAACGTCAAATTCTTGGTATTAAGACCTTCATCCAAAAGAAAGGTGTCTGCTTGATTCATTGCTATTGGAACAAAGGTGCCATCAGGTCCCTGGCCCTCAGTTCTCAGTACTGTATAAGAGTAGTTGGGTGGAAATTGTGCCACATCAATTTGGTATGGTGGCGTCCATCTCAAATCAATTTGTCCCGTTGTTTCATTTGTTGACTTAATATCCACATTCGTAATTAAGGGGACATTTATCGTCAAGCTATCACAGGCTTCTTCCGAAGCTAAGCTTAGGCCTCCAGCGGGGCCAGGAAATGTGGCCACTAATCGG
This sequence comes from Cyclobacteriaceae bacterium, assembly GCA_039986395.1. GTDB lineage: Bacteria > Bacteroidota > Bacteroidia > Cytophagales > Cyclobacteriaceae > Ekhidna. The sequence continues at coordinate 3,380 of JBDWQX010000056.1, forward strand.
TAGCAATATCTGGAACCAGCAGCTAGCCCAATTCCCTTGTTGTTATCTAGATAATTGGTCACACCAATATCCAACACCTCAACTAGTTCAAATCCAGCATTTTCGGGAACCCCTGGATTACACGCTGCATCGATTGCAAACTCCCCTACTCGCCGATAAACTTCCATAAAGTCCGCATTTGTGCAACTGTAGTCTTCCCAATTTAGCTGGATACTCCTGCCAGCGACAGCATTCGCCGTTAACCCTGTTGGCTGAGGGCCAATCACAGTAATTCGCCAGGTCTCGAAATTAGCTGATCCAGGTGCGTTTCCGATCATTGGAATCGTTGGATCATCGGTTGCTTTGATCTGAACTTCATAGGGTCGTTCCCTTACTTGCCCGCAAGCTGCTGTCCAATCGAAGACGAGCAAAGCTGGAGATTCCTGAAAGACTGGAGGGCTTGGTGTAAAGGTTGCAAATGGTGGATTTACCTCGAAAGGACCGCCAAACACCTCGAGCTTCACTGGGTCACCATCTGGATCGGTTGCCGTAATGGGTTGTGTTATATGTGTTCCAGCAACTAAGCATGTATCGTCGGGAACCTCAATTTTAGGAGGCTCATTGTCAAAATTCCAGATGATGATCTGCATATCTCGAGTCACAAAACCCAGCTTGAACCACTCACCGTTGATTTTTCTCCACTCTTCAACTACGAATGCGACGTTGTATTCCCTGTTTTCCAATGGGGGAATCAGTATCCCACCTGGAGAATCCCAAACCAACGTTCCATTTGCGGGATCTATTGATAGCGTCGGGGGTCCATCCCCTGCTTGAATTCCTGTTGAAAAATTGTCGTAAAAAGACGGGTCATTCAAGGTTCGATAAGCAGGAGTTTCTGAAACTCTGGACATTTTGGGCGTTGTGAAAAAGTAGGAAAGGCTGTCACCATCCGGATCAAAGGCCCCTGGGTTGTGCTCGAACCTAAACCCAACCACGCCTTGATCAATTGGTGGGACCGTGAAAAAAGGAGTGCTATTGGGAATCAGCGCATCAATTACCACCAAGGTCTCCACGTAAAAAGGAGTCAAGCTGGGAATATTTAGAATGTTATCATTCCTGTTGTTTTCTGTATAGCTAACCAGGTAATTGTTCGGAGCTTGGTAGGTATGTGAGAGTGTAAACTCCCATCGTTCAACGCCATTTCCCAAAACCACAATCTTATTTAGATCCCAGGGAATTCCTCTGTCAGTACCCTCTCCTGCGAAAGTACCGTCTCCGAAATCAAATCGACCATTGCCGAAGACGACTCCATCTTGATCACGATAGCCAAAGAAGGTAAACTCATAGGTAAGCGTAGATATCTTTTTTGCTACCACCTCCCCTGCACGTATGTGAGTGGCCCTGGAATGGAAGCTGAAAATCAAAAGAATGAAAAAGAATATATTTTTTATGTATCTCACACTACAGCAGTTCTCTCTTTTCTTAACGCTGAAAAGTCTATTTTAGGATGCGACTTAAAACAAAATAACACGCTAGCTACTTATAAGATAAACATTTAAGTATGTGTCTTCACCTAGTCAGAAGACTATTTAAAATCATTTAAAATAAAGATTAAGATTGGTCAGCAAGATTTCCGAAATTACCTTTGACATCAATCGAATAACTTAACCAAATTCATGGGTTGGACAAAGCAATTTTTTTCAAGCTCCATTGGTAGAAAATATGCCATGGCGCTTTCGGCTCTTTTCCTAATTATCTTCTTGCTGCAGCATTTTACAATAAATGTCATTTCAACTTTCAGCGAAGAGACCTTCAATGAAATTTCTCATTTCATGGGCACTAACCCGTTGGTTCAGTTTGCGCTCCAGCCAGTCCTAATCTTTGGTGTCGTCTTTCACTTCATCATGGGATTTGTGCTTGAGATCAAAAACAGAAATTCCAGAGAGATCAATTATGCCGTAAATAAAGGATCTGCCAATTCTACATGGACATCTCGAAACATGATCTGGAGTGGGCTTTTTATCTTGTTTTTTCTAGGATTCCATTTCTATGATTTCTGGATACCAGAGATAAACTACAAGTACATCGAGTTCAAAGCAGAAGATCCGACCAGGTATTATGAAGAGGTAGTTCACATGTTTGCCAACCCGATTCGGGTAGTGATCTATGTTTTGTCGTTCGTTTTCCTCGCTCTTCACTTGCAGCATGGGTTTCAATCTGCCTTTCAATCAATCGGAGCCCGACATGATAAATACACCCCTACGATTGTGAAACTTGGAAAAATCTATGCGGTTGGCATCCCGGCAGGTTTTATTTTCATTGCTATTTTCCATTATCTTAATCAGCTTTAACATCTGGTATGACAAAATTAGATTCTAAAATACCTGAAGGTCCTATTAAGGATAAATGGACCAATCACAAGAACAATATCAAGCTGGTCAACCCAGCAAATAAGCGACAGATCGATGTGATTGTAGTCGGCACAGGGCTCGCTGGAGGATCTGCTGCCGCCAGCTTAGCTGAGTTAGGTTACAACGTAAAAGCATTTTGCTACCAGGATTCACCACGTCGAGCACACTCGATTGCTGCTCAGGGGGGAATCAATGCAGCTAAGAATTATCAAGGAGATGGTGACTCCACTTATCGACTTTTCTACGATACGGTAAAGGGAGGAGATTACCGTTCCCGCGAGGCAAATGTCCATCGGTTAGCAGAAGTTTCAGGAAATATCATTGATCAATGTGTCGCACAAGGTGTTCCATTTGCTAGAGACTATGGCGGACTCTTGGATAATCGGTCTTTTGGTGGTGTTCAAGTTTCCAGAACGTTTTATGCTAAGGGACAAACCGGCCAGCAGCTGCTCCTAGGTTGCTACTCCGCGATGTCACGTCAAATAGGAAAGGGAAAAATCCAGATGCACAATCGACATGAGATGATGGAGGTTGTGATCGTGGACGGTAAAGCCAGAGGTATTATCGCTCGGAATCTGGTTACTGGAGAAATTGAGAGGCATTCTGCACATGCTGTTGTCATTGCATCGGGCGGATACGGAAATGTATTCTTCCTATCTACCAACGCAATGGGATCCAACGTTTCAGCAGGATGGAAAATTCATAAGAAGGGAGCATACTTCGCGAATCCTTGCTTTACTCAGATTCACCCAACGTGTATTCCGCAGCATGGCGATCAGCAATCAAAACTGACCTTGATGTCAGAGTCATTGCGAAATGATGGAAGAATTTGGGTACCTGCCAAAAAAGAAGATGCCGAAGCAATCCGTGCTGGCAAAATGAAACCTACTGATATCGCAGAAGGTGATCGTGACTATTACCTTGAGCGTCGTTACCCTTCTTTTGGAAACCTAGTTCCAAGAGATGTGGCCTCTCGTGCAGCCAAGGAAAGATCCGATGCTGGATTTGGTGTAGGAACGAATGAAACTGGTGAAGCAGTGTACCTCGATTTTAGTGCCGCTATCATGCGTTACGGAAAAGAGGATGCCAATATCCATGGACATCACGATGCGTCAGATGACGAAATCAGAGAAAGGGGTGAAAAAGTAATTGAATCGAAGTACGGCAATCTTTTCCAAATGTATGAGAAGATCACCGCCGACAATCCTTACAAAACACCCATGAAAATTTACCCAGCAGTACACTACACAATGGGTGGTGTCTGGGTTGACTATAACCTCATGACGACCATTGACGGATGTTACTGTATTGGTGAGGCTAATTTTTCCGATCATGGAGCAAACCGACTGGGTGCATCAGCTTTGATGCAAGGACTAGCAGATGGATACTTTGTTCTTCCATATACCATCGGAGACTACTTGGCTGACGATATTCGAACCGGCGAGATTCCAACAGATTCAGCTGAGTTTGATGAAGCTGAGAAATCCGTAAAAGCGCAAATTGATTTTTTCATTAACAACAAAGGCACTCACTCTGTGGATCATTTCCACAAGAAATTTGGGAAGGTGATGTGGGACAAGGTAGGTATGGCTCGGAGTGAAAAAGGCCTAAAAGAAGCCATCAAGGAGATACAGCAGATCAGAGAAGAATTTTGGAAGGAAATCAAAGTTCCAGGATCTGCAGATGGAATTAATATGGAGCTGGAAAAAGCTGGAAGAGTTGCAGATTTCCTTGAGCTAGGGGAACTTTTTGCAAGAGATGCGCTGGAAAGGAATGAATCCTGCGGAGGTCATTTTAGGGAAGAATATCAAACAGAGGAAGGCGAGGCAGTTCGCGATGATAAAAAATTCACCTATGTCGCAGCTTGGGAATATAAGGGAGAGCCTTCGAAGGCAGAACTTCACAAGGAAGATTTGAAATACGAGAACATAGAATTGAAAACCAGGTCGTACAAGTAATTAGGGGCTAGCGAAGAGGGGTAAGCAAAAGTTGAGGGATGAGCACAAAAAAAGATGAATGAACAGGTATCAATAAGTTTGAAATCTTATAAGGAACTTATTGTCTGGCAAAGAGCAATGCAATTGGTAAAAGAGATATATCGGATTACTTCTACATTTCCTCCAGAGGAAAAATTTGGTTTAACTAATCAGATGAGAAGAGCCTCCGTTTCTATTCCGTCCAATATTGCTGAAGGATGGGGTCGTTCTTTAACTAAGAATTATTTGCAATTTTTGAGGATTTCGAGAGGCTCGCTATATGAACTTGAAACACAGCTTGCACTTTCAGTTGATCTAGAATTTTTATCAAATTCTGATAAAGCGGAAGGCCTGATCGTAGAAGTCAGCAAAATGTTAAACACTTTGATTAAAAAACTTGATAGCAGCAGCTAATCGCTCGTCGCTATTGCCTAAATACTAAAGAAATGAATCTTACGCTAAAAGTCTGGAGACAGAACGGAAATAAAGACAAGGGACGTATGGAAACGTACAAAGTTTCGGATATTTCCCCAGATAGCTCTTTTCTGGAAATGATCGATATTCTCAACGAACAATTGATCGATGAGGGGAACGAACCTGTTGCATTCGATCACGATTGCAGAGAAGGAATTTGTGGCAGTTGTTCAATGTTCATCAACGGAGAAGCCCACGGGCCTGGAGAGCGAATTACAACCTGTCAACTGCACATGCGGGAGTTTAAAGATGGAGAGACCATCCACATAGAACCATGGCGTGCGAAAGCATTTCCAGTTATAAAAGATCTCATGGTCGATAGAAGTGCTTTTGACAATATCATGGCTGCTGGAGGATTCGTTAGTGTAAACACCTCTGGAAATACGCAGGATGCAAATGCCATCCCAATAGACAAGCATGATGCTGATAAGGCATTTGATGCTGCCACTTGCATAGGCTGCGGTGCTTGCGTTGCCACGTGTAAGAATGCATCAGCAATGCTCTTTGTTTCTGCCAAGATTTCTCAATTTGCTTTGCTCCCACAGGGAAAAGTAGAAGCCAAGGAGCGAGCAATCAACATGGTCAACAAAATGGATGAAGAAGGTTTCGGAAACTGCACCAACACGGGTGCTTGCGAGGTTGAATGTCCAAAAGGTATCTCTTTAGAAAACATTGCTCGGATGAATAGAGAGTACCTCAAGGGAAGCATAAGCTAGATTCATTCCTCACTCTTCCTACATCATTTTACTGCAAAAGAACAGATGGTGCAGCTCATTCAAAGTTGGTTGTACTTCCGCAAAGGTGTTATATTGCTAACTACTGATAGATTTTTCGCACGAATACTCACTATATTAAAACTGAGCGAAATTCTATTGGCTATGTCAATATGAGTCGAACGAGACTCCGATAGGCATTATAACGAGTTGGTTTTACGTAAGCGACGAAATTTTTGAACCACTTGTTGAAAGTAGATTTGTAGCAATTAACCAGCACGTTAGAAGCAAAACCAGCATGGAATACGAGAGACCTGTGCGCGCATGGCGCGAAAGGCGGCCCAGACGCGAGAGACCTGCACGAATAAAAAAAGAGTTCACCATTCTCTATGTGGACGACGAAGCACCCAACCTTAGAGGTTTTAAATCAACTTTTAGAAGGATTTACAACGTACATACAGCCATTGGGCCAGTGGAAGCTCTAGATATTATTAAATCAGAAAAACTTGACTTGATTGTATCCGATCACCGGATGCCGCATATGTCGGGAGTTGAACTCTTGAGAGATGTGTACGAGTTTAATCCAAACATCAAACGGATGATCTTGAGTGGCTTTATTAAGCGCGATGAACTGGATAGTGCTGTTGGTGATTTTGGAATTCACGATTTCGTGACCAAGCCCTGGGACTTCGAGAACCTGAATGGAATTTTTCAGAAGCTCTTAACGACTAACCCGGGAATAAAAGATTTTAGTACGCTGGGTTAGCACGAGAGCTAGTTTCCTTGAAACGTCTTGAGCTGATGCTCATAATGAGCCACATCTTCCTGCAATTCAATCGCCATTACAATGGCCTGTTTCTCTAGTTCGATCGCTTTCTTTTTACTTCCTAACTTGAATAGCAACGAGGCATATGTATCTATGGCAGAAGGAGACGGTGTTGTATCCACTGCCTCTCGGGCCCAAGTTGAAGCGAGTTTGAGTTTTTCTTCGTTGTCAACAAAAAGGTAAAATTTCCATGCTAGTTCATTGAGTTCTTCTTCGTCATTCAATCCTGACATTCCGACCCAGGCAATTGCAGATTCCGAAAAGGACTCCCAATCTTCGGTGATCTCACTGTAGTGTAAGTTTGCCATCGTCAGAAGCGTGTCAGAGCCAACAAAGGTGACATCCTCGAGATTATCGAGTAGTGCCCTCATCCCAAAAAGATGTAATTCTTCAGCAGCATAGATCTCCTGATACTGTGCCAGGTAGGTATTAAATATCTTATCATGAACTCTTTCTCTGCCCAAAACTTTCTCGAATAGCTCTTTGTTTTTCTTCAAAAATTCGAATTCACGGCTGTAAATATCCCACTGATATTCTTCGATAAGAGCAAACGTCCCTTCGTTTATCAACTCTTCTGTAGATGTCTCAGCAAGCAATTTTTGCGCAAATCCTTCAGCATTGAGACAGCCCTCTTCCATCATAGCCAAATATCTCAGCACGAATGTGTTCTCACGCTCTCCTTCTTTAAATCTTACGTTCATGGTCTGCCAGTTACTCTCTCCCAACGCCACTTTTCCCAGCTCAAGCAATTCTCCAGCTTCCATGGCTCCACATCCTCGATGGAGCAAATTTTCATTCGAATCAATGAAGAGCATTGTTGGGTAGATACTAACATCAAATTTTTCTGCTAGCCCAATTCCTGGATACTTCTCCATGTCCAAGCGGACACTGAGAAAGTTTTCATTGTAAAAGTTCGCTACCTCTAGATCAGAAAATGTGTACTTCTCCAGCAATTGACAAGGCTCCGACCAACTGGCGTAAGCCTCCAGAAAAATAACCTTCTTTTCGGTCTTCGCTTTTTCCAATACATTGCTCCATTCCAGTTCTGCGAAGGTTATCTGGCTAGAAGCGGCCAGAGAAAGGGCCAAAAATATAACTGATCCGAATGTCCTCATTTTACAAAATTCTCATATTGATGTTTTTAGAAACGAACAATTAGTCTTTCAGGTACAGAATTCAAAAACACCATTGAGTGGAGTTGCTTCGAGGGTGACTTTGTTAACCGTAAATAACAGGAGGTGGAGTATCCCTGGGATCGTCTCCATCGTCATCATCAGGATCAATGGTGCTATTTAAGTCAATTTCAGGTTGAGGAATTGGTTCAGAATCTGAGCAAGAACCAAGAGTGAAAGAACTGGCTATCAGTACGATCAACAACTGCAAGATCTTTTTCATTTTGAAGTGGCTTATTTGATTCGAGACCTAAGTTCACAATATTTCACCTAATTACCTTGGCATATAGCAACTATAAGCATTTGACTAGCTTTTTAGTCCATGTCTGCTAATGCACAGTTATTTGTGCGATTTTGAACAAGTCGGGGCATTGAATAAACCACAAAATACTGCTAATCAATAAGTTAAGTGAATTGGCACATAGATTGGACCTTAATTTGGCAACCAAAACCCAAAACCATGTTCAAAAACTACTTTCTCACTATCATCCGTCAGATTTTAAAAAACAAGGTTTTTTCTTTCATCAACATCTTCGGACTGGCACTTGGTATGGGGGCATGTTTGATCATTGCTCAGTATGTTAATTTTCATACCTCCTTTGATTCCTCTGTACCAAATGCAGAGCGTGTCTACAGAATAGAAGCTAATGCCTCCAGAAATGGCGAATCACTAGGTCAGCAACTGGAAATTCCGTCACCGCTCTCCGATCTACTTATTGGAGAGTCTCCAGATGTAGAACAACTGACAAGGTTCTACAATTACACCTACGCCAATACATCGATCATTTACAATACTGAAGATTTGCAAGTCAGCTTTGAGCAAGAGGGGGTTCATGCTACTGAAAAAGATGCATTTGACATTTTCGGATTCGACTTTGTCGCTGGTAACGGCGACAAATTTGGAGAGCCCAACAAGGCTGTACTCACACTTAGTGCATCTAGAAAATACTTCGATTCACCAGAAAAGGCCATTGGAACTTCTTTTACACTCAGTGGCAATGATGGATCGGCAGAATTTGAATTGGTCGGGGTACTGGATGATCTCCCAAAAAACTCTCATGTTGATTTTGAACTGCTGATCTCTTTTTCTTCCATTGATCGATTTACCGAATCAAGAAAAAATTGGGTCACAACCATGCTGACCTATGTGAAACTTTCCGACCCCAGCAAGACCGAAGAAGTGCGATCTAATGTGGAACGAATATTTGAGGAAAATGCTGGCGAATTGTATGCACAGAGTGGCTATAACATGGATTTCTATTTACAGCCTATCCAAGACATTCATTTGAACACAAAGAGCGCAGGGGATTTTACCGCTGGCATTGACAGTCGGATCATCTTTGCTCTGAGCTTAATTGCTATTATCATTCTTGTGATTGCCTGGATCAACTACATGAACTTATCTCTTGTTCGAACCGTGGAACGGTTGAAGGAAATGGGAATTCGGAAGTGTCTCGGATCTACCGTAAGGCAAATTATTCTGCTCTTTCTTCTGGAAGCGATGGTTATGAATGTTATTGCTCTTGCATTGGCTATCGGAGGAATTCAACTTTCAGAAAAATTTCTACTCGAACTCACTGGTGTTCCACAAGCAATACTGATGAGCGGTAGTGCTATTTACCTTCAACTTTTACTTGTTGCAATGGGAACGCTAATCGTGGGCCTTTACCCATATGTGCTATTGAAGACCATGAACATTGTCAACGTCCTCATTGGAAAACAAAAGAGAATGAGCGGAAGCAAGGTGCGGAAATCGCTCGTATTTGTTCAATTCGCAATCACTTTCTTATTGATCGCAGGCACTATGACTGTATACAACCAGATCAACTACATGCGAGAGGCAGATCTAGGAATAGATATTGAAAATGTATTGGTACTGAAGTCTCCGCCATCTGCAGTTCATCCGGATGAAAGGCCTGAAGTGTCAAGGTTTAGCACACTCAAAACGGAACTGCTCAAACAAACAGGAGTAGCTGAAATTACAAATGCGGGAGAAATTCCAGGAGAATCGGTCGGATGGAGAACTAGTTTCTATCTGAAAAACCAATCAAAAGAAAGTTCCGTCGCTACTGGCCTCATTTCTATGGATTATGACTTTCCTAAGTTCTTCGGAATAGATCTCATTTCAGGACGTGAACTCCAACGCGGAGATGATCCATGGACGAAGGGCGATGTTGTGATCAATGCAAAACTCGCCACGATGCTCGGTTTCTCCGATCCACAAGACGCCGTTGGTGCCGAGCTTGACGGATTTTACGGACCCATTCTCAATGTAAGAGGGGTCCTGGAGAACCATCATCACACTTCGCTTCATAATGATTACGAACCGATTGCTTACATTCTAAGCGCATGGACTGAGTTCTACTTCATCAAACTAAAGCTTGACGAAACCTCCGCAGAAGGACGATCAGATCAATTGGCTGGATTGGTTCAAACAGTAGAGAACGAATGGGGCAAAGTCTTTACAGAATACCAAATGGACTACTTCTTCCTGGATAGATCGTTTGATGCTCAGTACAAAGAAGACATTCGGTTTGGTAAGATCTTCAGTGGCTTTTCTGCCTTGACAATTCTGATTGCATGTTTAGGGCTCTTTGGTCTCACATCTTTTACGATCCAACAACGCACCAAGGAGATTGGAATCCGCAAAACGCTAGGAGCAACTGTGAACAATTTGGTTATGCTCCTTTCCAAAGAATATCTAGTACTGGTTGGCACTGCCTGTCTGGTTAGTCTTCCGCTGGCTTGGTGGATGATGGGGAAATGGCTGGAAGAGTACACCTTCAGAATTGACCTAGGATGGTGGTTCTTCGTAGTCCCAATTCTATTCGTGATTGTTCTAGCTCTTTTTAGTATAATTTCGAAGATATTAAGCACGGTGAAAACCAATCCAATTGAATCATTGAGATACGAGTAAAGCGCTTTTATGATCAGAAATTTCTTTATTACCGCTCTTCGAAATTTCAGGAAAAACCTTTCCCACACGCTGCTAAATATTGCAGGACTTGGACTTGGGCTAGCCTGCTGTTTGGTGGTTTTCACTATCATCAACTTTGAATATTCGTTTGACACGTGGCATGAAAAGAAGGATCGGATCTATCGGGTAACAAACACCTATCACGGTGATAACAGAACCAGCTACAATGGAATCATAAACTATCCTACTGGCAAGGCCATTCGAGACAATGTGCCGGACTTGGAAAAGGTCGTGGAGTTTCACGGACCGCAGGATGACAAGTTCTCATTTACTGACTCAAAGGGGCAGCTTCAAGTGTTTCGCGAAGAAGGCGTATTAATGACCAATCGAGATTTCTTCGATGTCTTGGATTTCAAGTTACTGTCAGGAGACGTAGAGGCAATTGAGCAGCCTAACAAGATCTACCTGTCACAAGAACTTGCAGAAAAGTATTTTGGTGCTGAGGACCCAATTGGCAAAATTCTAAGATTTCAGGGAGAGACTAATTTGGATGTAGCCGGAGTGATTGAGAACTCCCCGACTGATACCAATCTCCCGTACACCTGCATTATCTCGATCGAGACGCTACGTCAAACAGAACCTAATATTTGGAACAATTGGGGAATGACCTGGGCATACTCAGTTTACGTATTGACAAAGCCCGATGCGGATATTATCACACTCAGTACAAAAATAGATGACGTAATCGACGGCTTTTCTAACCCCGACGATGAAGAGGAAAGAGCTAAAACAGAAGTAGTGCTCCAGCCTCTGTTGGATATCCACAACGACGAGCGGTATGGTGATGGCTATAATTACGTTGCTCCAGGGCTCATGATTTGGGCATTTGTATTTCTTGGCGCGTTGATATTAGGTACCGCTTGCCTGAATTTCATCAACATCAGCACAGCCCAGGCAATCAGTCGATCGCGAGAGGTTGGCATTAGAAAAACACTAGGCAGTTCAAAGCTCCAATTGGTCACTCAGTTTTTGACGGAGACATTTGTAATCGTTCTCATTTCCATGATGATTGCCATCAGCCTTGGGCAATTTCTCCTGGAGAGATTTAACGAAATGTTGACCTCCGTAGGCTACAATCTTGTGTACACAGACAAGGTCATGGCTTTTGCCTTGATACTCGCTTTTGGTGTGACGATTCTCGCTGGCTTCTATCCGTCGATGATACTTTCAGGATACCAGCCAGTAGAAGCATTGAAAAACAAAGTGACAATCAAGCGCGGAAGCGGCAGTTTTAATTTACGTCGGTCACTGGTTGTTGCGCAGTTTGCATTTACAACCATCATGCTGATTGGTACGCTGATCATCGCAGCTCAGGTCAGTTTCATGAAAAACAAAGACCTTGGTTTTGACTATACAAACGTGGTCACAATCCAGACACCCGATGAATCAGAGGTGGACCCAAACGGTTTACTTGACAAGCTCAAAACTAAAAGTTATGTAACTGGAGCTACCCTCGCCTTTACTTCACCCCTGGCAGGATCAAACTGGAACAATAGCTACAGAATTCAGGGTGAGGAGTATATCGATGGCAACAATGCCAACATGAAATTTATCGATGAGCAGTACATCGATTTTTACAAAATCCAGCTCGTCTCTGGCACTGGAGTCAAAGAGCAGTTTATCAGCGATTCGGTATTCAATGTGCTTGTCACCCAGCATCTGCTCACCACACTCGGTTGGAAGGAGCCTGCTGAAGCCATCGGAAGAACAATTACGTCAGGTGGAGGCAGGAATCAGTACAAGATCATTGGTGTGGTCGAAGATTTCAATGTTTCCTCAGCTCACAATGCTATCCGGCCTTCTATGCTCATGTATCGACCCGAACAGATGTATCAGATCGCGATTCGGCTTCCCACCGAGAATATCAGCGAACACATTGGTGATATTGAAGCTACATTCCGAGAGTTTTATCCCAACGAGCTTTTCGAATTTGAAATGCTAAAAAGCGAGATCAATGAGCGATACTTGATCGAAGATTTGCTGCACACCGTGATCCGATTTGTTTCATTTCTAGCCATCCTTCTCAGCGTCATGGGCCTCTATGGACTGATCTCGTTTATGGCCAACCGAAATGCCAAAACCATTGGAATCCGTAAAGTATTTGGGGCCACCACCGCTAGCATCTTGGGCATCTTCACCAAAGAGTACCTCAAACTGATGCTGGTTTCTTTCCTTTTCGCTGCGCCCGCATCCTATTATCTCATGGACATTTGGATCCAGGAGTTTGCCTTCCGGATCCCTTTGAGTATCTCCTATTTTGTGGTTGGGTTCCTCATCACACTCGTAATTGCCCTGATCACTGTCGGATACCGATCGCTGAAAGCAGCAAGAGCCAATCCGATCCAAAGTTTACGATACGAATAAAGACAATTCCTAATCACTTTTTGTGAGAGCCCTGGCTGTACTGGTCAGGGTTTTTTAATGGTTTTGGGCGCCCAGTCTGATCTGCTAGCGCTCACCAGCCTGACGGGCTGTCGGTAGTCGCCGGGCCAACGCACTATCCATTTCGGGCTCCAACATCCCGATAGCTATCGGGCCCCTCCATCCCTGGCGCGGGTTCCCTCATGCTATTTATACTTCTGTCATACCTGACTCGATCAGGCATCCTCCTCCAAGATGGAAGATACCGTGTCAAGCACGGCATGACAAAGGAGCGGATGAATTCAGGTTTTGCAGATTTACGTGAAGATCCTGAAATGAATTCAGGATGACGGTTGAGCGTTGACTCACTTGGGGCTTCTCACTTCAGCCTCGCTCTACGGCTTCTTCGTCAGTTGGAAGCCTAGCCTAAACACCCACGGTCGACTATTGAGATTGTTATTCAGGTAGTTGAAATCGTACATGATCAGAGAGGTCATGCGCACCGGGCCAATGCTGAAGTCTCTGCCTATACCGAGCAGATTTGCATGCTCCCATTTGGTGGGGGCGTTTGATTCGTTGTTTAGCAACGATCGATTTACCTGCGACTGTGATTCCCCCCAGGCATAAAATTGTTTTAGGATATCGTACCGCATAAAGAAACTAAAACCATAGGCATCCCCCGTTAGTGAGGACGAATCCTGCTGGTTGAACTGCTCACGAACGATCAACCCGGTTCCCGCCAACCATTTTTTATTGATCCAATACCCCAGCTGAAGACTGATATCCATAATGAGTGGGTCAGTAGAAGAAGCATTGATATTTCCACCGAAATATAGCCTCTTTTTGAAGGGAAGATCTTCCAGTGAATTTCGCTTTCTCCCCTCTTCTGGGAATCGCGTATCTGGTAAGCTTGAATATTTGTTCTTCAATTTCGAGATATCTTCCTGCACCTTCTGAAATTGCTCGGGGTCAATCTTTTTAAAAAGTTTCCGGGCGGCTGCTGGCTTTACCAGATTTGGGTTTGGTTTCGATGGTATTTTTATTGCTTCAACACCTGGCACTCCAGGGGTATCTAATCCTCCAGCAGCAGGATCCGAAGGCAGGCCTTCCAATGGACTCCCTCCTGCCTCACCGAGTTCACCAGGTAGAAATTCCTTGGCCTGACCCTCTAAGACTGTTTCAGGATTATATTCAGAATCTTTCGCGTAGGACAATGCAACTGAATCCAGATTCACCGGATTCATTACGATCTCACGATATTCAACAGGTAAATCTGCAAGCACTTCTTCCGCCACTGCCAGCGAGTCTTGTTCCGTCCAGATTTGAATGTCAACGAAATCTCTTTTCCAATCTTTAAGTCTCTTTTTTTTGAGCTTACCATAGTTCGTGTCGTACTTCTTTATGGCTTTTTTTTGCTCCTTGATTTGCTTTGCTTGCGCTTTACGTTCTTCCGCCTGGCCTTTAGCTCCCTTTGCAGCGTTGATCGCCCTGGCATGTTTGCCAGTGGGTGTTGCGCCCACTTTTACTTGCGCTTGCACAAGCGTCAAACTCAGCGAACAAAAACATACGACTAAAAGCCTTTTTATCATTTACTCAAATTTACATATCCCGCAATGGTTAATGGCAAAAACAAAGGTTTTGTTACCCTCAGTGCTACTGTAGGTTCATTTTAAAGCAAATGGCTTAGTCATATTACTTAGCCAAGATTATAGGATACTGTTGATGTTTTCTTATACTATTTCCATCTACCTTGATATTCATTAAGAACTACACTCAACAGCTATGATCAATTTATTTAAAGCCTTTGCTAAGGCGAGCAGCGGGCTCAAACTGCAAAAGTCAGAATTCAACGAAAACTGGATGGTGAAGAAAGGATACCGAACACTTTACATTGGGACGAAGGAGAGGTGTCAGGCCTACTTGGAAACTGGGTTTTAGTAAGAACAATCAAGCTAGAATGGCACTGTGGTACAGGGGGTGGATTCCTTACCAAAATCGTTGTTCATCACGGTGGGCTAAGATGATTCTCTTAATATCCTTTGGATTCGTTCAACATCAGATTCATTAAAGTAATCATAGATTGCAAGTTCATTTGCCAGAAATATGGAATTTCACCATTTTCCTGGATTGATCCTTCTCAACAATAAAATAAGTGCCAGGCGGAAATCCCGTGACATCAATCGAGGCATTATCGAAAACACCCTGTTTCATTGTTCGTCCGCTAGTGTCGTAGATAATGAACGCAGCTCCCAGCGTGCTGTTTGCGACATGCAATTTTTCTCCTGTGGTAGGATTTGGATAAATTGAAAATGATGCCTGCCGCTCGTTATTAATGGAAGTGAGTAAATCTTCTATCACAATTGTTCCAGTAGTAAAGGCAGATGCATTGAATGAATTATCGATTGCCTGAACTTTGTAGGTGTACGTCCCGACCTCCTCTATCCTAGCAGAAAAGAAGTTGTTCAAGCCTGCATTTCCCATCTCGACCACCATTCTGCTACCATCTGCATTACTTAGAGCAGGAACAATTATTTTTTCTTCCTTCTCGATTTGCACACTGTAAGAAAGGGTGGAACCGTCCGTTATGTCATCAATACTCGGCTCCCATTCAATTCGAATCCCGCTACCACTTTGTGAAGCATTGACATTCGATGGTGCGGAAGGAGCACTGTTTACTTTGGAAATCCGACCAAGACCTGGGCCATCATTCAAATAGACGACTCCCAGCAAACCAAGATTTTCCTTCTGCCCGTTTAGGAAAAAGTCAAGAAATCCGTCATTGTTGAAATCGCCCCAGCCACCAGATGTTTGAACAAGACCTGTGGTACTAAAGACTTCTGTAAATACCAGAGCATCATTGGTGAAAACTTTTGAAAGTCGGCCTTCAACGACGTTTTGTCCCGAAATAAGAATGTCTAGGTCACCATCGTTATCCATGTCTCCCCACTTCGCAAATCCATCAATTACGGCAGGCAACGAAGTTTCTGCGAGTTCGAAAGAAGTAATGTTGTTGATATATACACCAGTAAATTGCAACTCTTCTGGAAGCCCTGTTTTCTTTTCGGTTAAACCAGTGATGAGTAAATCCAGATCCCCATCATTGTCAGCATCTCCCCAGTCGATCGAACCAGCTTCTAATCCCTTAAAAGTTCCTTCAAAAACCTGTACGAATCCATCACCGGTATTCCTGTACAATTCCGTGACAGGCACGCCCGTATCAGGAGCACTGCCCGTCACTCCACTTATAATAAAATCCAATAATCCATCGCCATCATAGTCTGCCCACTCAGCATCTCCAAATGAGACACCTGTCACTCCATCTAAGGCTACTTGAGAAAATTGTCCTCCGTCCTGACGAAATAGCATCGTCAAAGAGCGGCTATCATTGTTTTGTCCTACGATTAGCAAATCGTCCTGTCCATCGTTATTATAATCTCCCCAGTCAACTGAGCCACGATAAACGCTTGGGAATTCTAATTCAGTATCTAAAAAGCCATTTTGGTATTCCAAAACATTTACGAGTACCCCATCTTCAAACGAAAACCCCATCAGCACCATCCATATTTCCATCATTATCGTAGTCTGTCCAATCCAGCGAACCATCCGTTACATCTGGGAAGGATGGTACGTCAAAAGGCTTGAAAAAGAGATCTTTGTTTTCATAGAATTCAGTATAAATGATCGCGAGTGTATCATCACCAAACGTCATGAGATCAAGGTCTCCATCTGCGTCAAAATCTGTCCAGGTAGCGTCTCCTTGTCGTAGGCCTCTGATGTGGTCCGCAAGCAGCGTGAATTGTGAAAATGCTTGAACAGATGCCAGTAATAAGAATGTTGTCAAGATTAGTGACTTGAAAGGCTTAGGTAAATGGCTTTGAAATTTCATAGGATCAAATGACTGGAATAGAGAGCAATAACGCGAAAAGATCAAAGTTAGTGATTATTGACAACGGTTTAAAACTTCTTTGTTGACTACAGTAATCCAAGTCATGAGAAGAAGCTATCACTCACAACTTAAAATAGCCGTTCGGCTGGGAAAGTGTCCTCCTTCAGTTATCAGGCAAATTCCTAAATCCAACATTTCGAAATGGAGGCAAGAGCAGGATGACAAGTACTTTGATGGAGGACTAACGGATCTTGATAAATACACTCATCTGCTAGAAACCATTTGGGCACAACCAAAGGCTTTTTACGCTTATGGCAGATTGGTACAAACATTTCTTAACTGTTTTGAATCATCCACTTCGTTTTTCAATTCCCTACGAAATAGCAAGCAGGAAATTGTCCGAACTATTGAACGGATCAAACATACCATTCCGATAAAGAAGGCCGTAAAACTATTTCGCATAAGTATACATACTTACTATGAGTGGAAATCTCAGGTGGAACTTCCCTGTCCTGACAGTGTCTTCAAGTTATGTAAATCACTCAAGCCCTCTCAACTAACACTATCTGAAGTGTCAAAGATGGAAAAACTGTTGACCATTTCTACCTTCTCTCACTGGAGTATCGCTTCGATTCATCATTATGCCAAGCGAAACAAAATCATCACTGCATCATTAAATACCTGGTACAAATACAATCGTCTCATGAAATGGAGAAGAACCAAAGGCAGGCAAAAGAAAA
>JBDWQX010000057.1:0-4093 GCA_039986395.1 Cyclobacteriaceae bacterium
AAGGTACTCTCCGAGGTGGCGGATTATACCATCGACGGAAATAGAATAAGTTTTAAGGAAGTAGTCACCTACAAAAACAAGTCAGGAGAATCTGTTAGTTCCTCTGCCATGGGCATCTACGAAATTCGTCAACGCAAAATCTATCGCGCCTGGTACTTTATTGACTAGGTTTCCAGTAAATCCTCTACTCGGCTTTCAACGTAACAACAGGATCTGTCACCGCAGCCTTGTAAGATTGGATCATTACAGTGACAGCAGTGATGAAAAATGAAAGAAACGACGCAGCTAACACCACTCCCACTTCTATGTTGATTCGATAGGCGAATCCATTCAACCATCCATTCATAAGCACAATCACAGTAGGAACCGCCAGTAGAATTGAAAGTAGAATCAGTTTGCCAAAGTACTTTTGAAATAGAAGAAGAATGCTACCTACCGAGCTACCCAATACTTTACGAACTCCGATCTCCTTGATCCGTAGGCGAGAAATGTAGGCTGACAAACCAAACAAGCCGATAACGGCAATTAAGATTGCTAAACTGGAGAACGCCGTGAAGAATCTTCCGAGTTTCATCTCCGAACTATACAGTTTATCCAGTCGCTCATCTAGAAAATAATAGTCCATAGCCGTGCCTGGAACAAAGCCGTTCCATACCTGCTCGATAGAAGCAATTGTTTCTTTCAAATCACCTGAATGAAGTCGAATGGAAATGGAATTTAGTGGCTGCATCGGATAGTAATTTTTTGCTGCGGACACGGTCTCTGTACTTAACATGACCATTGGCGTGATCTCCATATGAAGCGATTCAAAATGATAATCTCGTATGACTCCAACAATGGTGAAATCACGCGAATCATCCAGATTCCTTGGAATGATATTTCGAATGGTTTGTCCTATCGGATCTCCTGAAATGCCAAGAGTCTCGATTGCCTTTTCGTTGATCATTACACTCAACGAATCCTGATATTCCCTTCCAAAAGATCTTCCTGAAATCACTCCAATACCCATTGTCGAAACATAGTCATCATCAACCATCACGCAATTCAGCGCTTGTGTTTCCGAAGAACCAGACATCCTGAATGGGCTTCCAAAGAAGAGCGCATCACCCGGTAAGGCACTTGCTCCTCCCGCACTATTGACAGCGTTTATTTTTGAAACTTCGGATTTGAATACTTCGGCGTCTCCCAGAAGTTCGGCACGCTCTACAACCAAGACATTTTCTTGATCAAATCCCAGTGAAGTGTTTTGTAGAAAATCTAACTGTTTCTGAACGATCAAAGTGGAACAGATCAAGATTGTTGATATCCAAAATTGAAAAATCATAAGGGCATGCCTCAACATGATCGCTCGTTTGCTAGATCTGAATTTTCCTTTTAGAACAGTAATTGATTTAAATGAGGACAAAGCAAAAGCTGGATACAATCCTGCCAAAATACCTGTCAAAGCAGCAAGCACTATAACTCCGAGGATAGTCAATGGCGAAATCAGAATCGAATAGTCAAGTGAAGCATCAAAGGCAGAGTTTATCCCGGGGACTAAAAAAATCACAAGTATGTCTGCCAAAAAGAAGCTAATAACAGACAGTACAACAGACTCTGTGAGGAACTGAAAAATCAATCGCTTCCTGTCAGAGCCAAGCACTTTTCGGACTCCCACCTCTTTGGCTCTATCAAAAGATCTGGCGGTTGACAAATTCACAAAGTTGACGATGGCGAGAATAAACACGAAGACCCCAACAGAGATCAGAATGTAGATATATGTCATGTTCCCATTTACCCCAAGTTCGTTTTGCAATTGTGAACGCAGATGAATATCTGAGATCTTTTGAAGATAATAGCCATAACCATTTCCAGCTGCGATGTATTCGTCATAAGAAATTCCAGTAATACGTTGAATTGGTCCTGAAGCATACTTTTTTACAAGTGTAGGTAGCTGAGCTTCCACCTCCTGAAGTGTTGCTCCTTTCTGAAGAGTGAGGTAGTTATGTACTGCAAAATTGACGTAGTTGGGATTTCTCAGTATAGGATGCAGACTAATATTGGCCAGAAAATCAAAGGTGAAGTGCGTATTGACTGGTGTGTCTTCAACAACTCCAGAGATGACATAGTCACCAATTGAAGTGCTAAGTACCTTCCCCATTGGATCATTTTGTCCAAAATATTTCCTAGACATGTCCTCTGTTATTACAATTGAATTTCCACCACTTAGTGCCGATTCTCTATCTCCTTGAATCAACTGGATTCCGAACGTCTCGAAGAAGTTGGCATCCGTCATTAAAAAGCCAAGTTCCACCCTATTTTCACTCTCAAAGTCAATGGTCACCTCGGCCAGTGGCCTCCACAATCGTGTGAAAGATTGTACTTCAGGGAGTTCATTGAAGATCGCCTCACCGATAGAAGCCGGAGTCACCGCATAGCTGGATACGTGATCAGGATAGATTCTATCCAAGACCAATCGATATTGATTCTCAACGTTTGGGTGATAGGTGTCATAGTTGCTTTCCGACTGAACATAGAGGTAAATGGAAAGTGAAACGACGAGGCTTAGGGTGAGTCCAATTATATTTATTGCTGTGAAAAAGGCTGACTTTTTCAGATTTCTAAGCGCGACCTTGAAATAGGTTTGAAACATGAATTCCTTTATTTTGAGTTGAGAAATAATCGACTAAAAGTAGAAGTCGACTAAGACTAAATCCTAAGGATTCATGAATTTGGAAACGATTTATGGCATCTTGACAGTTCTAAATTCAGACGGAGTTTTGCCTGTAGCAGACTTAAATGCTTGATTGAAAGATGACAAATTGTTAAAGCCAACATCTAGCGCAATGGCGAGAATCTTCTCATTCTGACTCGAATCGAGTTTTCGAATAGCATCATCAATTCTGTACTTGTTTACAAAACTGGCAAAGTTCTGATTTGTGTGCCGATTAATAACTAAAGAAACTACACGTTCACTGACTTGAGTAGCCTCTGCAAGGGTTGCAAGGTTCAAATCTGATTTCAAATACATTTTATCGTCTTCCATAAGTCTTCGGATCTGCGATAAAACCGCTTGACCCTCTTCATCCGTCATTTTCGAAGAAGCGTATTTTTTGACATCAACCTGAAAGAGTTTCTTCGTGTTCAGTCCGACATAAACGAGCAAAAACATAAGAATAGAAAATGCCAATGGTCCAAATGAATAGGTTGGAATTATTGTTAAAAAGATCAATGTATAAACCAGCCAAATAGCGGATAGAGACAGTGTTACTTGAAGATACCATCTGCGGAGACCCTGATCAATGAAGTCCTTCATTTTAGCGTACTGGATTAGGCTAAAAAAAACGTAGGCGAAAGAGTGAATCAAGACTGCAGAGTACGTGATGGCCCAGAGCAAACTACCTTCCTCATTCGGAATACTATTGCAGAGTAAGACGTAGATGAGTGCTGGGATAAAATGGAAATACTGCTTAGTTTCAATTTTCCGTTTCCCGAGCAGTACCTTGCCATAGAGAAAAAGCAGGGGACCGATCGCTGTATTCGCAGCTAGTCCAAGGTTCTTTACAAATAGCGGCAAATCCGTCGCAGAATAGAATATGGATTTGGTCATTCTCAGTGTCAGAATGATCAGCAACAATGCCAGTATATTATTATCTAATCGTCTGTCCTTCAGAAGGAAAAACCCGAAGAAGAGACTGAGTCCAAGGCCAGTGCTGCTAATGACAGAAACTACAAGTATGTTTTCCAATGGTTTTGAGAGATGAAGAGCAAATATCAGAAAGATGAAGAACATTTAGACCACACCCAATATCTGACTATTCCTTACACTTGAAACAAAAAATTCTCTACTGTATCAGCTGATATCAATATGGAGGTGATATTGAAGGTTTCTCGACCAGTTTCTGCCTCAAAAAATCCTAGACAAACCAACCCTCACCGTATATCTGACCCGATTGGAACCAGTAAGGTATTCCTCTTTCTGCCCACCTGCAGCGATACTTGAAATAAGATTATCAAAGAATAGATGGCTGTAGGTGATATTGATGGCATTAGCATTCACTCTACTTATCTCACTTAGATTATTGATCTGTAAAGGAGTAACTCCATTGGTAAG
>JBDWQX010000058.1:0-9215 GCA_039986395.1 Cyclobacteriaceae bacterium
GCTGGCCTATACTGATCAGCTGGGAACGGATACTTTTAATATTGATTTGAGCGCCAAAAGGGGCTTAGCTATCAAAGCCTACCTCGCTATTAAAGGTATTCCCTTGGATAAAATCAACATTTTCGCCAGGGGAGAGTTGAAGCCCGAAGAAGGACAGGATCATATCTACAGAAGAATCTTTAGCAGGAAGGTTGAAATTATCGTAGAATCAGACGAGCCGTTGGAATTGAGAAGTGCCACAACCTACATTGTTACAAAGGAGGAGACCGTAGAAGCACTTGCTCGCAATTTGTCGATTTCAAAAGAAGACTTGGCAGATTGGAACGACCTGCGAGCCGATAAAATCCCATCAGGAAGTACGATTCGAATTTTCGAAACCTCTGAAAAACCATCTGCCACTTATTTTATTACAGAAGAAGAATGGAAGAAGGTATTCTTCAGCAGTAGTGAAGGGAGTTAGGGTTCATTTCTCTGAACCTAACCTTGTCTTTTAATTAACTCTTAGAAACCAGTATGTACGCTCCCCAATTGTAAGGATTGGAATCTATCTTTTTGAATTGTGCCCTGGCATTGAAGAAAGCACGCTGAGCATCTTCTTCTTCAAGGAGCGCTTTGTAGAAGAGATTCATAAAATTTCTGGCTGCCTGGTCATTGATTTTTACCAGACTTAAAAGGATGTTATCTGCACCAGCAACCAAAAAGGCACGTTGCAATCCAAACACTCCCTCTCCATTCTGGACCGTGCCTAGTCCTGTTTCACATGCGGCCAAAACCACAAGACTCGTTTGGTCCAGTGCCAAATTCATTGCTTCGTAGGCAGACAGAAGTCCATCATTGGCACTGCCAACCTGTTTACTAAGGAAGATTCCCGAACTATGCAGTGGGTCCGCATGGTTGGGATCATCATCAAAATACCCATGTGTTGCAAGGTGGATTACACCTGGATTTTGCAGCGTCTTGATTTGTTCTTCGGTTGCGTTGCTGAAGTAAAAAGTCTCTGATTTCCACTTTCTCACGTCCAGTATTTCAGTGATGTCGCTTGCTTCTCGTTCTGCTCCAGGCAATTGATTGAGTTGGTAGCCAACAACTTGAGAGAAATCTGGATTACCAAATATCTGCGCATCTTTGATCAGCTTCTTCTTGACGTTGTACAACAAATCTTTGCCGCTAGTTATGTAAATGATGTCGTACTCATCTGAGACATATAGATTCTTCTTTGCGTTGAAGAACACCGCAGGATTTAATTTGTGGTAGATGCCATCATTAGCCAGGTATACTTTTTTGACATTGTCCATGTACCTATCGATTGGCTCCCAGAATACCTTGTAGCTCGCAACGTCTTTTACCGCAAACTTTAGTGAATTCCGATACTGCGCAAACCCTTTCTCAAAGTCAGCCTCCTTGGGCCATATTACAGGCTGAAGAAGACTATCCTTTCCAATAATGAAAGCAGCATAATTAGAGCGATCCTCAAAGCCTTGTGCTATTTTCTCATCTTTAATACTAACCGTGTAATTTCGGAATTGAATAATGTCAAGTGTAACCGTGCTATCTGGTAGTACATTGCTGATTTCCTGCCAGTTATGATACTCAGCACTTTCCTGATCTGAAAAAACTTTGAACTTTTGCGCAAGCTGCTTTTCTAGTTCAGTGGATTCTCCCTCAAGGTCTTCAATGGAAATTCCCTGGATCCTTCGTTCACTCTCAGTAAGTAAGTACGCTTGAGCTAGTTTGTATTTCTTCTCACGCCATTCATCATAGATGCGAATCGTCTGCTTGTCTCCACTTGACTGAACAATACGACGCATTTTTTCTGACGCATAAAATAGAATCCCTTTAGTATTGATGAAGTGATTCAGTGCATCTTCAGCATACTGTGTATTTATATACTTTGGTTTAAACGCCATTGAACAAAAACGCTCAATATTTGCCCTGGATTGATCAAAATAGAGTTTCCTCTGATTGTCAGTCAGCACGGGAAAAATATCCGCCATGTGCTTGATTTCAGCTTTCAAGGCAAGATTGAATTCATCCATGGCTGAAATACTGTCCTTCGAAATCAAATAGTATATTCCCAGGTCATTGAGGGTTTTGATGTATAACGGATGAAAATCACCAAGTGCTTCTCTCCTGATCTCTTTTGCTCGCTGCAGCAATTTGCCTGCGAGCGAGGTGTTTCCAAGCTGTAAATACAGCAAGGCAACGTTATTTAAGGAAGTAGCGTATCGTTGATTGTTTTCGCCATAGATCACTTTGTCCATGTCTAGTACTTTGGTGTACACGTTCAGAGCCACGGCCAACTTTCCTTGCGCTTTATATATTCCAGCCAGGTTATTCAGACTACTTGCATAGTCAGGATTCATTGTTCCGAAGAGTTCTCGGAAGCCATCAACAGCTTCTCTAAAGCTTTTTTCGGCATTTTCAATGTCCCCTTGCTTCATGTAAATCGTGCCGAGATTGTTCATCATGTAGGGACGAATACTCCGGATATCACCTGTTGATTCCAACGCCTGGTTCATGTAGTCGTTGGCAGACTCGAGATCGTTGAGCTTGTAATAGAGCACACTTAATCCATTGAGCGTCTCGAGCTCCAACAGAGGTTCAGATGCATATTTTTCTCTTTTGCGGTCCAGATTATACAAGAGATAATTTTCTGAATCTGAATATTCACCCTGCTCAATCTTCAATGAGGAGAGTCGATCGATAGCAGTTAAGTATTGCAACTCATTCCTGTTTTTTGATTGCTCCACTGCCTTCATGAGTTCAGCTTCGCTTTGCTTAAAGTCGCCAAAATGCTTGTATGTGGTTCCTATCTCAATTTGCAGTGCAATTCTTGTAGAGTCATCTCCGAGTTGATCATTTATGGCAATTGCATTCTGTAGGGCCTCCAGGCTTTCATTGAAGTTACCCACCTCTCTGTGATAAATGCCTTTCCTATGCTCATAGCGGAGTTTGACTCCAGCATCGTCCTGATAGGCAGCATCAATGACTTTCCCGGATAGCGTTAGAAATTTACCAGCTTCATCAAAAGAACCGATCTCTTCGTAGAGTGTGGACAAATTGTAGTACAATCCCAGTAAATCCTGGTGAGTGGAATCCTTGGACACCAACTCATGCGTTAAACCGCTGTGAAACGCATAAAGACTCCTTTTCTTGTCGTTTGTTTCCCACAATATCAGCCCTAGATTGTTGTATGCAGCTGCAATTCCGATTTCCACAACGCATCGTGCTGAATCCAAATCTGACAAAGCACTAGAGGCATAAAACTTTGCTTTCTGCTGATTTACATATTTGAAGTACTCAGCACTGTCAAGCTTCTGCAGACAAGTTTGGCCAACAGCCAAAGATGTGATGAAAAGAAAGAGAAGGAAGATTAGATTCCTCATGGAATGATAGTTGGCGACTTTGTAAAAATAGAGCTTAAGAGCTGATGGAAGGGTCAGAATCTTCAAAAACCCTCTATCTTTAGACGTAAGTTTTAAATAAATCGACAGATACGTATGAAACGATTGAAAATCAGCTATTTACTAATTTTTGTACTATTTAGTAGTACCACAGTTTTTGCACAGCAACCAAATGCAAATGGGTTGTACAGGGAAGCTATTAAGGCCCTTAATGTGGGAGATTCAAAGGGAGCCATTGAAAAATTTCAGGCTGCAATCAAGGTCAATACCAAGTATCAGGATGCTTGGTACTACCTGGGCATGACCTACATGAGAGAGGAAATGTTTAAAGAGGCCATCGCTTCTTTCCGAAATCTGGAAAAGATCAATGCAGACTACAAACCCACTTTTTACTACCAAATAATCAAAGCTTATATAGCGACAGATCAGCTTACCAACGCAGGCTTCTACGCCAAGAAATACATGTCGAGACTTTCGGATAGTCCTAAAAGCATGAAGACTCGACATTTGGTAAAGAACCGACTTGTGTATGCGTCGGAGAGTGTAATTGTTAGAAAACTACCAAATTCAACCACCGATCCTGTTTTGGTTAATGAGGTGAATAGTACCTCGGGAGATTATATGCCTCAGGTAAACCCTACAGGTACACGTTTGTATTTTACTAGTGTTAGAAAAGGGGGCTTTGACTTTCAAAATGCGAATTCTAAAGCAAACGATTACGGAGAGGATATTTACTTTTCTGATTTGAAGAATGATGTTTGGAGTGCTCCCAAATTGTTGCCAGAGCCTCTCAACTCGATGGGCAATGATTTCGGTTCGGCTTTTACAGGCGATGGTCAAGTCATGGTGTACGTGAAATGCAGCGAGACAAAAGGTGTAGGAAGTTGCGACTTATTTATTACTGAGTTGACTGGTACGAAATGGGCAGAGCCTGTCAACTTGGGCAATGTTGTAAATAGCAAGGAGTGGGAATCTCAACCAACGATCAGTTCCGACGGAAATCGAATCATATTTGCCTCTACAAGAGACGGTGGGTATGGAGCTGCGGATCTTTACATGAGTGAGAAGAATCATCTTGGAGATTGGGGAATCCCCCAAAACCTCGGCAGTACAATAAATACTCCTCTTAGCGACGGAAGCCCATACATTGCCCCAGATGGCAAAACACTTTACTATTCAACGGCAGGACACCCTGGCTTTGGGGGTACAGATATCTTTTACAGTGTTTTTGAAAATGCTAAGTGGTCCAAACCAGAAAATTTAGGAGCACCAATCAACTCCGACGGAGACGATACGAACTTCAGTATTTCAGCTTCTGGTTTTGGGTACATGGCATCATCCAGGCTTGATGAAAACAACTTTGACCTATATCGAGTGGAACTGCCGGATCACTTAAAACCTAAGCCAACTGCGGTTATTCAGGGTATTGTAAAAGATGGCGAATCGGAAGAACCGCTTCAGGCGCTGGTTCTTGTCGAAGATATCGATACCGGCGAACTGCTTGCGGTGAACAAAAGCAATTCCGAGAGTGGGGAGTACTTGGTGGTATTGCCCGCAGGTAGAAATTACAGTGTTTCTGCAAGCAGCGAAGGATACTTTTTCTACTCTCAAAGTTTCGAATTGCCAAAGGATACAACGTATCAGGAAATTGTAAAAGATCTCGCTTTGGAACCCATCAAAAAGGGGGTGAAGGTTGTTTTGAATAATATCTTTTTCGAAACCGGTAGATCAGAGCTTAAGCCAATCAGCTACGTGGAGCTAAACAAAGCAGTGAAACTTCTTGAAGAGAATCCATCGATGATTATCGAAATCGGTGGGCATACAGACAGCCAAGGATCGGATGCGGCAAACCTTGCACTTTCAACCAAACGTGCGCAAGCGGTCGTTGACTATATGGTGCTGGCTGGTCTTGACAAAACCAGGCTTCAAGCTAAGGGCTATGGAGAATCTCAACCTATCCAAGACAACGCTACCAGAGAAGGTCGTGCAGCGAATAGAAGAACAGAGTTCGAGATTGTAGGGTTCTAGGAAGACGTAAGCTTTTCACTGTTTCTAAATCAGGGCTGGTGTTTTGTGACACCTAGGCATGCCATACCAGACGCTGGTGCGGTAGTTACTTCCGTGCTTCTTCATACACGGATCATGCCTTCTCTTTAAGCCCTCGCCGGAAGATCCGTGCGATAGGGGGCTGTCGATGACCATTTGCAATACCCACAAGTCATGCCTTCACGCAAGCCGACACTAGAAGACTTGCGGTAGCTAGGGTCAGTATTTGAAAGCACGGATATCTGCTAATAAATCAAGTTGAACTTTCTCCAATTTTTGATATCGTGCAATTGTCTCGTCATCAGCTAAACCAAGTTCCACCTTACATAAATGCATCCTGTACCAAACTTGTTGGTTTTGCTGCTCGTTTGTTCTACGATTTGGATTCCTTACGATTTGGCTGAATTCAATCCTTGCTTCTTCGAAAGACTTCATAGCAAACAGGTTACATCCATTTACATAAAGCGCAACAGGGTTGTATGGATCATATTTCAGAATATTTGTAGCCAGCTCCTTAGAAGCTTCATAATCCCTACTTTCATAGGTAAGGTACGCTTCCTCAAGTCTCTCTTGAGTAGCACTTCTCGCTATCTGAACAACAGAGAAAGTAATCAGAATTCCAGCAAGATTTAGAGCTGCAAATCCACGTACAAGCTTCCTTGTTAATTGGTTCTTGACGGATTTCGAGATAGTTATGAAAAGTATAACTGTTAACGAAATTGTTGAAGTGAGAATTATCTGCCATACCTCGTAAATAGTTGGAAACTGTTCAATTAGAGAAATAGTTGATAGAATGATATAGGCGATGATTGGTAGAGGCAGAAAGGTGTTGAGCCTTTTTGTGAAAATGAAGAACTTACCTGTTTGAAAACTAGAAATTATAAGACGAACTAGTTCCAAAGAACATAAATAGACAACTGATACAATAATCGGTTCAGCTATGGTGTCTTGTCCTGAAAAAACATAGAGATTCACTGCTAGAATGCCAGAAATTACTATCGAAACGATCAATTCGTTCTTCAAATTACTTTCCTTTCCTCTTAGAAAGTATCGAGCAATAAGAGAATAGATCAGAATCAAAGCAAAGGCAGTTCCTGTTAAATTGATGAATCCAATTTGGGAATAGAAGCTATTATCTCGCAGTGCTTCCAAAGAGAAGTAAACTACAAATCCCAGAAAAACAAGAAAGTGAAAAATGTAGGTTCGCAGGTCAGTATAATTCATGGAATTCAGCTAAAGTGCGTATGTCCCGAATTTTGGTCTACGCGACCCGCTGTGAAAAACTAAGCTAGCGAAGCTTCGTCCCAACCACAACCTGCCCGACGAAAACTTTAGCAGGCGGGCAGTATCTGTGAAAAACTCGGTTTGAAAGATGAAGGCCTGAGCAGAGGAAGAAGCTAAAGTGAATTGAACTTTCAAACCTGCCTGCTCTGCCGGTTCGGCTGGCAGGGATTGAAGCTATTTCTTAATCTTGAAATAATTCAATGACGTGAACCTAAAGGTCTGTTAGCAACTTCATATTCCGAAACCTTCATTTCTACATCTTATTGAATCAACCGAGATTTCTTCAAACTCTCCAGTTTTTCTGTTAGCACGCCAAGCTGATTTTATGTTGTCGTAATATTTTTTGTCTTCCATTTTCACTAATGCCACAATCTCCTGATCCATCTTTTTATTTGATTGACATAGTTGATAGCTGATGAATTCCCCTTGGCCTTGCGTAGTTACAAGAATATCTAGCATTTCAAGCTCATCAGGTTCTCCCAATATCTTATTGAAAATCATAATTGAAAATTCATTGTGCCTCCGCTGAACTATTGTAAACCGATCTGCTGTCTTGTTCCAATATTCATGAATCAACGCACCTCCGATTTCAATGGTTTTGTCCCATTCAATGTTGTAGTCATACTTGTTATCGATAAATTTTTGAGGGTCAAGAATCTGTGCGTTAGCTTGAATCTTGAATAGTAATGTTGCTACAAGGATTGGTGATAGCTTGTTCATATCTTTTTGCCGATTGTTGCTAACGTCTTGATAAAATGAGTGTGCTCACATTCTTTATTGAGCTACAATTTTTTTTGACTTTGTCAGAGCAGCTTCAACGAAGAGGCAAGCACATTCATTTTATCTACTGTTATGGGCATCTTCTTGAGCTTTTAATTTTTCTTCCAGCTCATTAAGCTCTTCCTTTAGTTTGTTTGAAATGACTTGTTGAACTTTAAAATCAATTTTCACTACCTCCAACGAATCTCTTAAAACTTGATTTTGCTCTCTTAAATCTTCAATTGAATTTTTGAATTGCAACAGAGAAAAAAGAGTAAGAATGCCAGCAATAGAAATTATACCAATGATTATTTTTTTTATCATAGCCACTAAGATTCAAGAGGCCACCTGTTTTCACCAATCTTTTCCCCATCAACCCACCACGCATTTGAAACATACCCGTCACATTCCCAGTATACAACGGATTCTCCTGCTCCTAAAATCCCGTTGCCTTCAAGGTGAAAAACCCAGTTGCTACAACCTGCAATTCTCCCACTTGTCGAATTGGTAGTGACCAATTTTTTGAGCATTTCTAAATCTCCTGAATAATCCTGTTTGAAGTCATTCTTTTCTAAGATAGAGAATACATTTTCTCTTATCGATCGCAGATCTTCCATTTTTAGAGCTGAAATGCCTTCACTATTCGTGAAATCATAAGAAGACATAAGCTGATCAATTTCTAGTTGTGCTTTCTCCAGGCTACCTTTCTCAGGAGTTACCTCATCTTCTTGACAAGATGTAAAAAACACAATGGATAGTAGAATAATTATTTTCTTCATAAGTAATATTTAGTTTGATAGCATTGGTTTTTTGTTACAAGTGTTTAGTTAAATACCGTTCCGAGATGAGCAATTTAGTTATTCTATGCGAGATTGCCCATAACGTCCTAGCTAAAGTGCGTATGTCCTCCCGATAGCTATCGGGACTGATGAAAAACTAAGCTAGCGAAGCTTCGACCCACCTACAACAGTATATGTGAAAAACTCTGCTAGAAAGATGAAGGCCAGATGCAGATGAAATAGCTAAAGTGAATTGAAGTATCCAAACCTGCCTGCCCTGCTGGTTCGGCTGGCAGGGATTGAAGCTATTTCTTAATCTTGAAATAATTCAATGACGTGAACCTAAAGGTCTGTTAGAGGCCGTTTTCACGACTAGTTTTTCGTTATGAAGTATAGCGTTCGGAGGGCATCAACCGCATGGTGACCCCAATGAGTTTCGAAGAAAAATTTCAGTTCCCAGAGCGCACTTTCTTGCTCAGCTAGTTCTCCTTGTTCAAGTGTTCGCAAGTTTGGTTTGATGTCGGCATAAATATCTCCAAGATCATCAACAAGATCACCTGCTACTAGCTCCATAACATCATTATCTATCGGGTTGAACTTTGTCCAATAGTATTGATGGTCTCCGATTCGATCAGACGTTTTTTTAAGTACGATCTTCTGTTCTTCCTCCGTTAATCGACCCTTGGAATCTTTGTCATAGTCAAGAGAAACTTGAGCCAATTGTGAGGCTCGAAATATAAGGTTAGAAAGTTTAATGAATAGTTCGTTGCAAAACTCTAATTGATTAGCGGTTCCGTTTTCAAGTTCTCCACAGAATTCACTAGCTGCTTCAAGAAAAGCAGTTGTTTCTTTCATTTCTATGGCTTCTTGGATGTTCATAGGAATCTTTGATCTGGGACCTATGGCCTCTAACGCCCAGCTAAAGTGCGTATGTCCTCCCGAT
>JBDWQX010000059.1:0-23671 GCA_039986395.1 Cyclobacteriaceae bacterium
GCAAAATTTTCAAACAGAGTAAAAGAAGTCATTTCGTTAAGCCGGGAGGAAGCACTCCGTTTAGGTCATGATTATATCGGGACGGAACACCTACTGTTAGGGATGATCCGTGAAGGAGAAGGAGTTGCAGTAAGTGTCATGAAGAAATTGGGCCTTACCATGAAAGAATTGCGCTCCGCAATTGAGCAAGCTACCAAGGGAACCTCAACAAGCAATGTGAAAAATCTTGCAAATATCCCACTAACAAGACAGTCGGAGAAAGTGCTTAAGATCACTTATTTGGAAGCTAAGATTTTTAAGAGTGCACTTATTGGGACAGAGCATCTGTTGCTTTCAATTCTTAGAGATGAGGACAATCTAGCCACCCAGATATTGGAAAAGTTTGAGATCAACTATGATTTGGTAAAGGAGATGTTAGAATATCAAACAGAAAATCCTGCAGCATCTGCTGATACCGATGACCCAGACGACGAGGGGGATCAATTGTACTCCAGCGGGTCCAGAGGCTCCGGAAAATCAATGGGTTCTGGTAAAGAGCAAAAGGGCAATGAAAAATCCCGAACCCCAGTCTTAGATAATTTCGGTAGAGACCTAACCAAACTCGCAGAGGACGATAAGTTAGATCCGATCATAGGAAGAGAAAAAGAAATTGAGCGGGTTGCTCAAGTGTTAAGTAGAAGAAAAAAGAACAATCCCATTCTTATTGGAGAACCGGGTGTTGGTAAAACTGCTATTGCAGAAGGGTTGGCCTTAAGAATCATTCAGAAGAAGGTGTCTAGAATTTTGTTTGGTAAACGAGTGGTGACACTTGATTTAGCGTCACTTGTGGCGGGTACCAAGTATCGAGGACAGTTCGAGGAGCGAATGAAAGCAGTGATGAATGAAATCGAAAAGTCTCCAGAAGTTATTCTCTTCATCGACGAACTACATACGATTGTTGGAGCAGGTGGTGCATCTGGATCATTAGATGCATCAAATATGTTTAAACCGGCACTTGCTCGTGGTGAAATTCAATGCATCGGTGCAACTACATTGGATGAGTATCGGCAGTACATCGAGAAAGATGGTGCACTTGCGAGACGTTTCCAAATGGTGATGGTGGATGCCACCACTCCTGAAGAAACACTTCAGATTCTCGAAAACATCAAGGACAAGTACGAGAATCATCATCACGTTAATTACACACCTGAGGCCATCAATGCTTGTGTGGTACTTTCCGATAGATACATCAGCGACCGATTTCTACCAGACAAAGCAATTGACGTTTTGGATGAAGCAGGTGCCAGAGTTCACATCAACAATATAAATGTCCCTTCGATCATCACAGATCTTGAAGAGCAAATTGAAGATGTGAAGAAGGAAAAGAACAGAGTCGTGAAGAGCCAGAAGTACGAGGAAGCTGCTCAATTACGCGATAAGGAGAAGAAACTAATTGCTCAGTTAGAAGAGGAGAAGGCAACTTGGGAGGAAGAAACAAAAACCAAAAGATACGAGGTTGGTGAGGGTAATGTAGCGGACGTAATCGGCATGATGACTGGTATTCCTACAAAACGTATTTCACAAAATGAAGGCCCGAAGCTTCTTAAAATGAATGAGGAGCTTAGCGGTAGTGTGATCGGGCAGGAAGAGGCAATTAAGAAATTATCCAAGGCCATCCAGCGTACTAGAGTTGGGTTGAAAGATCCACGAAAGCCAATTGGATCATTTGTATTCCTAGGCCCAACAGGTGTAGGAAAGACAGAGATGGCAAAGGTGCTTTCTACCTTTTTGTTTGACAAGGAAGATTCTCTGATCCGAATTGACATGAGTGAGTATATGGAGAAGTTCTCTGTGTCTAGATTGGTGGGAGCGCCTCCAGGATATGTTGGTTACGAAGAAGGGGGACAGCTTACGGAAAAGGTGAGAAGAAAGCCTTACAGCGTCGTGTTGCTCGACGAAATTGAAAAAGCTCACCCAGACGTGTTCAATATTCTGCTTCAAGTTCTTGACGATGGGGTATTGACCGATGGCTTGGGACGAAAAGTAGACTTCAGAAATACAATCATCATCATGACCTCCAACATTGGAGTTCGCGATTTGAAGGATTTTGGTTCAGGGATTGGTTTTGCTACACAGAGCAAAAAGGACAGCATGGACGAGATTGTAAAGTCCACTATTCAGAACGCACTGAAAAAGACATTCAGTCCAGAATTTTTAAACAGACTTGATGACGTTGTGATTTTCAATTCCCTAGAGAAAGAGCACATCTTCTCGATTATTGATATCACGCTGAAAAAACTATTTGTTCGCATCACGGACCTTGGCTATAAAATAGAGTTATCTAAAAAAGCCAAAGAATTTTTAGCTGATAAAGGATATGACCCGCAATATGGAGCGAGACCTTTGGCTCGCGCAATCCAGAAGCATCTGGAAGATCCGGTTGCTGAGGAAATTCTAAAAGGAGAAATTGCTGAGGGAGATACCCTCGTGGCAGAGTGGGATGGAAAAGGTGAGGAATTGACAATCAAGCTGAAGAAGAAGAAAGCAAGCAAAACAACAGATAAAAAAGAAGATTAGTAAAAAAGGCAGCTAACCATGCTGCCTTTTTTCTATCTATTTGGTTTATAAAATAAACTATTTTATGTTTGTTGCGTTGAAGAAGAAAAATGTAACATCATGAGTGAACAAGAATTATCAAAAGATGAGAGCTTAGAACTGATTTCAGATATGATTTCACAGGCTAAGCGAAATCTGGCTCGAGGCGGGAGTTTTTACTTTTTGCTATGGGGCTGGGTAGTTATGCTTGCCAATTTGGGACATTACCTAATTGATAAGTATGATCTTTCGCCTTATCCTTATTTTGTTTGGATATTGACGATCCCAGCAGCAATTGCTTCAATGGTGTATGGAGCCAAGAGAGGCAAGAATGCCAAAGTGAAAGGCTATTTGGATAGAGTTTATGGACTCGTTTGGTTGGGTGTCATGGTCAGCGTGCTAATAATCTTGTTTTTTATGGGGCAGGTAAATTATAATACGAATGCAATTATTCTAACTTTTGCAGGCTTGGGAACATTTATTTCAGGTTGTATGCTTCGCTTTAGCCCTTTAATTATGGGCGGTGTTGCTCTTTGGGTGGCGAGCGTTGTTGCGTTCAATCTTGCTCCAGTGGATCAGTATCTGGTAGGTGCAGTAGGTATTTTAGCAGGATATTTGGTGCCAGGATATTTGTTAAAAAAGGTAGAAAGTGAGCAAGTTTAAAGAGCTCGATCCCTTATTACATTCACAGCTAAGGTTGGCCGTGATGTCCTTGTTAATTAGCGTGGACTCAGCAGAATTCGTATTCATCAAAGAAAAAACGAATGCAACAGCTGGAAACCTGAGCGTACAACTAGACAAGCTTTCTACGGCTGGCTACATAAGCGTTGCCAAATCGTTTAAGGGCAAGAAGCCACTCACCACTTGTAGTATTACCAAAGTAGGTATCAAGGCTTTTGAGGAGTACGTGAATGCGTTGAAGCAATACATCGAATAATTTTTTTGTACATATAGTTTATAAAATAAAGTAGTTTAACATGAATTCTATTGTGAGCGGTAATGTTGGATTGATTCACCTTGCATCTTCTGCTATGGCAATGATACTTGGTGCTATTATTCTATTGGAGAGAAAAGGCACCAGACATCACCGCAGGCTTGGATATGTGTACGTCGGTTGTATGGTCGTCTTGCTTGTATCATCATTTATGTTGTACAATCTATTCGGAAGGTTTGGCATCTTTCATTTTGCTTCAATCTTGAGCTCCCTGACGCTAGGGATGGGAATGCTCCCTCTAATTAAAAGGCCCGAGAAGTGGATTATCTATCATTTTTCTGGGATGTACTGGTCTGTGATTGGCTTGTATGCAGCTTTCCTATCCGAGTTATTTACTAGGGTCTTACCTACGCCTTTCTTCACAGGGGTAGGATTGGGGACTGCCGCGATTATGATAGCAGGAGCAATCGGATTCAGGTACAATTCAAAGAAGTGGGAAAATCAATTTAAAGCAGCCAATCCAAACCATTAATTATGAGAATAATATCAAACATCATTTTGATTATAGGTACTCTTCAGGTGCAGGCACAATCTAGCTACCTGCTTAAAAATGTCCGATTGTTCGACGGATTTGAAGTTATTGAGAACACAGACATTCTTATAATGGATAGCACCATCTTCGAGATAGGGGAAAATTTGTCCAAACCAAATGCAGCAACTGTCCAAGTTAATGGCAACGGTAAGACAGTTATTCCTGGGTTGATCAATGCTCATGTTCATGCCTGGATTCCTTACCATCTCAAAAACGCAATGGAAGCTGGAGTCTTTGCGGTGCTAGACATGCACTCTTCAGTCACAGAAACCGCTCCTTTGAGACTGGCGAAACTGACTGAAGGGCTGGCAAAATTTTACTCTTCTGGATCTGCCGCCACTGTCGAGGGAGGACATGGTACACAATATTGGTTTGAGGTTCCTGTAATTGGCGGGAACCGATCTCCAGAGGAATTTGTCAATGAAGTCCTTGATCAAGGTTCAGATTACATCAAAATAATCTACGAACACAAACGAGCCACTCTTAGCATTGAGCAGGTTGAAAGAGTGATCAACGAGAGTCATGCACATTCAAAACTTGCGGTTGCTCACATTTCTACTTTTCAAGATGCATTCGACGTAGTGACAAAAAATATTGATGGATTGGTTCACTTGTGGAAAGATTCTCTTATGCGTGACAGCTTCGTGGCAGAGGCAAAAACCAGGGAAACTTTCGTAATTCCTACACTAACCACACTACAGGGAGTTATTAATTATTACGCCGAAATCGAGAGAGAGTACACCGGCTTGTCTCTAGCCATCCTATTGAGCGAAGTAAAGAAATTGTCACAGGCCGGTATTCTGTTGCTTGCAGGGACCGATGCGCCAAACGTTAACTTGGATTACGGGTCTAGTTTGCACGCAGAGATGGAGCTTTTTGTAGAAGCAGGTCTAACGCCGGTAGAGGCGCTAAAGACAGCTACCTCAAATGTGAACGCAGCCTTTTCATTAGAAAATTTTGGCACAATCAAGGTAGGTCAAGCAGCAAATTTCAATCTAATTGATGGCGATCCAACCACTGATATCACGGATTCAAAAAACATAGTCGGCATTTGGGCTGAAGGAAAAAAAATTAAATAATAACGACTCGCTGATTTAGACAAACGAAAAGGAAATCATCTGCTTTAAACTTTAAGAATTTAAAAACTAAAACAAATAATTATGAAACATTCAATTTCAATTTTGCTGCTAGCAGTAGCAAGTATTTCAGTAGGACAAACCCTCGATGAAATACAGTATGGAGCTTATATCAAGTCAAGCAAAGTGATGTGGGACAGAGCTATCACCGTTGCTGATACTAAGCATGGATCGCAAAGTTTTGAAAAAGCCATGGCAATGTATGGGCTACTAAATAGTACAATGGCAACAAAGGACGAAGCGACTTTTGATGATAATGTGGATCAGACTGTCGACTTGTTTAAGAACATCATCGAAGAAAAGCCAGATTGGGGTGAGCCAAAAGCCGTTTTATCAGCGATCTATGGGTTAGTCATGGCGTATAGCCCGATGAAAGGAATGCTGTATGGATCGAAAAGCTCTTCTTTGGTGGCTGATGCCCTAAAAGATCAAGATGACTCACCGCTAGTACATAAAGTGGCTGGAGGCTCAAAACTGTACACACCTGAGATGTTTGGCGGGAATCCCGAGGAAGCGGTGAAGGAATTTGAACGCACCGTTTCTCTCTATGAGCAGAAAGGAAGTACAGAAAACAACTGGCTCTATCTAGAAAGTCTGATCAATCTTTCAATGGCTTACATGAAGACAGAGAAAATGCCCCTGGCAAAAGAAACTCTGAACAAAGCACTGAAAATTGAGCCAGAATACGGATGGGCTCAATCAATGCTTGAATCAATGGAGAAATAGTAAGAAAATGAAGGGTTTACTAGTTGTTGTACTATCCATGTGTTCGGCCTTTGTCAGTGCCCAGAGCACGATTACTGGGCGAGTTGTGGATCAGGAAACAGGTGAAGGGCTTATTGGTGCTCACATTTACTTGATGAAAGATTGGAGAAATGGAGTGATTGCTGGAGTTGATGGTGCCTTCACCTTGCAGGTTGACCCTTCAATACCTGATTCCCTCATCATTTCATTCATCGGATTCCAGGAAGTTGTCGTAGCGCTGTCGGAGTCTACCATCGTTGAGATGGAGCCAATTGAGATCGAAGGGGAAGTAGTTGTTATAACTGCACAACGTCCCATTGCTGAGGAGTTTAAGTACATGAAGATTAGTAAGATGGACATCTACACGAATCCTGCGGCAAAGGCAGATCCGATACTTGCAGTGAATGCCTTGCCATCTGCCACAACTACAGATGAATCAGCAAACATTAGTTTGCGCGGGAGCAGCCCCTTGGAGACGAGTGTTTTTCTAAACAATGTCCCCGTTTACGATGCAGTTAGGTATTCTCAGCTAAATGGAATTGGTACGTTTAGTATTTTCAATACTGCAATCATCCGAGATGTTGTTGTTTTTCCTGGAAACCCTCCACTGGAGTTTGGCAATACCTCCTCGGGAATTATTTCATTGTCAACCGATGATCGAGTTTTGAAGGATAATTCAAATTCAGTTGTGTTGAGTCTTGCAAGCATTGGAGTTACTCGAGAGCAGAAAATATCAAAGAACCAGAGTCTAAAACTCTTTTCGAATTGGCAACCTAGTGCAGCAATCAAGGCGATAAATGAAACTTCCCTTGAATCAATAAAGTCCTTTAAGTCTGGGGATCTCGGTCTTTATTGGTATGGCTCGAATACCGCATTTAATTGGAAGGTCTTGAATTATACGGTTTTGGAGGGCTATGAATTTAATTTCGAACATCCAAGTTTTGTTGGTGTTTTCGATCAGAAGAAACAAAGAAGTTTCTTGGTCAGTTCGCTGGAAAAGTCAGTCGGAAAAGGGACTTTAAGTTTGAATAATGGTCTGAGCACCAGCAATGGCGATTACGAATTCTCAAGTTCGAAATTTAACGTTGAGCAGAGAGACTTCTTTGGCGGTCTGAATTATTTCCGCAGCAGTGCTAAAATCAGTTTGAAAACCGGAATAAGCTATGACCTAAGAAAATCGAGTGTCATGGGTAATTTTCACGAGTTCTCGTACGCCCTTGCATCTGATCACCCAACCGCCCAAGTCAATGAAGATGGAAAATCAGAGACTGCCGAAGGGTTTGTCTACATAAAATATGCCGCCTCGGACAAAATTACGATCGGATCAGGAGCCAGAAAGAACATGCCTCTGGCAGAGCAAAAGGACTACTTCAGTCAGCAGTTAAACATCGCCTATGCAAGCAACTCCTGGTTGATAACGGCTGGCATTGGCACGTACTTCAAGAATGGTTTGCGTGAGAATACAAGCCAATCTTTCACCTCTGAAAGCGACCAGATCTCGTTGGATATCAAGTATGAAAAAGATCAGTTACAGGCAGCTTTCTCCTTGTTTGACAAAAAGAACAAGATCGATGAGGGAGGGTACGAGGCAAAAGGAGCAGAACTCTTTGTTGATTATCGATTTTCCCCAAAGTTTAAGGCTTCCAGCTCTCTCACATGGCTAGATGCTCAGGCCGATGAAAACGAAAGCTACCAATATGACTTGAGTTACTTCATTCGTGGAAACATCACGTACTCCCCTGGAAGTTTTTGGACAATCGAGGGAGTCCTTGTAGCTCGTGAAGGGCTTCCATTCTCGCCCGTCGAAGGAGCAAATTTCGATGCCACGCTTAATGCGTACGAACCTTTCTTCGCAGATCAGGAGCGGCGCTTGGCTGGATACTCCAATATCAGTTTTTCCCTGAGCAAAATGTTTCCAATTTCTGAAAAAGTAAATGTGATTGCTTTTGCAAGTGTCAGCAACGTTCTGGACACTCAGAATATTCGAGCGTACGATTACAATTTCGACTACACCGCCAGATCTGAGGCTTTATACTCACGCCGGACCTCCTATTTTGGAGCAGTGATTAGTTTTTAATGTACTTGATAGCTGTATTTAACTATGAGTAGTTGTTCCCATTCCTAGGTCTTGACTTGCACGAATCCTGTCATTGTACCCTTACAAACGACTTGGTCGGCAGTTGAAGTAATTGATATTTTGCACTTGATGGTGTTAAAGCGAAATCGAAGCAATTTACTGGAAACAATAATTTGATCTCCTGGTTTTACAACGCCTAGAAATTTCAGATCGGACGAACCTAGAAAGAACTTCGCATCAATATTCAGCTCATCCCTACTACCAAGAAGGTGCATTCCAAAAGCAAGAAGGCCAATTTGCGCGGCAGATTCTTGCAATATGGCGCCTGGAGTTATAGGGTCTCCTGGAAAATGTCCCTCGTAAAAATATTCATTGTCCTTGAATCTATACGACCCAACTATCTCTTCCTCAGATAGGCTAATAATATCATCAATGTATCGGTATGGCTTCTGAACAGGGAAATTCTTAATTATCTCTTCCTTATTCATCTTTTATCTATCTTATTTAATATCGTCAAAACAATTAGACTATTATTAGCTTATTTTGGGCTCTCAAAGCTATGTATTATGAATATTGAGGACCGTTTAAGAAAGCTGATAGTAAAGTACGTTGAAAGAGAGGAACTATTGGACAACCTGTCTGAAGATTCTGTAATAAAGGACGCATTAATTATTGATTCGCTTGATATGATAGAGTTAATAATTGACATAGAAACTGAATTCGAAATTCGAATTGCGGACAATGAAGTGGAACGACTCAACACACTATCTGATATTAAAAAGCTTATCAACCAAAAGACAAAAGAGGGAGCTGCTTGATATTCTGGGTGTGCTTAGGATTGTTGGAGTCTCCAAAATCAGCTCCTCGCTTAGTAAATGTTTCCAACTTCGAAAAATAATTTCTAATATAACTACATGAGCCGATTGCATTCATTAATCGGCTCAATTGTATCATAATATTGAGCCGATTAATACCTATATTTGGCTCATGCTTTACAATTGGCAACTAAAAGATTGGCCAAACTTCCGCTATAAACTTGATTACTTGGAAGACAGGTTGTTTGTCTTTGCCCAGAAAGTCGGGAACATAAATGGTTTATTGGATGGCTTATCCTTCGATGCTAGAAATGATGC
Source organism: Cyclobacteriaceae bacterium (assembly GCA_039986395.1). Classification (GTDB taxonomy): domain Bacteria; phylum Bacteroidota; class Bacteroidia; order Cytophagales; family Cyclobacteriaceae; genus Ekhidna. Next base: position 9,191 of record JBDWQX010000059.1, read on the forward strand.
AATGATTGAAATCATGGTAGTCGAAGCAATTAACACATCAGAAATAGAAGGCGAATTCTTCAGTCGTGAAGATGTGATGTCATCGATCAGGAAGAATCTTGGCTTTGTGGATAATATCAAAAAAGTTGAGAACATGAAAGCCGAAGGGGTATCGGAATTGATGATCGAGGTAAAAAATGGTTTTAGTACTGCTCTTACAGAGGACTCATTATTCCTCTGGCATAAAAAACTAATGAAGGGAACCAAGGGAATCAATGAAGGGAAATGGCGATCAGGACAAGAACCCATGCAAGTGGTTTCAGGTGCAATAGGAAGAGAAAAGATTCACTTTGAAGCTCCTCCTTCATCTCAGGTTCCAGAGGAGATGAGAAAATTTATACAATGGTTTAACAAGACCGGATCATCAACTGATTCGAGTATAAAAAATGCACCTATACGTTCAGCTGTGGCTCATATTTACTTTGAAAGCATACATCCATTTGAGGATGGGAATGGAAGGATTGGGCGAGCAATCTCTGAAAAAGCTCTTGCTCAGGGAATTGGGCACTCCAATTTGATAAGTCTATCGCGAACGATTGAGGGTGATAAGAAATCATATTATGATGCTTTGAAAATGGCCCAACGCTCAAAGGATATTACAATGTGGGTGGAATATTTTTTAGATCTGATCTTAGCCTCTCAAACTCAATCTGAGGATCAGATTGGATTTAGCTTGAAAAAAGCCAAATTTCTTGAGCGGTTTAGATTAGGGCTAAATGCTCGTCAATTGAAAGTGATTGAACGAGTGTTCAAGGAAGGGCCAAGTGGGTTTGATGGGGGTTTGAATGCCCGAAAATATATGGCCATCGCCAAAACTAGCAAGGCCACAGCCACACGTGATTTACAAGATTTATTAAGACTACAGGCACTAACATCGATTGGCGGTGGTAGAAGTACTCGTTATGAATTGAACTTGAATTTCTGAGCTCCTAATATCCTCCCCAGAACTTTCGAAGAAACCACTCCCCTGAGAAGAGTAGCAGAATAATCAACAGCATCCATCTACTTTGGGTCAGAGGGAAATAGCTTTCCGAACTCTTCACAATGCTTTTGAAATCCCTCGCTCTGATCTTATCAATCACCTGATCAGCATTTGCATAGTGCGTGTACTCTGCTCCTGTTTTTTCGGACAAGGTCCGGAGCAAGTTGTGGTCTGCCGTCAGATTTAAATATTCTCTGTTAATCTCTTCTACAAGAAATTGGCCTCTATCGGTGAGACTCTTGTCTCCCACTTGCACCGAAGCTCTGTAGATATAAATCCCACTTTCTAGTACTGGCACACTAAAGGATGAGTTGTATTCTGAATCGATGAATTCGAATTCGCTCGATTCTGCATCGGCAGATGTGATTGTCAGTGATATTCTATTTCCATAGGTACGTTCATAAATATCATTGTAGACTTCTGCATCAAAAAAAACAGACTGCAGGTTTGAAAAGTTGTTTCCTCTACTTCGAAATCTAAACTGCTGCTTGTCATTTTTGACGCTTAGAAATTGAACAGTTTTTGTGACTATGTCTCGGAACAAATTGGAATTTCCATTGATCGCAGACTCCTGAAGTTTCCATTTCCAAATGTTTTGACCTGCCAGTATTGCGCCTTTTTGAGATCCATCATCGTAAAATGCAAACAGTGGTTTTTTGGTGGCTATGCTACCAATTCGTTGGTAAAGCAGGACCTCTGTAGGACCGCTCAGATTGTACTCTCCGAAAGGAATGGAGATGGGAGGGTAATCATCAAAAATACCTCGGCTCTCTGGAAGGCTGAATTTGCTAAACGCCTGATTGAAACTAGCGGTTACATTGTCCGTTTGCGATCCCCTACGTCGAATGTTGAAAAATGGGACGGAGTTGTTCAGCTGATTCAAAGAACTTTGCTCGCCCAGAATATACCAAAGGCCTGGAGTCTCTTTCGGATTAAAAGGAATACGCCCTGAAAACGCCCCATGATAAATGACAACGTCGTAAATATCAGACGGTCTTTCATCGCCCAAACTTGGTGTATACAAATCAACCTGGTAGTTATCAGTACTCAGAAGCACAGAACGAATGGCTTTGATATCGGGGTGCGGCGCATTAGCCACTACAAGCACTTTTTGGCGACCATCAATAACTTCCATGAAGATAGAAGATCGATTGTTTTCAGCAACAAATTCTCCGGTTTGAATGGGTGTGCTAATTGCCATTCTTCTTAATCCTTCCTCTTCAGATTTAACAACAAATTCCAACTCCTGAATAGGACGATTTAGTTTAACAGTTTGCTTGTCAACAACCTTCCCTTTTTCTGTCAAATTGAAGGTCACTTCCTGTCCTTCGAAACCATTTTGAGTAATCTCAAATTTGATCGGAGTTTCGTTTCCCTTGAAACTTACGCGATTGTACAGTACCCTTGAGATATTGATGTCTTTTGGGGGTATAGTATCACCAAGCCCGACGGTAAACTGCGGCACTGCATATTGCTTGTAAATAGGAGAGCTGCCACCATTAAATATCCCATCGGATAACAAAATGGTGCTCACCCAATTTCGCCCTTCCATGGCATTTGAGACCGCTTGCTGCAAGGAAAATAGATTAGTGGTTGGATGATCAAACTGAAGAGAATCGTTGTCATTGAGACTGAACGTTCGAACTTCAAAATCTTCATTTTCCAAATTTTCGGTCAGGCTCTGGAGCTTATTTCTAAATTCAGCCGAATCGGTTGTCCTTGCCATAACGGACTGAGAGTTATCTACAGCTATAGCAACAATAGGCTTTTCAGTTCGTGTTATTCTTTGGTTTATGAATGGTTCAAGAAGAAGAGACAATGAAAGAGAGATCGCAACAAATCTGATTATTGATAGAATCCAATTCTGTCTTTGATTCCAGGCAGGATTTCTCATACTGTACAGAAACCATGTAAGACCAACGGAAACGATGATAATCAGGAGAATCCACCATTCGGATTGATCAAATTGAAGAAGGTTTTTCTGCATGGATCGAAAGCTAATTCAAAAAGAACAATACGTATAAATTAATATTAAGATATTAATTCAGAATGTCGCTTATTTCTGAGGCGGATAGTTTTGTAAGGGTAATGCGCTCAAATCTACCAGCGGCAAAGGTTGTTCCGAGAACTGTCAATGAATTGTCCATTGTCGCTTTGACAGAAGTCAACGTATACGGATTCAAAAATCCAATTTCCTTTATCCCAGCAACTTCGCCAGTCGTAGCATCATAAAAGTAAAGAACAATTTGACGGGCCTTCGTCTCTGCGGCAAACACCGTATAGTCTCCCGATCCTGTAGTGTAACTGATTATTTTACTTGGAGTATAGGGTTTCAATTCAGCCATGTCTCCAAGATACAAATCTACGCTCGAGGATATTCCAGTTGGATCTAATGTCGAAGACGATAGTTGAAAATTTTCATCAAACTGGTAGCCGGCAATCGCAAAATCATTTCCAGACAGTGGCAGTGCCGCCCGAATGCCCGCATTAGTGGATTGACCCTGGACAACCCCAGACGGATTAGCTGCAAAATCAGTAAAGACAAGGGAGAAACTGAAGTTGTAGAACCCGTTGAAATAGTAGTTGCCAGCTGATCGCTCTCCGCAAAAGAAAGGTAAGGGTTGGCCTACTTGGAGAAGATGATTGATTACGTCCGTTTCCACATCACTGCCAGCTCCAATAGTGTAGCTAGCGGTGCTTTGCAAGGTTCCATCCAAGCCGATCAAACTGATTTCGGAATTGAGATTCACAGGATCATAGCTAAGTAGAAGTAGTTCGTTGGATGAAGTCAGAGACGATGCTAGCGGATAATTTGCACCCCCAATTGTGGTTTCGACAGTCACCTCCAATTGTGGATTAACACCAACTAAAACCACTTGCAAAGTGGTGGGATTCATCACAAAGAAATAACTAATACTATCCAACATGTATACGTTTCCAACTGGAGCAACGTAGCTAGCTAGAGACATCTCAACTAAAAAATTTCCTTCTTCATCCACCTTAATTAATTGGACTCCTTGAAAGTCAGTATTCGTAAGCTCCGTTCCTGATAAAATGATGAATCCATCTACCGTTTCCACAACATCAATTGGGTGGTAGGAAAGATCAATGTTTGAATCATCATAGATTTTGAAAAAAGATTCTGAGAGTATTGGACCATCCTCTGAGCACCCAAATAAAAGAAGAATGGCAAGTACTTGATATACGCGGGTTTTCATTTTTTTCAAACTTGAATATTGAAATGCTTTTCTCATGACTTCTTCCTGACCTATAAGGCTTTGAATTGTTGATCGATAAACCTGAATGGGAAGACAAAACTTAGTGATACGCTGATATCTCGCAATCTAAGCTCGTCATTCACATCGCCAAGAGAAGCAAGTTCGTTCTGCAAAATGCCTGGCTTTGTCGCAGAGCTTAATGCCCTTTGATAAGCCACCTCAAACACCGTCCTGATATTCCAGTAATCCAGATTCACTCCGGCACCACCTGCTATCCCGTAGAAATTTTGAAATGCATCTTTAACTCCAATGGTCACCGTACCGTTTGAAGACTCAAGAGGAGTGCCTGACGAATAGTCAATTTGCGAAACATCTACTTCTTTTTGGGCGGAAGTAATCAATGAATAAAAAGCTCCAAACATCAGGAAAGGTCGAATCTTTCCCTTTCTAATAATATCCCCTTTGATCATAAGCGGAAGCTCTATCAGATCGAGACGTTGTTCCACTTTATAGTTCGTTTCAAATCGGTTATTCACTTGTACGCCTTGCCATTCGAAACCGCTGGAATAGCTGTATCTACTTCTTTTGAAAGCTGGCTGGAAAGAGGCGGAGAACCCTCTGTGATAGAAATTCATTTCCAAGCCCATATGTGCACCAGAAAGGGAAAAATCGTCATATGATTTTGTCAGATCATCCGCTGAGTAATTGATCGGGCTGATTCCATCATAGGAGGTTTCCGGAAATGCCTGCGTATAATTAACTCCCATTCTTAGCCCAAGCCAAAATTGAGTATCCAGGAAGGATTCGAGTGGATTCTTTGGCGGCTTCTTCTGCCCCATTACCCCAAGTGAAATCAGGCAGAAAATACCAGCGACTAGTATTTTATTTCCTAACGAGAAGTCTTTTCGTATCATCGAGTAGTTGTGATTTAGCTTTTACAAAATAGAACCCTGGACTTACCTTATCAAGCATGAAAGAGAAAGTATGCTCACCAGGTGCAACGTTCCTTACAAACTCAGACACAATCCGTCCATTGATATCAATCAGCTGGAGCTTGACTTCCTGGAAGTTGTTCACCTGAATTTTTACCTGCGTGTAGTTGGTTGCAGGGTTCGGATACAGTGATTGAATGCGGTATTTGGATTTCAGAACATCTTTTTCTCCTAGGATTACTTCCTTAATAAGGTCCATAGGTTCGTAATTTCCGCCTGCTGGATTTGCACCGTCAATAAAATTTCGGAAAAAGATATCATTGGTAATAACCTCCTTGTCTACACCCATCCATTCATGCAGAATGTTTGAGTAGACTTGACGGTAGTCAAATTGAAGCCCCACATTACTTTGCGAGACATCAGGCACTGTTCCATAGATACCTTGTTTCACACCAAGTCCAAACATGAGAATTGGGCCGCCTGTGCCGTGATCAGTTCCATAACTTCCGTTCGAACCTATCCTTCTGCCAAACTCAGACATGGTCAACGCTAGTGCTCGATCTTCCATGCCACGCGACCTCAAGTCTGATAGGAAGGCACGCATGGCTGACGAAATATGATAAAGCAAAGCTCCATGTAATCCCATGGTTGGATCATTGGTTTCTACCTGACTGGCGTGGGTGTCAAATCCACCCATTTTTACCAGAAATACCTTTGTTTTTATTCCTCCTGCCATGAGGCGTGCGATCAGTTTCAATTGATTGCTCAGTGGATTTCTTTTTGCTCCAGTTGGGCTATTGAAAGGATACGTTTCTGGGTAGGTCACAGAGGTTTCGGCTGCCGAATCATAAATCTCCGATAGTCTTCGGATATACGTTTCAGATTTTTCTTCCAGACCGAGAATCCAATTCATCTCCTGTCCGTAGGGAGAGTTGTTTAAGAAACTTGGTGGGTTTCCTCGAGGGTCAATTCCTTCGTCGACAAAGCCCTCGAGTTGATTGATTAGGTTCTCGAGATTACTTGGATCACTTCCCAGGGAAATAGAAGTTGGAATGTTTCCTTCCTGATGGAAAAGTAATGAAACATCGTTGCCCATTTCCAAAGCCAATGGATCAGGCATTTCAGTGGTGGGGAAATCTTCTGGGTAGCTTAAAGGCTCGTATTCCTTTCCTAGATACCTTCCGATCCAGCCTGAAGAAAAGTAGTCGTCAGAATCTCCACCCATAAACCAAATATCCCTGCCGCGGAAGTGCGACCCATTGTTGTTTTCGTAGGAGACTCCCTGGAAAACTGCTGCCTTCCCTACGTCGTAGAGATGCTTGAAGTCATGCATGTCAGGGTGAACACCAACTTGATCTTCGGCCGCTATGGTGCTATCAAGAGGTATCAATGTACGATTTCCCACCTTGTATGGGATCGCGATATTCGCCCTCCGACTATAATACTCATCGTAGTTCGATAGTGGGATCACAGTATTTAATCCATCATTTCCACCGTGCAACTGAATCATGATAATGACCCGATCATTGTCACTCTGTGCGGCCAGTCTTTGCAACCGTTGATGAGAACCAAGGACCGTGAGTGGTACTCCTTGAAATGCAATTGGCACTCCTGCTGCAAACCCAACTTTCTTTAGAAAATTCCTTCTCTTCATGGTCTTAGTGATTTTTGGGATTCCATTATTCTGCAACTCATTACATTAATTGATATTCCGGTGATTGCAACATCGCATTAAAAAGAGAACTCAGCTGATTGGAGACCACTTCATTGTCGACTCCATTTTGCCATCTAAAGGTCCAGGCTGCCTCCGGGTCAGCATCTATCTCGGGAGCAGATAGGAAAGCACTTAGAAAATAATTCAGTCGTTCGACGGTAAGTTCGCCAACATCAGGAGTGTCAAAGGAAAGGTTCTCCGCAGTGGGAAGAAAGTACTCTGAGATCGCTACTATGAGGTCGCGCGCATTGCTCGCTATTGTGTCATTGAAATTATCCTGAACAAATGTCAGAATATCAATCTGGCCCATTTCTGGAATGACTTGAGCTACAATCGATCCTCTAATAAAATTGTATCTGTTGGTTAGGTAGTTGGTCGTGATCCAGCTTCTATTAAAAATTGGGAACTGATGGTAGGCGGCATATCCTGCCACCTCAAACGGCTCGTAATAGTCCATCCCTTGCCGATCAATTTCGCGAAGTACATCGGTGGCGAAATTGTAGTAATTATCAAGATCTGCTTCGTAGGAAGGGAGTTGAATTTCGAAGTTGCGCATAAAGCCAAGAACCAGATCGAGTGGTGACTTGATGATGCTTCCAAAATTATTATCGTCGCTTCCTGGATCGGCCTCATAAAAATGTGTGCTTGTAAGCAAGACTTGCAGAACAGACTGAAGTTTAAACTCATTTGCCGCGAAGGTGTCGGCCATATCCTGAATGATATCATCGTGCAGCGCTTGATCAATTTGGTGATAGACGAAGAAACGATAGATTTCTCGGCAGATATGCCTCGCTGTCTCAGGCTGATCATAAATGATGTCTACAAACTGGCTTATTTCATCCAAAGCACTTTCTTCGGTAGGACTCCCGCCAATTTGAAGTAGCGGATCTGGAGTGACCGTTGCTGTTCCGAGACGACTACTAAAAGTTTTTGTCCCTTCCTCATGACTTGAAGCTGTAACTCCACCTCTAGCTACGCCTCGAGGGAGGCCAGTTTCTTCATCAATTGTTGAAAACGTAGTGTCAGTCTCAAAACCAGATAGCACTTTTGCGCCTTCTTGAACGTCTTCTTCCGTATAGTTAAAGTAGTCTCCCACAAAAGCCGGCTCAGGCACATTTCCCTCCAGCCCTCTTCCAATGGCATAAAGCTCTAAAAGTTCCCTAGCGTAGTTCTCGTTTGGACTTCCTTTTACATTGAAGCGGCCATCCAAAAAAACTAGCATCGCATTGTCCAAACTAATTTTCTTGGTAAGCTGCTTGAAATTACGAGGAACAATGGTTTCCATTGACGCGGGATCATCTGGGGGAAGCGTAATGTCTTCGGTATCAAAAGCAAACATTCTAAACAGTGCTTGTTGATAGTACAATGCTCTCGAATTCCCAACAACAGAACGCTTAGTGGTGAAATGAGTGTGCATAAAAAACACAATTCGTTCACGGAAAATGTAAGCAAGCTTCTTGGTGTCTTCGATTCCGTTTCCCAACAATTGCCCTAGGTGCCAGGCGAGAAAAAACTGTTGAAGTTCAAATTCCTCACTCTGCGAGTTTCCTGTAGTGATCCACTCTAGCCCGCTGGCTCGATCTAGCGGTAAAACCGGATCAGGAAGCTCAGAATCAAATAATTGCTGAACAGCTTCAGCTGGAGTAAGAAGTGCGAAGGCCTCGATGTCGGCAATAGATCCGCCAAAACATGTTCTTCTCAGTAAGTGGGCAGCCCTTTTCTTACCAAGAGGACCGGTGAGTTCTGTGAGTGGCATTAGTGAGTGTTTGAATAAATAACTTAATCCATGACTAATTTATTATAAAATAAATTATAAAAAATCTTTAAATAGTTTAATTATTGAATTTTATCAAAAAAACCCGCTCAAAAGGACGGGTTTAGGTTTCTTACACGCGCCCGAAAATCAGGTCAGCATTCCTCCGTCTACCTGAACAACCTGACCTGTTACGTAGGAAGATAAATCAGAACCTAAGAAAACGCAAGCATTCGCTACGTCCTCTGGCGAACCACCGCGCTTCAGTGGAATTGCGTCTCTCCAACTTTGTACTGTTTTTTCGTCAAGCGCATCTGTCATTTCCGTCTCAATAAATCCAGGTGCTATCACATTGCAGCGAATACCTCTTGAACCAAGCTCTAATGCAACAGATTTGCTAAATCCAATAATTCCTGCTTTTGAAGCAGCATAATTTGCTTGTCCAGGATTCCCTTTTACTCCCACCACTGAGGACATATTTATAATAGAACCACTTCTTTGCTTCATTAGAGGCTTGGAGGCAGCCTTAACAGTATTGAAGCAAGACTTGAGATTCACTGTCATTATTTCATCCCATTGATCTTCCGCCATTCTCATTAGAAGGTTATCTCTGGTTATACCAGCATTATTAACCAAAACGTCCAATGATCCAAAGTCTTCAATTACACCACTGATCAGTTCTTGTGCGGCTGCAAAATCCGAAGCGTCAGATCTATACCCTTTTGCATTTACTCCTTTGCTCTTCAATTCTTCTTCCAAAGCCTGCCCTTTTTCCACACTTGATAAGTAAGTAAAAGCAACGTTGGCTCCCTGCTCAGCAAATTTATTAGCGATTGCCCTTCCTATACCTTTTGAGGCCCCAGTGACAAGCGCCGTTTTTCCTTCTAGTAGTTTCATAGTTGTCTTTTCTGACTGCTAATTTAATACCTGAAAAGTAAAGAGCTTGGCATAATAATTGGGCAATGTTTGACACCATTAATTAAATAAGGACAGTTAACACAGAAAGAAATTTATGAGATTTTTTATTGCTTTATTATTGATGGTAAGTGTTTTTTCCCTTGTCGGCCAAAAAAGTCGAAGACCACAAAAGGTCAAGTGGAATGATTGGTACGATTCAGTCGCTTTCGCCCAAGGACCACAGCCACTTATCAAAGGAATCGGGAGATTAAGCGATTCATTATCCATCGCAAATGATGGGAAAACTATTTATGAAAATGAGGGAAAGTACTATTTGATCAACAATCTTGCTGACTACTACTTTTGGTTCACGCGGAAATATGAGTTCCTGTTTCGAACGGAAATTTCGATCTACGAAGACCTGTACTATGCGGGAAAAAGCTATAAGCTAGCACAGTACATCCACAGAAATTACAAGGGAAAAAAATTGCCAATAAAGTTCAGATTTCCACACCACTCACATATTCCTATTAACACGGAGACTACTGAAATGCCTTATCGATCTCCAACTGTGGTGCGGTTCAGAAGGCAGTAGACAAGTCAATACCTCAAAATGAGGCCTCAGTGTTGCCTAAATGGTTTCTCTCAAAAAAATCCAAAAGACATAGCGAAAAAGTAACCAACTCTCAGATGCTCGATTCCCTTTGAGCGACTGACCTCCCATCTTAGTTGCAGGTTCATACTGAGCCAATGCATAACCAATGGCAATACTAAGTCGCTCCAAACTTACAGAGTATAAATTTTAACCCTCCTGATCAGCATTCACGTCTTTCTAAATTTCCAAAGAAAAATTACTGCCGAGACAATCGACCAGAAACTTTTCAAAAATTTAAAAATGGAAATAGGATAAGACAATAGTGGTGTAAAAATCTGTTGAGATATTATCTTTGCGCCTCAATTTTCAATACAAAAAATATGGCATCAAAATATGATCTTATTGTAATCGGAAGTGGACCCGGTGGATACGTAGCAGCGATACGAGCTTCACAGCTTGGAATGAAAGTGGGAGTAGTAGAGCGATCAGAGCTTGGTGGTATTTGCCTGAATTGGGGATGTATACCTACAAAGGCGCTCCTAAAAAGTGCTCAGGTTTTTGAATACATAAATCATGCAGCAGATTACGGTGTGGAAGTGAAGGGTGCTAAAGCGGATTTCGCTGGAATGGTAAAGAGAAGTAGAGATGTCGCTGATGGGATGAGTAAGGGGATTCAGTTCCTGTTCAAAAAGAACAAGATAGATCACATAGCTGGACACGGAACGTTGAAAAAAGGCAAGAAGGTTGACGTCAAAGATGGGAGTGGAAAGATTACTACATATGATGCAGATCATGTAATTCTAGCTACAGGTGGTAGATCTCGTGAGCTTCCAAACCTACCTATTGATGGAAAGAAAATTATTGGCTACCGGGAAGCGATGGTTTTACCAAAGCAGCCAAAGAAAATGGTGGTTGTTGGTTCTGGAGCTATTGGGGTAGAATTCGCTTACTTCTACAAGTCACTCGGCACTGACGTGACGGTTGTTGAATTTATGGATCGTATTGTCCCTGTCGAAGACGAGGATGTGAGTAAGCAGTTGGCAAGGACTTTCAAGAAGTCAGGCATGAATATCATGACTAGTTCGGAGGTGACCAAAGTGGATACGAAAGGTGCAGGGTGCAAAGTGACTGTCAAAACCAAAAAAGGTGAAGAGACTATTGCGTGCGACATTGTCCTGTCTGCTGTTGGAGTAGCAACGAATATCGAGAACATGGGCCTTGAGGATGTTGGAGTTAAAACTGAGAAAGGCAAAGTCCTTGTTGATGATTACTACAAAACCAACGTAGACGGAGTCTATGCAATTGGAGATATCGTAAAAGGACAGGCTCTAGCTCATGTTGCTTCTGCAGAAGGAATCCTTTGTGTGGAAAAAATCAAAGGCATGCATGTAGAGCCGATCGATTACAACAACATACCTGGATGTACGTATTGCTCGCCTGAAGTTGCATCTGTCGGGTACACTGAGAAAGCTGCCAAAGAAGCTGGGTATGAGGTGAAAGTTGGGAAATTCCCATTCTCTGCTTCTGGTAAAGCCAAAGCCGCCGGAGCTTCTGATGGATTTGTGAAAGTGATCTTCGATGCAAAATATGGCGAGTGGCTTGGAGCTCACATGATCGGAGCTAATGTAACTGAGATGATTGCAGAGGCTGTCGCAGCAAGAAAATTGGAAACGACAGGACATGATATTATCAAGACCGTGCACCCTCACCCAACAATGAGTGAAGCGGTAATGGAAGCTGCCGCTGCAGCGTATGATGAAGTGATTCATTTGTAGAAATCTGCTAAGAAATTACAAATTCCAAAAGACAAATAAATTCCAAAGTCAAAATGGCAAACCCGAACTAGTCTCGAATTTGAAACTTTGAGAGTTGGGTTTTGTTTGTCTTTTGCTTCTTGAATTTTGAGTCGGAACGTCAAGCAGGTACGAGCACTTGAAGCCTGGACTTTTGATACCTTTCCCCTTTTAGCACTCTTCTTAGATCATTTATTACTGCGGATCCTGTTGGAAAAGCACCTGCACCCTTTCCTACCAATAGATGATTTCCAGAAATAGCGGTATCAATTTCAATAGCATTATTCTCATTATCCACATTAAATAAAGAGTCCGTTTGCGATAGTGGCTTAGGGCCGATGGAACATACATAATTCCCGTCGATTTTCTTTAGAGATGCTACAGGCTTTATTTTTTTCTTGTGCCTTTTTGCATCTTGGATATCCTTCTTTGAGATATTTCTGATTGTCTCTAGTTCAATTTTCTTAAGATCAACTATCTCTCCAAAGGAGTGATAACCGAGAATTGCTAATTTGTATGATGCATCCAGCCCGTCCACATCTAACGAAGGATTGGCCTCTGCAAATCCTTTTGCTTGTGCCTCCTCCAGCGCATCTTCAAAAGACATATTGTTTGAACTCATTTGGCTGAGTATGTAATTTGAAGAACCATTCAATATTCCATGAATTTCGGTTATATCCTGATGTGCAAAAACGGTATCCAAATTCTGGAGAATTGGAATGCCACCTCCGACTGCCGCTTCATAGAAGAACGGGGCCTCAAATTGTCGGTGCCAACAGTCTACTTCCTTGATATTGGAGCCAATCATCTTCTTATTCGCACTTATCACAGGCTTACCCTTCGCAAGCGCATTTAATACAAAGTGCTTTGCAGCTTCGGCATCACTAATTAATTCAACGACGATGTCTATTTTCGGATCATCTAAAATGTCATTGGCATCATCTGTGAAGTCCAATGGATGATTTATCCTTTCAAGATCAAGTCTCTGGATATGGACTTTATGGATTTCTACTGGAAGGCTTATGTGCTTGGAAAGCAGATCATAAAGGCCCTTCCCCACCGTTCCAAATCCAAATAGTCCGATCTTTTTTACTTCCTTTTTTTCGAACGATTCACTCCCAGAGCTTATGGAAATTTCCAATTCTTGTGACATGTTTTCTAAATTCTAATTTTGTAAATAATAGCTGTGCGGTTTATCATATACAACTGTTTAAAAGATTATATGAATGGATTTTTCCGAAAGAAGACACATTCCTTCCTAAGATGATCACAAACCCGTATGGATCAAATTTGGACTACCAGCAACAGCCGGGGCAACAACAATTAATGGATTTCGATACGTGAGTACTGAATACAAAATTTCCCTTTGACACCTCTAGGCTCATTTTTTTGGGGATGAAATGACTTTCCTGTTTCATTTTTATCAATTTATATTTCAGGAATTAGCACCTTCCGTTTTGGGGGTTGCTAGCGCGTCATGGAGCCTGTCTCTCGGCGCTTCTTTATAAATCGATACTTGATCGATTTGATGATGCAAACGTAGGGTAGGAATTTTTAAGTTTCCAAATTATTAAAAAAAATTTTTTTTTCTGGATTTGTTTGTTAAAACTTTGTGCGTCGAAAAAGCATTGAATTTTTCAATTACGATAGCGTCCAATTTCTTCAGGCCCGCAGCAGCGACGGCTAGGCTTCTGCCTGCCATCTAATCTAGTGTTACCTACGAGGTAACCGTGCTCATCAAATTTTCTAAATACTTTTTTCACTTTCAACTTCAACAATGAATTCGTTCATCGTTCAGGTTGCTACTTCAGAGCATTTGCATTTCGCCAGCGAAATTTGCGGGCTCATTGAAGTTAGCGCCAAACATCGAGGCACAGGAATCGCCATACGCTCTCCAGAGTACATTGGTCAAAAAATGGCCGAAGGAAAGGCCATCATCGCACTCTCTGGCAAAAAAAGACTGGTAGGTTTTTGCTACATAGAGTCTTGGAGTAACAGACAGTACGTAGCGAATTCAGGGTTGGTGGTCACCCATGATTTTCGATCTGCGGGCGTCGCAACCCAAATCAAAAAGAAGGCTTTTGAGCACTCTCAAAAACTTTTCCCTGGAGCTAAACTTTTTGGGTTAACCACTTCGCTTCCCGTAATGAAAATCAATTCAGAATTGGGGTATGTACCGGTTACCTACGAAAAACTTACTGCAGATAATGACTTTTGGAACGGGTGTAGGAGCTGCGTGAATTATGAAATTCTCATGAGTAAAAACAAATTCAATTGCATGTGTACCGCAATGCTTTTTGACTCTGAAAAGAGCAGAAAAACAAAATGGAATTTCATGAAAAAATCGAAAATCTACGAGCGCTTCATGCGGAGAAAAAAGAACAAGCTATCTAAAAAACAAAAAACATCATGAAAGTAGTACTTGCATTTAGTGGAGGTTTAGACACCTCATATTGCACAAAATATTTGTCAGATGAGCTCGACTATGACGTACACGCCGTAACTGTTAACACTGGTGGATTTGACACCGACGAAAAAGAGGAACTGGAAAGAAAAGC
>JBDWQX010000060.1:0-16752 GCA_039986395.1 Cyclobacteriaceae bacterium
CTCTTTTGAAAATGCGGATTCTTACTTAGGATTTTGATATGACTATCCAAAACTTTTTCAAATTCAGCTCCTAGGTTGGCTTTTTGATTGTTGTAGTAGTTAATTGAATCCTGAATGTCCTCCAATGCGTGGCTATCAAGGAGAACTGTGAAGCTCATCTACCCACTAATATTTTTCTTGCTTCATCCCAGGGAATGAAGTTATCAGAGTTGCTTTTTTTTATCCGGTCTAAGACTAATTTCTTATGCTCTTCGGGTATTTGCAGATCATCTTCTAGTTCCAGACCAAGGCTTTCAATTAATTCCATGAAGAAATCATACTTGTTTTCTGGGATGTTGAGCGTAACCTGTTTCATAATCTATTTATTAAAAATAGACATTTCTAGATTACTTACACTTTTTCAATCACAATAGCTGAAGCACCGCCTCCACCATTACAAATTCCTGCTGCGCCAATTTTACCATCTTTCTTTTCCAAGGCGGAAACCAGGGTTGCAATGATTCGTGCACCAGAAGCCCCGAGTGGATGCCCCAACGCCACAGCGCCACCTAGTACGTTCAACTTCTCTGGATCCAAATTCAGTTTTTCTTGATTGGCAAGTGCTACAGCTGAAAATGCTTCATTCACTTCCCATACATCTACATCGTCTTGATCAACTCCTGCATGTGCTAGTGCTCTTGGAATTGCAAGGGAAGGGGCGGTTGTAAACCACAAAGGTTCTTGTGCTGCATCTCCAAACCCCTTGATTTTTGCTATTAAGGTTAGTCCTAGCTCTTCGGCTTTTTCCTGACTCACAAGGATTAATGCTGATGCTCCATCGTTGATGGTTGAAGCGTTTGCTGCCGTGACTGTTCCTTCTTTATCAAAAACGGGTCGAAGGTTTGGAATCTTCTCGAAATTCACATTTGTAAATTCCTCATCTGTATCCATAATTATCGGATCGCCTTTTCTTTGTGGTATTTCCACAGGGACAATTTCATTCTTAAAGTCGCCAGCTTCAGATGAGGCGGCTACTTTTTTGTAAGAGCTAATCGCGTATTCGTCTTGTGCTTCTCTTGTAATGTTCATTTCTTTCGCGGTGTTGTCTGCGCAGTTTCCCATGGCAAAATTGTTGTACACCTCCCACAGCCCGTCATGCATCAGCCCGTCGACTAATTGACCATGTCCATATTTGTACCCGTATCTCGCCTTGGGAATGTAATAGGGAACATTCGACATGCTTTCCATACCACCTGCAACCACTACATCATTGATTCCTAGCATGATGGATTGCGCGCCTAGCATCACAGCCTTCATTCCAGACGAGCACACTTTGTTGATGGTAGTACATGGCACATTATGACCAATTCCGGCACCAATTGACGCTTGTCTCGCCGGGGCTTGTCCCAAATTGGCAGATAGCACATTACCCATGAATACTTCATTTACCTGATCTGCACTTACGCCAGACTTTTCGAGTGCTCCTTTAATAGCAAAGGTTCCTAATTGTGTTGCACTAAATCCAGCCAATTTTCCTCCAAAACTTCCAATAGGGGTTCTGACTGCAGATGCGATAAAGACTTCTTTCATTTGTTGGGGTTTTTGAATGTAATGTTGAAACTGTCAGGAAAGTTCTATTCCAAAGGAAAAATCTTTGAACCCTGAACTGCAAAGGTCTGATAAACGGTCTTAATTGTCAATTTTTAACTCTCAATTCTCATTGAGTATCACCAATCTGGCTTGCCGCTTGGAGGGCGTTCTGTGGCTTTTCTTTTCTGCTGTTGGAGATATTGGATCTCGTTGTTCTTCATTGCCTCAAGAATCATTTGGGCTTTCTCTTCACTGATGTTCATTTCTTTCAGCTTTTCTTTCGTCATCTCCTCCTTTGACTTTTCAGATTCTTCCTCTTTTTCTTCACCCTCTTTTTGCTCTTGATTTTCTTTTTCCTCGCCTTCTTTTTCGTCTTCAGATTCTTTTTGCTCGCCTTCCTCGTCTTTATTTTCCTGATCCTGGTTTTCTTGGTTCTCCTGATTCTCTTTGTTTTCTTCCTCTCCGTCTTGATTCTCCTGATCTTGATTTTCCTGTTCCTGTTCTTGCTCTTGTTGCTCTTCGAGTTGTTTTTTGACTACTTCGTAGTTGTATCGGGCCTGATGGTTGCTAGGATCAGCTTTGATAGCAGACTTCAATTGTTGGAGGGATTCTTCCAGTTTTCCAGCATCCTTGTTCATTACTCCGAGTTGCTGGTAGGCTACAGATTTTAGTTTTCTATTGTCCGAAGCACTAATACTATTGTAGTGAGATTTTGCTGACGCTGTGTCTTTCAAATTATAGTAGGCGTGCGCCAGATTAAGTTTGATTTCATCCTCATCAACACCCAGCGAATCATGCAAGTAAGTGTACTTGGAAATAGCGAGATCGTAGTTGCCACTCAGAAATGCTTCCTCAGCCTCACCCTTTAATGCATTGACTTTTGCGATCTCTCTTGGATCGTTGGTCGTGAGTGCCAGAAGAAGGACAAAAAAGTATTTCATAATCGGATCAATTTAACACTTATAAGAACGTCGAAAATCATGAGAAGTAATGCTAAACCTAAGAAATAGTAATATCTATTTTGCGTAGCATCCACTTGCTTAGCATCTCTCAGCTCTCCTTCTATTCGATTGATAGCACTTATCAAACGTTCTACGTCGTTTCTGGATTCATTTATTTCAAAATATTCTCCATCGGTTTTATCCGCAAGATCTTCCAAAGACTTTGAGTTTAATTTTGTTACTACTTCACTGCCCTGCCTGTCTTTCTTAAAACCATTTCTGGTTAAGATTTGACTTCCGACATCTGTCCCAACTCCAAGAGTAAACAGTTTAATTTCTTCGGACTCTATTTCCTCAGCTATTTCCTCAGTGTTGTCGCCGAAATCCTCACCGTCGCTTATTAATATGATGATCTTTGATTTTGATCTGGTCACCACTGTGTCATCGGCTGTTAGCTTTTCCAGTGCCATTTCAAGAGGAGGCCCAAAATCTGTTCCGAAGTTGGGAACTAATCCTGTATTTAGGGTTTGGATAAAAAGGTTGAGCGCGTTGTTGTCGTATGTAAGTGGACATTGCATGAATGCTTCACTTGAAAACATGATCAGTCCGATGCGATCGGAACTGAAGGCCTCGACAATGTTTTTTAGTTCGAACTTAACCTTTTCTAATCGCGTAGGTTGCACATCAAACGCATTCATGGATTGACTCAGGTCGATGCAAAAGAAAATGTCTTTTCCCACTGTCTTGATTTCTCTGGAAGCATCTCCAAAGCTTGGTCCTAGCAGAGCTACGATCAACAAGAAAAAATACGCACTCCGGAGTATCAATTTCAAAATGACCCTATAAAATGGTAAACTCAATCTCTTCGTTGTGCGCACTACACGGACAACAAATAGGATATAAAGCACCACAAAAGTGAGGATGAAAACGACCTCTAATGTACTGATGGAATATGCCCAGTTCATAGGCGCGCTAAATTATAGAAGTAGCTCTACTTGCCTACACGGATTTACATTAATTAACTTTTTTTAATGATGAAGTGTTGATTCTTTGATTTAGGATTTGCGGATTGCCTTGGGAACTCTCGCATTTGCAGATGAGATTCCGATAATTGAGGTAGCTCGGAGTGTAAACATTCATATCAATAAATGAATCATTACCATCCATTTCCAAAGCAATCATATCTCCTTCTGATTCGCTAAAGAATCGATCGTCTATCAACTTGCCAACGTAAAATTTTTGTTCTCGGCAGGGATTGCTGGTAGAAACATACAAACGATTTTTTTCCTGATAGTAGGATATTTCAGGATTGACTTTCTGTTTACCATTTAGCAAAAACTCAACTAGTCCTGTTCCCGGATCCCCATACTTGTATGGTACAATTGCCTTTTGCTTTCCGCTTTTGTAGTAAGTCTTCCGATCACCATGCAGTAGATCTCGTTCGTAGGAGGTTTCTGCATATAACTCTCCACTCTCGTAGTACTTCTTGGAAATTCCGTGTCGCTCGCCGTTTTGATAGATCATTTCAAGCTGGACCGTCTGCCCATCTCCATAGTAGAGAACCGATTTGCCATGCTTGATTCCTTTTACGTATGTGATGGTTGTTTTCAAGCTCCCGTCACTCGCAAAAGTTTTTACCAATCCATCCTTTTTTTCCGCTGATCCTGCCTTCTTCTCAAGTTCGGCACTTAGTCTTTCCTCACTTACCTCGACGGAACCAAAGATGAGAATGAGCGCGGTAACACTGAGAAAAACCCAAAGAGTATTGTGGTACTTAAATTTCATTTAGCCATTGAGTAATTGTAGTGAGTATGTGTTAGAACGCCTGAAAAGTATAATTATTCCGTAAAAGTGTGGTGGCGAAATGACTCAAGGTAATGCGGGTAATATAATTTTTCAGGAAAAATCCGCTAGTTACCAGTCTGTATAATAGTATCTAGGAAACAAACGCCTAGTAAGCTTTGGTGGCTAAAAAGGGTCCCTCTAGGAGGGACCTTATTTATTGTCTTATGTCATCTTCAAATCAAACTTCGATGAACAATATGATAAGAAGGGGTTTTTCATATTTCTCACTTTTCACTAGTCTACTGGGCATTGCCGCCCAGGAAAGACCTATCGGTGCTAACCTGACCGACCTTTCTCCATTTGGCACAATCTGGATTTATACCAATGCCCTGAAGCAGTCTTCCAGCTGGTTGATTAGAAATGCAAACGATGACAACGACGCAATCAATGGCTCTTCCGAATTACGAAACCATCTAGCTGGTGCATTTGATGAATTTGGGTACCCACTTCAGGTACCTTTTACAATTGATTCGCTGAATGAAACAGTAGGAAAGAATCTTGAGGTAAGTTCCTTTGTTCTCACAAACCAGCCAGAACCTTATTTGTATCCATCGGGAACCTATCTTCTAGTGTTTGAAGGGACTGGAAATGTTAGAATTCAAGGCGACGTAGATGGAGAAGTGATGTTTTTTTCCGAGGCAGGGGAGTACGAAGTGCCCATCTCGAACCCTACTTCTCTCGGCGTTGAAATATTCATCACAAGTTCGATGGCCTCAGATCCCATACGAGATGTGCGGTTGATTTTCCCTGAGTATACGGAGACTTATCAAACGACAAAATTCCGATCGGACTTCATTGAGCTTGCTCAGAATTTTGAAGCGCTGAGGTACATGAAACCAATGCGCTCAGAAAATAACAATATTGAAAACTGGGCTGATCGGACACTGTCGGAGAATTTCTCATTTTTTCTGGATGTTGAAGATGACATTCTTATAGGAATGCCATTCGAGGACATTATTGAGTTGTCAAACCTCTCTGGTGTTGATCCTTGGATATCTGTCCCATACAAAGTGAATGACGAGTTTGTGACGAACGTAGCGCATCTGTTTGATACACTTCTAAACGTTGATCGAACGCTGTACATGGAATATGGCAATGAAGCCTGGAATCCCAGCTATCCTACTACACATCAATACATGCTTGATCAAGGTAACCTATTGAATCTTGGTACGCATGAAAATGCAGAGGTTGCGGAATTGCAGGCTGTTCATCGATTTTATGCCAGACGAATGTTTGAAGTCATCGAAATTTTCAATGATGTTTTTGATGATGATAGTCGAGTAGTTAAAATTCATGGGACACAGTCAGATGCATTTGTTGCTGATTTGGTTTTTGAGGCATACGAACTGCCGGACATAAATCCCAATGACTTACGTCCGGATGCAATTGCCCCGGCATCTTACATTGGGGTTTCCATGTTCGACGATTTTGCAAACCAGGGATTAGAAGTGTGTGATCATTCCGCACAAGATTTACTAGACTCGCTTATCGCAAGAATTGATCGGGAAATGGAGGAATCACTTGCTGCTTTCAGTACTCAAAGTGCTGCTGAAGGCATTGCTCTTTTTGCCTATGAAGGAGGTCAGCATGTTACGGAAATCAACTTTCAACCGATGACTGCATGCGCCGAGCAACGTGTGGCAGACATGAACCGACTCCCTGGGATGGAAGACTTCTTTTGCCAGCTTTTTGATACTTGGTACGATACCTATGGAGGCGAATTGATCATGTTATTTAATCTTGCTGAACGTCCAGACCCATTCGGATCCTTTGGCCTATTGGAGAGTCAGTGGCAGGAGCTGAGTGAATCGAATAAATGGAGTGGTTTAGAAAATTGTGTTCTTGATCCCACAGTAGATCCTCCATTGGGATTGAACACAAGCTCGATGGTTATCTATCCCAACCCTTCAAAAGGCGACATTCACTTAGATTTTGGAGTGATGGCAAAAGATGTTCAGGTTGAGCTGTTGGATATAGGGGGAAATGTTTTGACTGAGCAGAGGTTCGACTCAGTGCAGAGAGGAAGTATTTCTACTATTTCTCATCTCAATAGCGGTATCTATTTTCTGAAAATCTGGATAGATGGAGTCGTTGAAACGAGGAGGATTCAGATGGGTGGAAGGTGACTTCAATTTGGTTTACGTAAATGGAGTATTGAAAATGACTTGGCATTCGAGTCAAAAAAGTAGCTGGAATTCCTAAGACTAACTGGTTAATATTGATTCGCATTTAGAATTTGATCTATGAAATCATTTAGATATTCTGGTTTTTGATCATTAGGGTTTCTTAGTGTTGCGATGTACCATTTCCTCCAAAGTCCCTTTCGGGTAATTGGGATTACGTTGACTTTCCTACTTTCAATGTATGGTTTCATTGCCCATTTTGCCATGACAGCTACTCCAAGCCCAGCTTTTACCATCTCGATTGCTGCCTCAGTAATCTGCATGTAAACTACCCTTTTAGGCGTAACATTTTCAGGTATAAGTACTCGTTCAAAAATTGAACTTTTCTTGTAATTCTTGCTATGAGTGACAAATACTTGATCTTTAAAGTCAGAAGCATATATATATTTCTTATTGTTTAAAGAATGATTCTTTGAGACTACAAGGACTAATTCATCATCAAAAATTTCGAGATATTGGATTTGTTTGCTATCAATCTTTCTATGAATGATAGCAAGATCCAATTTACCATCTATGATCTGGCTCAATGGGTTAGCAACATTATCTGTATTGATCAGCACATCGATATTCGGATGATCATAAGAATAATTTTTGATGATTGGTGGAAGCCAGTGGTAACATGTGTAGCATTCTGTGCACAATCGAATTTTCCCATACTCTCCATGTACAGCTCTAGTTATTTCGCGATTGAAGTGATCTAATTCTTCCAGTACCTTGTTTGCAGTATTGTACAGAATCTTTCCAGCATCAGTAAGCACTAACTTTCGGTTTACTCTTAAAAATACAGGAGTATTTAGCTGGGTCTCAATCTCTTTGAGTTGATGGCTCAACGACGATTGGGAAAGGAATAATTTATTGGTCGCCTTTGTTAATGTCCCTTCTTCCGCGACAGATTTAATCAGTTTCAAATATTTTAACTCCACTATGGTGTATTCTAATAGTTTATAAAAATAGCATTAGAATATTTAATACCAAAAAATAGAATTTCTTGTTGATCTGTGAAATCTTTTTAGCCAATAGGAATTTAAGTATTATAAAATCCGATACTTCGGTTTAAGTAATTTCAAGCTTTAACTGAAGGTTGAGTGACATTAATTGCGAGTTTTGATGAATCTAGAACTCATAGTTATGAAACAATGTCTTAACGTATATCAGGTTGATGCCTTCACAGAGGTGAAATTCATGGGAAACCCCGCAGGTGTGGTTACAAACGCAAATGATCTTTCTGAAGCTCAGATGCTAAAGTTGGCAAGAGAACTGAACAATTCTGAAACGGCTTTTATTCTGGATCCCATTGATGAAACACATGACTATAGAGTAAGATTTTTTACTCCAACTGTTGAGGTTCCTAGCTGTGGACATGCTTCGCTTGCAGCAGGATACATTTGGAGCGTAGAAGGTGGTTTCAAGAAAAAACGTATGAATCAATTGATTCAAATCGGTGTACTGCCCATTGATATTGTGAAGGAAAATAATAGCAGTCTGGTGTACATGACTCAGGGGGAAGTTGAGATCGGAGAAGAATTGGTCGGGCCAACAAGATCGAAAGTGATTTCTTCATTAAATATTAACGAGGATGATTTGATTGATTCGCTTCCTATACAGATCATCTCCACTGGTCATAGTAAAGTAATGGTTCCTCTTAAATCTCTGAAAACCCTCAATTCAATTTCACCAAATTTATCTGCGCTTTCTGAGCTATCAGAAGAAATTAAACACAATTGCTTTTTCTTGTTTGCTATAGATGAGAGTGAACCTGGTGTCCTTACACATGCAAGAATGTTTGCACCAAAAATAGGAATCAATGAAGATCCGGTTACAGGCAATGGCAATGGCCCTCTTGGTGCCTACCTGATTTACCATAAAATATTGGAAGCAGACGAACGAGGGGAGGTTTCCTTTAAGTCTAAGCAGGGTGAAGTTATGGGGCGAGCAGGTTACGCAACTGTTAAAGTAAACGTTGACAATGGAAGACCCGCCAAAGTTCGAGTAGGTGGCAGTTGTGAAATTGCCTTTAAAACGAAGATTGAAATTGAATAGCAACCTGGGTGAATTTAATTCCTATAAATTCTAGTAACGCCCCTGCTCCAAACGGTCATTATGAACAGGGAATTGTTGTGGAGAAACTCATATTCACTTCAATGCAGCTTCCATCAGCAGATAGAAACGACAGATTGCTTCCCATTCATGATCAAGCAATTAGATGTTTCAACAATCTAATTTCAATAGTTGAGGCAGGTGGCGGCTCTAGAAAATCCTTAATTAAAGTCATGATATACACAACAAACATGAACGATTGGAATTCCATCAATGACTCCTTTGAAAAGGTCTTCGGAGATAAAAAGGTCGTCCGAGGTGTGGTTGGAGTCACTCATCTTCACTTGGGCTTAAAGTGGCTGCTGATGCTACTGCACTAAAAATTTAGTTTCCTATATCGTTCTTGATGGCTCTGATAACTTCACGCACATGCCCAACAAACCCGTGTTCGTTAACATAGTAACAACCATTGCAATTCTTCTCGGGCACTTTGTAGTGCTTGTAAACGCAGATGATATCCAAGGTGACGTCACTGCAGACATCGGTATTCATTTTATTAATAGTCAGAATGCGCAAAATTCAATGTTATTATGATCTCTTGAAGATATCCCATCCTACTTTGCCTTGAAAAATAAAAATTTGCATGGCAAAGTCAATAGTTTGGGAAGATGAAGCAAGAGTAGCAAGGGATGAGATCTATCCCGGTGTTTTTCGTCGACTGCTTTGGGAAAGTGAGAGTGGGCGGAAAGCCCTTATTTTGGATATAGAACCTGGTGGTAAGTTTACCGAGTTAGACATTCATGAGCCTGGTGATGAAGATCTCTACGTTGTTGAGGGTATTTTCAATGATGGTGAGAGAGATTATCCCGCTGGTTCTTTTATTCATAATCCTCGCGGATCTTCTCATGTACCGCAATCGCAAAAAGGCTGCAAACTTTTTGTCTTTTTTCCCGAAGGATAATCGAGCATAGTTGTTAATATGGCAATGGACAAAAATGAGTTCTTTGTTTCACCGTACGGTGAAAATAGGGAGTTTGTAAAACAGGTGATGGATAGGATAGCAGCATTGATCATTAGACACTTTGCTCATTCTTGTAAAAGAAGCCCATTACCAGCTTACGGTGAGGTGGGAAGAAATTTCTTCGAATTTCCCAGAGAAGCAAACTCAGTTGAAAGTGTATTGAGTGACCTTGAGATGGTTTTTGAGAAATCGATGAATCATGTCACCCCGAATTACATGGGACATATGGATTCAATGCCTACATTAATGTCAATCGTAGGCGAAGCTGCGGTAGCGGCCATCAACAATAATATGCTTGGCGTAGAGATGTCGCCCGTTTTCACCAGGATGGAACGTGAGGTACTATCCGATTTCTCAACATTGTTTGGACTTGGGAGTCAAGGTGGTGGAATAATGACCAGCGGTGGATCGCTTGCAAATCTTCAGGCAATGATTGTCGCAAGAAATAAAATGCTTGAATCGAAAGATGGAGACGTAACAAATGCACCTGCTAGACCCATCTTTTTTGCCTCAGAATTGGCTCATACTTCAATTGAAAAGGCGATGATGATCATGGGATTAGGCAAAAAAAGCTTAGAGAAAATTCCGGTTGATAGTCAAGGAAAGATGTTGGTAAATAACTTAGAACAGAGTATCACTCAGAAGATCAAATTAGGCAGCAAACCAATTTGTGTGATTGCAACAATGGGTACTACTACAACTGGATCTATGGATCGCATTGAGGAAATTGCTGCTGTGTGCCGTAAGCACAAACTCTGGCTTCATGCAGACGCTATTTACGGTGGTGCAGCTATACTGTCGAATAAGCATAAACACCGACTTGCAGGGATTGAATTAGCAGATTCTATTGCTTTCAACCCACAAAAGTGGATGCTAATAGCAAAAACTTGCTCTTTACTTATGTTGAAAAAATTTGATGAGCACATCAGTTACTTCAAAATTCCGATGCCTTATACATCCTCAGGTGAAGGAATTTACAATCTTGGGGAGATTTCGATTCAAGGTAGTCGTTCTGCGGAGGTCTTGAAATTGTGGCTTTCGTTAAAACACTTGGGAAGGAAGAATTATGAAGAGTTGATAGACAGATCGTATGAATTCACTTCTTTGTTCGAAGCGTGTATCGATGATTTAGATTTCTTGGAGAAATATGCCACACCAGAAACGAATAATATTTTATTTAGAGTTAGGGAAATAGACTCAGGAACAAAGACCGTCGAACTTAAACAAGCTATGCTTGAGGAGTACAACACATACTTCGGCCTGCAAATGGTTCAAAATAAAAAGTGGCTAAAATTTATGCCTCTAAACCCCTTCATAAATAAACCTTTGATAGAGCAAACATTAAGAAACCTGAAAGTATGCTTTGGCAAAATATCATAGTACGATATAAATAAGGTCATGTATCCTAAGTGTCAACTATTTCCTTCTTTTCCAAGTCATGTTAGGTAATCTCAGATTCTGAGGTTGTATCAAGACGTAGTTCTAGACCAATTCAACTTGGCTTGAGTTAAAGTCAAAGTTTATTTGAGTAACACCAACATATTTTTAAGAGTAAATTTTATATTTGCGTTCCTTTTTCAGGAACACCACGGAGAGGTGGGTGAGTGGCTGAAACCACATGTTTGCTAAACATGCGTGCGAGAAATCGTACCGGGGGTTCGAATCCCCCTCTCTCCGCTTAATCTGCTAAAGCAGATTTTACGATCCGGTCTGCTAGCTCAACTGGATAGAGCGCCTGCCTTCTAAGCAGGGGGTTCCAGGTTCGAGTCCTGGGCAGATCACAAAAACCTCTTCAGAAATGTTGAGGTTTTTTGTTTTTAAAGAGCTCAACTGGATAGAGCGCCTGCCTTCTAAGCAGGGGGTTTCAGCCGGGCGGACGTTTCCGTTCGAGTCCTGGGCAGATCACAAAAACCTCTTCAGAAATGTTGAGGTTTTTTTGTTTTTTAATAGCTCAACTGGCTAGAGCGCCTGCCTTCTAAGCAGTGGGGGTTCCAGCCGGGCGGACGTTTCCGTTCGAGTCCGATAGCTATCAGAATTGACAAATAGCACCATTGAATAACCCTGACTATTGGTTGTTTCTTTTTGTTTATGCAAAAAGGTTAGTGAATATCCGTGCCTTCCAAGTTCGATTCCCGACCAACCTTTTGCCCTTCTTCCTTCACTAACTGGTAGTTATTAAGAAGGAAGAAAATATACCTAGAAATGAGACGTCAATTTTTTCAATGTGAACTGCGGGTTCAAAGTAATTTTCATAAATTCTCTGTAGTACTATTGACGGCAATTCTGCCATTTTGCAACATTGCGCAGGTGCTACCTAATCGGCCCATCGAAACCTCTCAGTTAGAGCCACTCATTGGAACCTGGATTACTGAAAGAGAATCTCTCTCTCGCAATGGGGAGTGGATAAAATCGGATACAAAGGGAATCTGGAACTTTGAATGGGGATTAAAAGGTCATGCCATCATTGATACGTATGAGCTACTCCATAAAGACCAATTTGGGAAAGACTCAGTAGATTTTTCTGGAATAAATGTTAGAATTTTTGATCCAAAAGAAGCTATTTGGAAGGTCACCTGGGTAGAAAATGTAGGCAGAAATTTTGCCCATTTTACAGCAAAGGTAGTTGACGGCAGGATCGAAATGGAAGGGGTCAATCCAGCGGGAAGGGACGTGAAAGTATTCTTTTATGAAGTGAAAAAAGATTCATTTCTGTGGAGATTGGAGTGGAGTTTCGATGATGGTAAATCTTGGGTCGCAATCTCCAGGATGAAATGTTCAAGAATATAGATTGACTCTTGATACTCATTATTTGTTTGCGATCTTCATGGTTTCAAATCCTGTCTTTGTTTTCAGGCTCAAAGTGGTTTTGTTTCCCACCTTTTTATTAATACCAGATTGAACCTACTCTGACCTCAACCCTTCTGCTGGGTTAGCTTGAGCGGATTTAACCGACTGCAAAAGCACAATCACTAACCCCAGAAGCAATACCAAAATACCAGGAAGAGCATAGAAGTACCATTTCACTGAGACCTGATAGGCGAACTCTGCTAGCCATTCTTGTATCATATAGTTGGCTAGCGGTATCGCCAATGCAATCGCCACTAGAATGAGCATAACATAACCTTTAGAAAATTGTACTAGAATACTCCGAACGGAAGCACCCAGAACCTTGCGAATGCTTATTTCCTTCGCTTTCTGTCCAATGGTAAAGGCAGAAAGCCCGATCAATCCTAAAATGGAGACAAAAATGCAAATGAAAGAAAGCGCAGAAATCAACTGCATCTGGATCTGATCAGCTTGGTATTGTTTTTCAAATTCTTTGTCGACGAACTGGTATTCAAAAGGATGAAATGGATCGAATTCTCTGAACTGCTCTTCTAGATAGGTCAAGGTTTCATCAATATTTTGACCCGCTATTCGCACATGAAGGGTGCCATCGTCTGCTGGCATTCTTAGAAGGAACATTGGACTGATTTTGTTGTGTAGAGATTCGAAATTAAAATCTTTAACAACTCCAACCACATGCATGTCAATTTCTCCATGAAAAAATCTGACCCGTTTATTAATAGGATCATCTTTCCAGCCCAATTCTTGTGCAGCTGTCTCATTGATAATAAGCGCGCGACTTTCACGTTTTCCATCTTCTGGCCGGAAATCTCGGCCGTCCAGCAGCTGTATGCCCATGGTCTCCAGGTAATTTGGTCCTGACCAAATAGTACGCATTGCTTGTTGTACTAATTCTCCGTCTTTTTCCACGCGAAATACTTGACCACCAACTTCCAATCCAGGGGTTCCCCAAGCCGAAGTGATCGACCGTATGTTAGGATGACTTGATAACTCGTTTCTGATCGCCGTCATTTTCCCAACAACAGTGGAGTCACGGAGTTGAATCAGGACCACGTTTTCGCGATCAAACCCAACATTGGCTGCGTTGAGGTAGTTGATCTGCCGATTCATCAAAACCACAAAAAGAATGACAAAAATTGATACGGAAAACTGCAATACAATCAATGACTTTCTTAACCACGACTCGGATTTGTTCGTGTGAGCACTTCCTTTCATTGCTGCGGTAACAGGTATCGATGGAATGTAAACTGCTGGATATATGCCTGAGAACAAACCAACCACAACCACGATGACGATCAGCCCTAGCCACAATGTTGGGTTACTCAGAAAATTCAGACTTAAGTCTTTGTTAATCCAGTCATTGAATGGAGAGAACTCCAAAATCACAAAATCTACGATCAATGCCAAGAACATCGCTAAGACTGAAAGTAACAGGGCTTCTGAAAGGATTGAGACAAACAATTTGGTACGTGTAAAACCCAGGACTTTGCGTATGCCCATCTCTTTGGTACGAACAACCGATCGAGCTGTGGCCATGTTCATGTAGTTGATGCAGGCAAGCAAAATGATCAACAGACCAATGGTGGCAAAAGTGTACACGTATTTTATGTTGCCCTGCGGTTCATCGTCCGTGAGGCCCGTTTGAAAATGAATATCCTTTAAGGGCGTAAGACTAGCAACCGCTGTACCTCCAATTTTCTTCCCAAAAGCCGAAAAATACTTATCAAAAATGATACGGAATCTGTCATCCCAGGCAGCATAATTGTAATCCTTGGGCATAAGTACGTAGGTATAGCTACCCGCATTCCAGAAACCCTCCGATGTGCGGACAGGATCATCTGATTCTGCTAGCCATCCTCTTTTTTGTATTTCGGAAAACAAGATTTCATACTTCAAATGGGAATTGTCTGGTAAGTCTGAGATTACTGCTGAAACGGTACGCTGATCACCCGATGGAAGCCTAATAATTTGCCCTACGGCAGGGTTATCACCATAATATTTTTTAGCTACTGTCTGAGTCAGCACTACTTTGCCAGGACCTGTAAGGCACGACTTCCTATCTCCTTCGAGCACCTCGTGAGTAAAAACAGAGAGAAGAGAGGAGTCTGTTTCCATAATTCTGCTTTCGTAGTACTGCGCTGGCTCGTTACTGTCTGGGTTGACTGTAATCATAGTGTCGCCATACCCGTGGAAGCGTACGTAATTGATGACCTCTGGAATATCTTGCTTAAGCAAAGGTGCGAGTTCACGGGCAGTGCGTGCCGTATTAAAGTCAGCACCCTCTGCCTTCAAATGATGAGATACGCGGTAGATCTGGTTACCCTTAGTATGGTGAGCGTCATAGCTGAGCTCGTTTTGAAGGTACAGTAGTAAGATGATCCCAACGCTGATGCCCAGCGTCAAACCCAAGAGATTGAGTAAAGAATAAGCCCCTTCTTTACGAAGAAAGCGAATGGCAAACTTGAGGTGATTGAAAATCATTGATCAGATGGGTTGGTACAGGTCATAAAAATATATAATTCACATCGCTAGTTGTTAGCGATGTTTGAGTGGCTCACAAATCATGCCATGATGATGCCTTGAGCATTTGGTTAGTTCTTTGTCAATAGTGTTCAGATGAGTCTGTTGTTGAAACTATGCAAATACTACTTTTCACCAATTGTCTTTAGCCATACGAAATCTTCATGATCTCAAAAACTCTGTCCTCATTCTTCAGCTCCAAGATGGCTTTATCACCTACCTTTTTATTGATCAATAGTTTTGCGATTGGTGAGGTAAAGGAAATTTTTCCTTCTGCAATATCCGCTTCATCGACTCCGACGATCTGATAGGTTTGAAGACCTTTAGCAGATCCTATTTTAAGGGAAACTGATGCTCCAAACCGTACTTCATCTTGAGGTTGATCAGCTAGGTTGACTATTCTGGCCTCAGCGATCCTATCGTTGAGTAGCTGCAACTTTGCCTTGATATGATTCGATGCGATGCGCTTTTCACTTTCGCTTGTAGTATCCAAATTGGCTTTTTCGTCATTCAGACTCTGCTTTTCAGCCTGAAGCTTATCCATCCCAACCTGCGTGACATAGTTCGTTACACCCTTTGGTAAGTTTGCCCTTGGTGGTACCAGGGGAATTTCCTCTTGATCTTCTTCCTTTACGAATCCTCTGCTCATTGGTTTTAATATAAACTTTAGTAACAAACCTTGACTTTGTCTCGTCCATTTCGTGATTAAAAAATGACAGCCTTAATCTTCATCAAAAGTAAACACCTTGTCAAAATGGGTAGATGAAAATCCATTTGTAGCTGACTCACTTCAGAAGATGCTGACCTTTTGAACAACAACCATAAAAGACAGTTTTTTAAAGCTTAGCTATTTTGGCGTAGAACTGTTTCTTTTCTTCAGGTGAATTATAGAGAAGCCATCGTCTAGCATTATCAACTATGAATCGCGGGACAGGATCTACATGAGTTTGGACAGTGAATGGCCTGCCTAGATCTTTTCTGGCGAAAACATCGTGACCTCCGTTTGTTCTTATTTTTTTGCAATTTTCTTCCTTAGTTAGAAATTTTCTGAATTTCTTAAGGGGAATGTTATTGACGTTCGCCACCTAGGCAACGGCTGGAGTTGATGGATTAAGATTGAGCGATTCCTTTCTGAAATTGTGTTCGTTGATAATCTCAGATAAGTAGTCCCTTTTTTTAACCATGTCCGACATTGCTGGGGGTACAAATTTTTTCTTTTTAGGGTGTTTCCATCCTAATTTAATAAGCTCAGTTTCGAGTGTCTTCTTGTTCATTGTGTACTTGAAGAATTCGTCAATAGCAATCATTAAGGACTTTTGCGCTTCCTTTTCGCTATGGCCGTACCCCGAAAGATCAAATACTGGACTATAGTATATAGAGGTTTTACCCTCCTTAATAATGAAGACAGGTATATTGCTGAAATCTGCAGAGTGCTTACCGTCATTAAAATGACCTTCTGCTTTTAGTTGCGGTTTCATATGCTGAGTTGAATCCGAGTTTAGTCAATTACGAAAGTACAGAGTATTCGATTAACGCTATAGAAAGAAATTAAGTTTTTCGATCAGAACATATTTTAGCAAATGCATTTTATGCAAGTTTTGGCCTGTTTGTCTTAATTGATCCAGAACTGCTGCTCACCCAGAATACCACAACCCACACTACCTCATTTCCTACAATCATATTAGCTTAGCCATTTAACCCCTAAGCACCTGTACAATGGCCCTCTTCGGCGATCATATGCAGTTTGAGATGGCGTACAAGCAGCACTACTCTATGCTTGTGGGGTTTG
>JBDWQX010000061.1:0-32408 GCA_039986395.1 Cyclobacteriaceae bacterium
TTGCAAGCGAGACGTTGTGGCCACAGCTCAGCTTTACCTTCGCCTCAACAATTTACCATTGATCGCCCAGGATCAAATTAACATTATACAATGATCCCGCACTTGCGTGGGACAATTAGCCCTGAATCCAAAAGGGGCAGAAATTTTAACAAATGAACAAAAGAAGAAATAAAGCGCTCAAAGGAGCGCCGGGACATAAACAACATGAGCCCAATCAGATAAAAAGAATAAAAGCTAAACTTCACCAACTGTTTACCGTCAATGACGGAAACGCATACAGTTACAGAGATTTAATTAGAAAACTTAATATTCAGGACAGAAAGTCGAAGGACTTTTTGAAAAGTCAGCTTTTCGGAATGGAAAGCAAAGACAAAGTAAGACGGCTAAGCGATGGTAGATACGTCAGCAACGCTGAATCAGAACATATACAGGGAAAAGTCGATCACGTAAATCCAAACTTTGCCTACATCCTAACACCGAACGGCGAAGATGACATCTGGGTTAAAACCTCTGATCTAAAATTTGCTATCCATGGAGACATGGTTAATGTAGTAATCACAAGAGCCTCAGGCAAGGGTTTTCGCCCGGAAGGCAAAGTCACTAGCATCGTAAAAAGAGAACGCGAAGAATTTGTCGGACGAATTGAAATATCCAATAAATACTCTTTCGTTGTTCCCGACTCCAGACATATTCATTTTGACATTTTTGTTTACCCTGAAAAAATTGGTAAGGCAAAGGCAAATGATAAAGTCATGGTGAAGATCGCCAAATGGCATGATAAATCCAGCAAAAGCCCGATGGGTGAGGTGACAGAAGTGTTAGGGCAGGCGGGTGAAAATGATGCCGAAATTCATTCGATCATGGCAGAATTTGGTCTGCCTTTTCGTTTTTCCAAAAAAGTGGAGAAGGCGGCAGATGAGATTTCTGACGTAATCACGAAGGAAGAAATCAAAAAACGGCTCGACTTTCGAGACGTTACCACATTTACCGTGGATCCTCTAGATGCCAAAGATTTTGATGATGCACTTTCAATAAAGGAAATAGAAAAGGACAAGTACGAAATTGGGATCCACATAGCGGATGTCTCGCATTATGTAAAGCCAGACACAATCCTGGACAAAGAAGCAGTGGATCGGGCTACCTCTGTATATCTGGTTGATCGAACAGTTCCAATGCTTCCAGAAAGGCTTTCCAATGGACTTTGTTCGCTGCGACCCAACGAGGAGAAGTTGACATTCGCAGCAGTCTTCGAAATCGATAAAGCTGGCAAGGTCTCTAAAAAATGGTTTGGAAGAACTGTGATCAACTCCGATCGAAGGTTTACTTATGAAGAAGCCCAGGAACGAATTGAGGGGTTAGATAGTGACTTTACGAAAGAACTTGTGACACTTAATAACATCGCTAAAAAATTACGAGATCAGCGTTTCCAGCAAGGGGCCGTCAATTTTGAAACAGTTGAAGTAAAATTCAAATTAGACGAAAACGGAAAGCCTCTGGAGGTAATTCCTAAAGAGCGGAAAGAGGCTCACAAGATGATTGAGGAATTTATGCTCATGGCGAATAGAGAAGTCGCAACGCATATTTTCAAATGGAAAGAAAAAGGCAAAGAAGAGGGAAGCAAAACATTCGTCTATCGAGTACACGACGATCCAGATCCTGAGAAGTTGAGCACATTCGCATCCTTTGCAGCACGGTTTGGTCATAAAGTAGACATCAACAAAAATGTGTCCGCTGGCCTGAATAGACTAATGGAAACTATTCAAGGTAAGCCTGAGCAAAATGTGTTAGAATCATTGGCAATTCGGTCGATGGCAAAAGCAAAGTACACAACTGACCCAAGAGGTCATTTCGGTTTGGCCTTTGAGCACTACTCGCATTTTACCTCCCCAATACGGAGGTATCCAGATGTAATGGTACACCGCCTTCTACAACACTACTTTGACAATGGGAAATCTGCGGACAAAGAGGATTTTGAGTCACTATGCCTTCACAGTAGCGAGCGTGAAAAAAGAGCAGCAGATGCCGATAGAGCTTCCATCAAATACAAGCAAGTAGAATTCATGCAGACGATGCTTGGTCAGGAGTTTGAAGGAATCGTTTCCGGAGTAACAGAATGGGGAATCTTTGTAGAAATCATTGAGACCAAATGTGAAGGAATGATTCGATTGGCTGATCTCACAGACGACATGTATGATTTTGATGAAAAAACCTACCGTGTTATTGGTCGCCGAAACAAGAAAATCATAACTCTCGGTGATAAAGTGAACGTTTTGGTAGCCAAAACAGACATTGACCGAAGAACGATCGACCTGGAAATGGTAATGGAGTAGTTTAACAGTTATCTTTCCTGAAAGAAGGTAATTGGATTATGTTGAGTCAGAATTGGAAAATATATTCAAGAATGTGATAACTTCATGATTGAAACTTAGCTATGTCAGAGAATTAGGCTTTTGCAAGCCTAATTATTGTTTCATTAAATGAATTGTTGTGAAAGATCGCCCGCTAAGTAAAAAAGCCATTCATGTTCTCGAAGACAACGGGTACAAGTTCAAAAAAACAGACAATCTGATTGTTTTCAAAAGAGCAACTGAGTACACGAGCATTGTTGTTGTTTCCTTCATTATTCTGATTGTGGCTGGGCCGCTATTCATTATCAACCCTCTACTCGCTTGGCTCACAATTATACTTGGTGCCGCTGGTCTTTATGTACGCTTTAAGTACTACTCTAAAAAAATGAATTTCACAGCAAACCTGACAACGAAGAAGTTTGATTTCTTTGATAATTCGATTGAACTGGAGAGACAATCTTTGTCATTCGCCAAAAAACTAATCATCCATTCACGTTTTGTCAGCGAATACAGCAGCTCCTTCAAGAGCACAAGTGAAGAGCATGAAATATCGATGCGGATTCAGCTGCTCTCTGGAAGTATTTTCACTCTCTTTAAATTTCATTCAGATTATGAAGAGCCGTCCGAAGAAATGATGGAAGTTCACGATTTTGTGAAAAATCTAATCAAATGGACCAGAAACAAGGAGGCTCAATACAAGTTCCAGACTTCCGAGTCTGAATGAAAAGGCAAACCAAAAAGTTCAATTCCAATTATTCACCTCCTGACGGGAGTTTGTGATTTCCTTATTCTCTGCGTTTAAAACCCCAACGTAAAGAACTTCTCACTTCTTGTTTTTTCCCACTTAGCAATGTCGTTGCAATGCCTGCATTTAAGTTGGAGATCGTGCGTACCTTTAGGAGAATTACCGCTTAAATCCATCGCCAAATGGAACTAAAACCTACGCGAAGAGATAAAGATCAACAGTTGTTTTATCTCATTTTGATGATCTCTGCATACGCTGCAACACTGGGGTTTAGTTACTTTTATTACCAAGTTGGTGCACGTTTCGTTTCCTACTACGGGCTGATTGCCTTCTCTTTATTCGCTGTCTACGGTGTTTCTTCATTTTTCACACAGAATCTCCTCATCCTTTTCAGGCTTTCGATCTTAACAGCATTGGTAATCTTTTTTACTCAAACGTTCAACACTGGCGGCAGTCTATCTCCTGCTGCAGCGGAATTCGTTATTCCTCCGCTCCTCGCCTTCTTCTATAGGCCGGTTTACGACCGGTATATTTTTATGGTTCTTTCCGCGATTTGCCTGATGACCATGTGGCCTTTGACTACAAGTGGCCTCACTCAGGATCTTGTTTTGCCAGAATTTAAGGTTCAGCACAGCGTGATTACCACCTTGTTCGTTTTCTTGATTGTGGCAGTTTTTACTTTTCTGTTTCGATATACACTTGCGAAAGAAAACAAAAAACTCACAGAGTCAATGACCGACTTAAAGACCACAACACAAAAACTTATTCAGGCAGAAAAAATGGCCTCATTAGGCGTAATGTCTGCAGGAGTTGCACACGAGATAAACAACCCTTTGAACTTCATAAAAGGTGGAGTGGGAATGCTTTCCAAGAGTCTGGAAAAATCAGAGGAATTGAAGCCATTTGTTGAGGCTATTGAGGAGGGTGTAAGTCGGGCCTCCCTGATCGTTAGTAGTCTTGGCCATTTCAGCCGAAGTACTGATTCAATGGACGAAGAGTGCGACATTCATAGCATCATTGAAAACTGTCTGGTGATGCTTCAACACAAACTAAAATACAAAGTGGAGGTAGTTAAAAAATTCACGAATTCCAAACATCTTCGGATAGTGGGAAATGAAGGAAAACTTCATCAGGCCATACTTAATATAATCTCTAATGCCGAGCAGGCCATCCAGAGCAAGGGAACGATAACGATTGAAACCAAAGCGAAGCTAAATTCTCTCCGTTTAACAATCTCCGATACTGGGGTGGGGATTTCGGAGGAAAATCTTTCAAAAATTAGCGATCCCTTTTTCACCACAAAACCATCAGGAAAAGGCACAGGTCTTGGCTTATCTATCAGTTTTGGAATAATACAGGAGCACAGTGGAAAAATAAGTGTGACTTCTAAGCCTTCAGAGGGAACACGTTTCAATATTCTTTTCAAACTAAGCGAGCGATTCAAATGATTGACAGCAATAAGGACACCGTGCTATTTGTGGATGATGAAGAGATCAACCTGTTTCTTTTTGAGAAGACTTTCGAAAGAGACTTTAAGGTGCTGACAGCACTGTCAGGACTGGAGGGACTTGAAAAACTAAAAGAGAATGGGGAGCAAATCAAAGTAGTCATCAGCGACATGCGAATGCCAAGCATGAATGGACTGGAATTTGTCGAAAAGGCTCGAATTCAATTTGACCAGATTTCCTATTTCATTCTAACCGGATACTCGTTTAGTGAGGAGCTAGAATCAGCGCTAGAGCTCAAGTTGATCGATCAGCTCTTCAAAAAGCCGTTCGATTATGCAAGCATAAAAAATGCAATTGACCTGAATTAATCTTCGTCCTTTTCTAAGGCCAATTTGTCTGCCTCAAGTAGACTCTGGCTAAATCTCATTTCTACAAACCAGAGTGCCCCTCAGGCATCTTTTGCCACATAAGCTATGATAGCAAATGCAAAATCTATGAAAGTAGAATTGTCAAAAATCAAATCGTCTACTGGAAATGTTGAAGGGTCCATACCAGAGACATCTACGGATGCGCGACCCAGGAGTAGCTAGAGCGCTTACTATAAAAACATCTGATCAAAGGAGCTGGAAAAGTGACCAGAAACGATGATCCTTTTGTCGGAAAAGCGAGAGCGAGGGGATCAAGTGGCTGATGACTTAGGAGGCTGATGTTCTCTTCTCAAAAGATCATTCACAGATTTTACCGGACTAAAAGTTTCAATGGGAACTTCAACAAAGATTGTGTTCCAGTGCGCCATGCTTCCATTCCAAAGTCCTGGTAGTTCCAACGCCTTGATAACTCTGCCTTGATACGTTTTTGACGAAATGAAGCCAAGTTCTGAGTCTCTAAATTTCGTCAAATCGAATTTTTCCCCTTTGTAATTTCTTAACCCACACACCAAATCAACTGGGTTAAAGTGTGTGCCCTTCTTGAATATCGTAGATTGATTTTCATTGGAAGAATTTACCTGAGCACTTTCAACAATCTGAAGCGAAAGCTTCCCATCCTTCTCCACCCAAAGAGGACCTCCCCCTGGCTCTCCTTCATTCTTTACCATTCCACATACACGGATAGGCCGATTCAGGTGTTCTACAACTTCTGAGCGTGTTGATATTCCTGTCATTCCCAATTCAGCAAGTAATATCTTTCCTTCATGCACGATATCTTGTCCTTGCTCACTTTTAGAGAGTAAGTCAAAAACTTTTCCTTGATACTCAATCAAAATTCCAGCAAGTATCTTCTTATACGTTATGGACTTCTCTTTAAAGTGATCTGGTAAAATATTGTCAATGTTCTTAATGAAAACAATATCGGCCTCCACCGCATTTAAATTCTCCAAAAGTGCGCCATGACCAGCTGGGCGAAATAGCAGCTTTCCTCTGGCATCACGAAAGGGGTCATTCTCTTCATCAACAGCGATGGTGTCCGTATCCAATGCCTGAACACTGAATGAAAAGTTTAGACACTCACCAAATGTAAGTCGTTCCGTTATCTCAGCTATCCGTTTTTTAAACTTGTCCTGGTGTTCGGGCGACACCGTAAAATGGATACTCAATTCCTCTCGACCTCCTCTGTGTGCCCACCCTTCAACTACTTGCTCTTCCAGGGGCGTTCTAGATTTACTTCCATATTGATGAAAACTCAATAGTCCTTTCGGAAGATTTTCATAGTTCAAACCTTCCTCAGTTAACAGAACTTCTAAAATCTCGGCATACTCTCTTTTGAGATAAGCCTCCTCTAACGAGGAATCATATTTTTTTCTAAAAGCTTTCTTCAGCTCTCCATAAAAAGCAAAAGATTCCAGGTGGTTTAAAAAAACAAAAACAGAATTTTCATTATTGGAAGTGAGAGCATTGAATTCCTCATCAGTTCCTAAAAAATTTGCTTTGAAGTTTATCAGGTCTTTAAACATTCTGGTAGCTGCTCCAGAGGAAGGCACAAACTTCAAAACAGATCCCTGAAAAGCCTCAAAGTGCTTCTGATACCGATCCATCTCTATGGAAGACAACCGAATGATTCCGTCACCAACACCAGCAGCTCGTTCTAGCTTTATGGGTTTAAAGCCTTTCTGGAAACGCTGCAACTGCTCCGAGACAACTTTCTTCGAAATGCCCTTTTCAGCAACAAGTTTCTCATCTTCATTCGTAAACATCCTACGATTATAGGTTGATTTTCCGTTTTATTGAAGTTGCAAGTTGTTCATTTTTAGAAAAAAGGGATAAATTGAATCCAGAACTAAAAAATCACCAAATGACTATCGATATACTAAACGTCGCCCCAAGCTTCTACGGAATTAGCATGGTACCAAAAGATTCTTGGAAAGAATATGGTTTCGCTCTACTGACGATTGCTGGATCCGACGGAGAAGTTTCCGACCCAGAATTAGAATGGTTAACAATCGAATGTGCCGAAGCATTAGGAATTGATGAGGACATCGTAGCTCAATGGGAAGAGTTTGATTTCGAATCCGCAGATCTTGAAGAAATTTTTTACTCCTTCAACACAAAATCTTTTGGTAATTTCAATAAGCTACTGATTTACGATGCGATCAGAATGTCCAGTGCGGACGGTGAATATGCACCTGAAGAAAAGGAGACCGTTCACCAAACGGCAAAAATTCTCAAAGTTTCAAACGAGACTGTCCTGGCAATCGAAGCTCTTGTCGATCTAGAGCATGCAGCAAATAAGCTAAGGTTAACAATTCTTTAGCCGTATATTTCATTTAAAATTCCTGCAAGTCTGAGACCTGCCTGCAACAGCCTTTGGTTTACTAATTCGATGTTGTCGAAATTGTATCGATAAGACAGTTTCATGTTTTCTGGAAGCGTATCATAGCATTGATCTCGGTGTATTCTCGACTCATTTGCCCAATCCAAAACTTTAAGTGACTTCCACGCTTCCAGCTCCGATGGACTTGCATGATCAATCCAGTCAACATACTCGGTGTAGCTGTATTGCTGCCCATCAATAATTTCACTATCCCAAACCCTGTGAAGATTTGAGCTGCTCCAAAAATATTCAAGTTTGACATCATTCCCTCCTTTGTCATTTCCATTTCCAACGTGGAGTGGTTGATGGATATCACCAATTAAGTGAACAAGACATTTCAATGCAAAAGCTTCGTCTTGATCTGAAAACTTCTTTGAGCCAAGTTCAGAAATCAGTCTGTTTAGCGTTTGAATTACGTCTCCACCCTCTGGGGTTCCCGCTTCCTCATAGGTTTGCCCATCGGGAACAGTAGCGTAATGCCAGGAGGTCATATGATTATAGGTCTTATCTGATCGAATGAAGTCCATGTAGTTAGCAACTTCAGCTAGCGTCTCATTTCCTAGAACCAAATTCAGATTTTTCTTCGCTTTTTTAGTAAGATGTCGCTCAGCAATTAAACCGACAATTCTGTGACCGATTGCACCCCAGGCAAACATCTCTGTAGAAACAATACACAAGAGGAGAATAGCAAAAAATTTCTTCATGACATCAAAGATAATCACGGCAACCAGCTACTTCAATGCGGAGTAAAAAGAAAAGGCGTGACACCCGAAGGGTACACGCCTATTTCACCAACCTAACCTAAAAGAAAGCACTTAAATAACGCTATATCATTTATTTATTATCAATTCCTTTTGATTATTTAAACATGTTTTCAATAAATATGTTGCAATTAAATCTTGAAATAGTTCATTTTTTGGATGAATGTGGTATTTCCTTCCACCAATCAACAAGCATTCCCATTCAACAACTAGTATGTGGGAAAGTCATACATCAATTTTCCTCGTATTTTTGGCCCCCAAAATACAATTAACGTGTCTGCCAGCGACTTATTACATCATTATAAAACAAGTTCCGTTGTTCAAGCGGCGTCTGAAAGTCTCACAAAAAATAAGATATTACGACTAAAAGGCATCACCGGAAGTTTCGATGCAATAGTGTGCGCAACTACTTTTTCTCTTCATGGCGGCATTCATCTAATCATTCTTCATGATAAGGAAGAAGCCAATTATTTTCAGAATGATATTTCAAATTTCCTCGAGGATGGATATTCCCTATTCCCTTCCTCTTATAAAAAGCCATATCAGTACGAAGAGATAGACAATGCGAATATTCTTCAAAGAGCAGAAGTTCTTAGTAAGGTTAGCAAAAATGATAAGCACATTGTCATCACTTATCCAGAGGCGCTTTCCGAAAAAGTAATCAACAAAAGATCTCTGGTGTCAAACACCTTTTCCGTGAAAGTTGGAGAGCAACTGGACATAGACTTTTTGACCGATCTGCTTGAAACCTATGATTTCGAAAGGAGTGACTTTGTCTATGAGCCTGGACAGTTTTCTGTTAGGGGAGGAATAATCGATGTGTACTCCTACGCAAATGATAGACCCTATCGTCTGGAGCTTTTTGGAAACGACATCGAAACGATCAGAGAATTTGACGTAGAAACTCAGCTTTCTACAGGTGACCTTAAGAAAATCTCTTTGGTCCCGAATGTTCAAACAAAGCTTCTGCAGGAGGAAAGGCAGTCTTTTCTTGATTTTATTCCCCAGGAAACCGTAATCTGGCTAAAAGATTATCAGCAATCTCTGGATATCATCGAAAGCTCTTTCGAAAAAGTTCAAGATTCCTTTGAAACCATCAAGACAGCTAGCGGTGATTCTTCGTTGATAACTTCCCCTGACCAATTGTTTGAGACACAAGAAAAGTACATCTCCTCTCTTGAAAGATTTACAAAAGTTGAGTTTGGACAACGTTCCTACCTAAATACCGAGGACGAGATTTCATTCCAAATACGACCGCAACCTTCATTTCACAAGAACTTCGAGCTTCTAGCATCAAACTTTCAAGAACTTCAGGAAAAAGACTACAAAAAGTTTATTGCCGCCGAATCCTTCAAACAGATTGAAAGACTAGAAACCATTTTTCAGGAAATAAATCCCGATCTAAGCTTTCAAGGAATATCAGCTTCTCTTAGGCAAGGCTTCATCGATGATCATCACGAAATCGCTTGTTACACTGATCACCAAATCTTTGATCGTTTCCACCAATACAAAGGCAAGGAAAAATTTACAAAATCAAAGGCGCTCACATTAAAAGAGCTCAAGACTTTACAGCCTGGCGATTTTGTTGTTCACATAGATTATGGCGTTGGCCGATTCGCTGGATTGGACACCGTTGATGTTGGTAGCAACAAGCAAGAAGCACTTAGGCTTGTTTATCGAGACGATGACTTGCTCTACATAGGCCTTCACTCTCTTCATAAAATTTCGAAATACTCAGGAAAGGAAGGCGAACCTCCTTCAATCAACAAATTGGGATCTCCAGAGTGGGAAAATAAAAAGAAGAAGGTAAAACGGAAGGTAAAAGATATTGCCAAAGACCTCATCGAACTTTATGCTAAGCGAAAAGCTGCCAATGGTTTTGCTTTCCCTCCTGATGATTATTTGCAAGCGGAACTGGAGTCTTCGTTCATGTACCAAGATACTCCTGATCAGTCAGTGGCGACATCCGATGTAAAGGAAGACATGGAAAAACAAAACCCCATGGATCGACTTGTGTGCGGAGATGTTGGTTTTGGAAAAACCGAAGTAGCAATTCGTGCTGCTTTCAAGGCTGTCAATTCTGGAAAGCAAGCAGCGGTACTTGTACCTACCACGATTCTGGCTATGCAGCACCATCGAACATTTATTTCCCGTCTAGAAAATTTGCCCGTGACCGTCGAATACATCAACAGATTCAAGACCACCAAGGAAATAAATGCCATAAAGAAAAAGGTTGAGGAGGGAAAAGTTGATATTCTTATTGGAACCCATCGCATAGTCAACAAAGACATCGTTTTCAAAGACCTTGGCTTAATGATTATCGATGAAGAGCAGAAGTTTGGAGTAAAAGTGAAAGAGCGTTTGAAAGACATGCGTGTAAACGTTGATGCTCTAACTTTGACAGCCACACCAATACCACGTACACTTCATTTTTCATTGATGGGAGCCAGGGATCTTTCCATCATTTCGACCCCTCCGCCAAACAGACGACCTGTAACAACCGAGTTGCATGAATTCAACGAAGAAGTAATAAGAGATGCCGTTCATCACGAGGTTCAACGTAAGGGACAAGTTTTCTTCGTACACAATCGTGTGAGTGATATTGAGCAAATCGCAAACCTCATTTACAAGTTGGTTCCAGATACAAAAATTGGAATCGCCCACGGGCAAATGGAAGGCTCTAAGTTGGAGAAAGCAATGCTGAAGTTTATTGAAGGAGAATACGATGTCCTCGTATCTACAAATATCATCGAATCGGGATTAGACATTCCAAATGCGAACACCATTATCATTAACAATGCCCACATGTTTGGCCTTTCCGATCTACATCAAATGCGAGGGCGAGTAGGTAGGTCAAATACAAAAGCGTACTGCTACATGCTAACTCCTCCCACCTCTGCACTAACAAGCGATGCAAGAAAACGACTTCTGACACTTGAAGAATTCTCGGAATTAGGCGACGGATTCAAAGTTGCCATGAGAGACTTGGACATAAGAGGAGCAGGCAACCTTCTTGGTGCTGAGCAAAGTGGATTTATCAATGACATCGGCTTTGACATGTATCACAAAATTTTAGATGAAGCCATTCAGGAGCTAAAAGAGGGTGATTACAAAGAGTTATTCGAAACAGATTTATTGAAGAATAAAGAAGCCTTGGAAAAAATGGTGGAGGATTGCACCATCGAAACAG
Organism: Cyclobacteriaceae bacterium; assembly: GCA_039986395.1. Lineage (GTDB taxonomy): Bacteria > Bacteroidota > Bacteroidia > Cytophagales > Cyclobacteriaceae > Ekhidna. Next base: position 11,301 of record JBDWQX010000061.1, read on the forward strand.
ATTTCGAAGCTCTAATCCCCGATTCATATGTCAGCAATATTTCTGAACGACTAAGTCTGTATACCAAACTTGATAACCTAAAAGATCAATCCAGTTTGGAAGAATTCGTCAAAATGTTACAGGACCGTTTCGGCCCGCTACCGCAGGGAGTTGAAAACCTTACAGACACGGTGAAATTACGATGGAAGGCCATAGCGCTTGGGTTTGAAAGAGTGTCAATTAAAAACGCAAAAATGAGATGCTACATATCCGATCAGAAGTCTCCTGAGTACTTTCAATCTGAAAGATTTGGGAATATTCTTTCATACGTTAAGGCTAATCCGAAGCAGTCCCAGATGAAAGAGGTGAAAAGTAAGCTGCTGATTAGCATATCTGGCGTTGATGATGTTAGTTTTGCTATTGAGACGGTGGACGAAATGTTGTTTTTATCCGCTCCAGCATAATAAATGAGGTCAAGGACAATAAATTTGAAATTCGGTCATTATTTAATTGTGGTTAATCTAAAATCCATCTAGTTAGATGGCTTTTTTGAAATATTTGTGTTTATTAGTACGTTGAAACGTTTCAAGACAAATTCAAACAGTGTTATGAAAAAATTTGTAAGAGCAACTAAAGGGCTGGGATACCTTTTCCTGGCTGGTATTTTTATTAGCTCATGTAACCTAATTGGCGGCGGTGGTGGTGCACGTACCGCATCAAATCCTGGATTCGCAAGCTCAGCAACAGGCTTAGAGTTTAACGAAGAAGGTGGATTCCAAGTAAATGATTTTTCTGGGCAACCAGACGGGCCAAACCTTGTCTATATTGAGGGGGGTCGAACCGTATTAGGAAGTTTTGAGGAAGATGTCGTCTACACAAGAGACAACCTGGAAAGAGCTGTAACTGTAGCTTCATTCTATATGGATGAGACAGAGGTAGCAAACATCCATTGGTTGGAGTATGAGTACTACATCAAACAAGATTCAGATGAATTTTATTGGAAGAACAACTTGCCAGACACAGCTGTGTGGGGTAAAAACCTTGCTTTCAATGATCCTTATGTAAATAACTACTACAGATATCCTGGTTTTCGATACTTCCCTGTTGTGGGTGTAAACTGGAGACAAGCGGTGAATTACTGTAAATGGAGAACTACAGTAGTGAACCTTAAGTTGGCAGAAGATGCTGGAATACTAGATCCAATCTCTTCTGGCGGTGATGATGCATTCGCTGGTGCTGAAGGTGGAGACCTTGGCTCTTCAGCTGGAAATGTTCCTGGACTAGAGTCAGGAGTTGTGCTTCCTGGTTATCGGTTACCAACAGAGGCAGAATGGGAATACGCCGCTCAAGCGTTGATAGGAACGCAATACTTTGATGAAAATCAAACGCATAGAAGACTATACCCTTGGGATGGTCATGCCCTTAGAAATCCTTACGCAAAAAGTCAAGGTTATTTCCTGGCTAACTTCAAGAGAGGAAGAGGTGATTACGCAGGTATAGCAGGAAAGTTGAATGACGGTGCTATGATCACGACCTATATATATGACTACCCTCCAAATGAATTTGGGTTGTACAATATGGCTGGAAATGTGAACGAGTGGGTACAAGACGTTTACAGACCACTTTCATTTCAAGATATGGATGACTTGAACCCAGCTAGAAGAGATGCATACAATGATGAAGAAACAGGCTATGATGGAAATTACTCTCTTCTTGGAAATGAGGGTCCTTATTCCGAAGAAGATTGGGTAGCTACCTCAGGCTTGCAAAAATCTTACAATGCTGATAGCCCTCCAATGAAAAGAATCAGAGTTTATAAAGGTGGCTCATGGGCAGATGTTGCGTACTGGATGTCTCCGGGAACAAGAAGATTCCTATTTGAAGATTCTGCAACATCCATGATTGGATTTAGATGTGCTATGATTAAAGCAGGCTCTAATTTCTAAAAGTAGAAACGAAATTTTAGGAGGCCATCATTAACATGATGGCCTTTTTTTATCCCCTGGCTGCACAAACTATGTGAATGGAGGCAACGTTCGCTTCTCTTAGCTTACTACAAAGCATTCCTACCGTCGCTCCTGTGGTAATTACATCATCAACAACAAGAACCTCCTTTCCAGTCAAGTCCTCTTCAATGTTTGAATAGATATTTTCAACATTTAGCCATCTCGACACCTTATTCCTTTTCGTTTGGGTCTCCGTGTTTTTCACCCGAAAGACTAAATCGTCTCGTACCTCCGCTCCATCAAAATGTTCAGCTAATCCCACTGCAATTCCCAAACTTTGATTGTACCCACGCTTCTTGAGTCTCTTTTTGTGAATAGGAACTGGGGCGATAATTTCTGGCTTAAAGTCCTGGCTAATTGATTTCCCATACAAGCTCCCTAGCATATTTCCAACCTGACTGGCCCCCTCATACTTTAGTGCATGAATAAGTTTTTGAGCAATTCCACCTTCATTGAAATACAAGTAGGAAGAAGCAGATCTCACCAACGGTTCAGCGGCAAATTTCTGATAGAGTTCATTCTCTGGGTTGACATGATCATTTGTCAACGGGAAATCCACTTTGCATGATGTGCAAATGAAATTTTCGGCAGAAATTAGGGTTTGATTGCAATTCAAACATGTAGCAGGATAAATGAGCGAAAGAAAATCCGATAGCATATTTAAACATAAGGCAAATGGTTTTTAAAAAAGACCTCGATTTGCAAAAAGAATGGGTTGCCCTTCTCTATAGAATAAAAGAGGTTACCGGGAAGCGGCCAGCAGACTTGAATTCTGTACTTTTTCTAATTGGGGTCCAGGAACTGGGGCGGGGCAATAAGACTTTTTCAAAGGAAGAAAAGCAAGACCTTATGCACATAGCCATCTGTAAAGTGCTATCATTAGCTGGCTATTACAAATTAGAAGGAACCGATGAGGACGGTTGGCCTCATTGGGCGCCGACCAGGAAACTTCCAAGGTTTGATTTGCTTGAACAGGAAAAACTCTTAAAAATTCAAATAATTCAGTATTTCAAAGAAGAAATCGGATGGTAAACTGCACCTTTGATTGATTAATGCGTATGCTATTGAACGATGAGCGGGATTGAGGAAATAAAACATAAGCTTAAGGCATTTAAAAAAAGATATTACATCAGGCAACTCTTTGTTGGATCACTGATTTTTCTAATTGCCAGTTCGGGGCTCTTCCTTGTAGTGAATGGTCTAGAATATCAGCTTTGGTTAGGAACGACCGCACGGTCTGTGCTCTTTTTTTCTTCTCTACTATTTGTTTTGATACTCTTTGCTTGGTTGGTAGCAAAGCCAACTTCATTGCTGCTCAAACTGAGACAAGGAATTGGTGACGAGGAGGCGGCAAAAGAGATTGCCAAGTCGTTTCCCGACATTGAAGACAGACTTCTCAACACGCTACAACTACACAGCCTTTCTTCACACGAAAATGCACTGCTGACTGCTGCTATAGACAAAAAGGCAAGCACATTTAAGAACATTTCCTTTATCAAAGCGGTGGACTTCTCTGCAGGTAAAAGGTATGGAACAATTCTCGCAGTAATTGTCCTTGGTTTAATGCTTGTTTCATTCATTAACCCCTCTATTTTCAAGGATAGCACCAAGCGAATTGTAAATTTCAATCAAGAATTCACCCCAAACGCACCATTTACGTTCTCAATTACAAATTCTTTGCAAGCTTTTCGTGGTGAGGATTTCGTGCTAAAGGTCTCTGTAGATGGAACTGCTATTCCTGAAAATGCCTCGATAAGAACTGAAGATGGTCAAAGACTGCGTTTACAGAAAATTGGTGGCAGTTCTTTTCAGTACGTTTTTGAAAAGATTCAAAAGTCTGTAACATTTCAGCTTGAAGGTCAGGGTTTCTATTCCAACCAATACTCATTGGCAGTAAACGACCGACCTGATCTGATCGCAATGAATATTTCCATCCAAAGTCCAGCCTATACGGGTGGAGAGCATAAGGTTGTAACAAACAGTGGCGATATCACCGTCCTCGAAGGCAGTTCTGTTGTGTGGGAAATCACAACACTCGCTGCTGACAGTATCAGTTTTTCAATTGGAGGCCAAAAAATAGTAAATGACAGGCTTTCAGAAAATCTTTTTGGAGTTGATCGACGACTTTTCGAATCTAATCCCTACGTCGTTCAGCTCTACAACCCTTATGGTTCAAACTCTTCAGAACTGAACTATGGTATTTCCGTCATCAAGGATGAAAAGCCTCAAATCTCAGCTGAGTACTTCCCCGATACACTTGCCTTTCAGTTCATAACGCTTGCTGGTAACATTATAGACGATCATGGCTTCACGTCACTAAGCTTAAACTATAAAAAGGAAGGAGAAGCCTTGAAATCAATTCCATTAGAACTCTCGCCCAGGATTAAGAAGCAAGGCTTCTATGCAAACTGGAATGTGGACTCTCTCGAACTAGAGGCTGGGGAAAGGCTAGAATTCTTTGTTCGTGTTTCGGACAATGATCAGGTCAACGGATCCAAATCCAGCAAAAGCAGAACCTTCATCATGCAAATTCCTGATGAAGATGAGATAGAAAAAATAATCGACAAAAAATCACAAACTGTTGAAAATCAGATAGATAAGTCAAAAAATGAAGCAGAAAGTATAAATGAAAGACTTAAGGACATTGAAGAGAAACTTAAAACGGAGCAGAAATTTGACTGGCAAGAAAAAAAGCAGTTAAACGATGTAATTAAGGATCGTGAAGATTTGGAGAACCAAATCAAAGAGTTGCAGAAACAGCATGAAGAACTCCAACGGTCCTCTGATCAATTCAACAAACGGAGTGAGCAAAACAAGCAGCAGAACGAAAAACTTCAAAGTCTACTCGACGAACTGCTTGACGAAAAAACACGAGAGCTTTACGAAAAGTTAAAGGAGCTTCTTAAAGATGAAAATGCATCTTCGGAGCAAGTGCGTCAGGAAGTCCAAGATATCCAGCGAAATGAAAAGAACCTGGAAAAAGAATTGGACAGGGCTTTGGAGCTTTTCAAGAGATTGAAGATGGAAAGTGCGTTGGAGCAAAATTTGCAAAAACTAGATACGCTAAGTCAAAGACAAAGTGAGCTTGCTGAACAAAACAATGAAGATGCTGATCAGAACAAGATCGAGGAAGAGCAAAAAGAGATTCAGGAGGAATTTGAGAAGTTCCGTGAAAAAATGGACGAAGTAGAGGAGCTCAACCAAGAATTAGATCGACCTGAAGCGCTTCAAGATTTCGAGTTGGAGGAAAGACAAATTGCGAAGGAGCTTCGTGAGATAGAGGAGCAGCTAGAAGAACAAAGTCAACAATCGGACTCCACAAGTCAGCAACAAACAGAAGAGAAACAGGAGCAAAACGAGAGTAGCAAGAAACAAAAGGGAGGGGAAGATGACCAGCAGAACTCTGAGGAAAACGAGAGTTCTGAACAACAACCACCTCAACAGCAGAGTAAACAAAATAGCCAGAAGCAAACACAACAAAAGCAGAAGAACGCTAGTCAGCGAATGAAACAGCTTAGCAAGCAGCTTTCCAACATGCAGTCAGGAATGCAAATGGAAATGATGCAAGCCAATCTTGATCAGCTTCGAGACATCTTGGACAACTTGGTAAAGCTCTCCTTTAACCAAGAAGATCTCTTGACTGAAATGCGTAGCGTAAATCAATCAGACCCTCGCTTTCTAGAGCTTTCTCAGGCACAATTAAAACTTAAGGACGACGCTAAGGTTATCCAGGACAGCCTCCTGTCACTAGCTGAGAAAGTAGTGCAGATCTCTTCCTACATCACACGGGAGGTTGGCAGTATCAACGAAAATATTGATGGAGCCCTTGATCATCTGAAAGATCGTAATCGAGGCAGAGCACTATCCAGTCAACAGTTCGCTATGACCTCTATCAACAACTTAGCACTACTTTTAGACGACACCATGCAGCAAATGCAAATGGCAATGTCTGAAGCCATGGGTAACCCTCAGCAGGGACAACAAAAGCAAAATGGACTCCCTGACTTGCAACAAATGCAGCAACAATTAGGGCAGCAAATGAATGAATTGAAAGGGTCTGGTAAGCAGGGTAGAGAACTGTCTGAAGAATTAGCTAGACTTGCCGCTGAGCAAGAGATAATACGACGGCAACTGGAAATGATTAAGCAAGCGGAAGATGGACAACCTGGCAGCGGCAATGGCAATGGAGACGAACTACAGCGAGCAATTGACCAGATGGAACAAAACGAAGTTGATCTTGTTAATAAGAGACTTACTCAACAGTTATTAAACAGACAAAAAAGTATAGAGACGCGTCTTTTGGAGGCTGACAAAGCTCAGAGAGAACAAGAAATGGAAGAAGAACGCGAAGCTGAATCTCCCTCAATTTTCTCAAGAGAGATCCCACCGCAATTCGAAGAGTATCTTAAAATGAAACAAAAAGAAATAGAATTGTTAAAAACGATACCAGCTGAACTAAATCCATTTTATAAAAAGGAAGTAAACGATTACTTTAGGCGCATAAGTTCTGAAAAAGAGGATGATAGATAACATTCAAATTCAAATTCCTTCATTGCCTGAGAATATCAGGATAGTTGAAAGCTTCATTGACAACGTCAAAGAGAAGTACAGTCTGGATGATGACATCTATGGAAACATCATGATAGCTGTAACAGAATCTGTCAACAATGCTATTTTACATGGCAACAATTCAGACAACTCAAAAAATGTTTCGTTGAATTTATCTCTTGAGGATTCGCAGATAAAATTTACTGTCAAGGATCAGGGACAAGGGTTCGACTTTGAGAACCTTGCTGATCCTACACTTCCAGAAAACCTTGATAAGCCTGGTGGTCGGGGGATTTTCCTAATGAAGAACCTTTCAGATGAGGTAAACTTCAAAGACGCTGGGTCAACAGCAGAGCTGAGCTTCTACTTGACCTAATGCCCATTCATTTTTTTTCAGAAGAAACGTCTTTCCAACTTGGAAAGCCTTCCATCTACAAATCATGGTTAGAGTCAATTGTTTTAGAACACCAGAAAAAACTTGGAGACGTTAACTACATTTTCTGCTCTGACGATCACCTACTTGAAATAAATAAGACTCATTTAGATCACGACTACTATACGGACATCATTACCTTTGACAACTCCGACACAGACGATTCGCTGGAGGCCGATATCTTCATTAGCATAGATCGAGTCCGAGAAAACGCACCTCTTCATGGTGCTTCCTTTGAAAATGAGCTCTCCAGAGTTCTTGTTCACGGCTTACTTCATCTGCTAGGGTATAACGATAAGACCGAGTCTGACACAAAGCGTATGCGTGAAAAAGAAACGGCCTATATATCTTTGCTGAAAAAATAAGGTTCCACGTGGAACACTCCTGAACATGGGTTGTTATACTCGAAATGTTCCACGTGAAACATCTAATCTATGCTTCCACAATATGATATCATAGTCGTCGGTGCAGGACATGCCGGTTGCGAAGCTGCCGCCGCAGCTGCCAACATGGGTTCCAAGGTTCTTCTTGTTACGATGAACATGAACACCATCGCTCACATGTCATGCAATCCGGCAATGGGTGGAATAGCAAAGGGACAAATCATTCGTGAGATAGACGCGCTAGGTGGGTATTCCGGTCTTGTGACCGATAAGTCAATGATCCAGTTTAGAATGCTCAATCGATCCAAAGGTCCTGCCATGTGGAGCCCGCGAGCTCAGTCTGATAGAATGCGCTTCGCAGAAGAGTGGCGTCTCGCTCTAGAGCAAATAGAAAATGTTGACTTCTGGCAAGAAATGGTCTCTGGGCTTCTTGTGGAAGATGGTAGATTGGTGGGTGTCAAGACAAGTATTGGATTAGAAATAAAAGCCAAGGCCGTGGTGCTAACCAATGGGACTTTCCTAAATGGTCTTATTCACATTGGTGAAAAGCAGTTTGGTGGTGGAAGGTCAGGCGAAAGAGCAGCTACTGGGATCACGGAACAGTTGATCCAGTTAGGTTTCGAAGCTGGCAGGATGAAAACAGGTACACCCCCGAGAGTAGATGGTCGATCGTTGAACTTCGATCGAATGGAGGAGCAGGAAGGTGACGAAATGCCCAGTAAATTTTCCTACTTAGCATCCTCCAAACCTCTCACCTCACAAAGGAGTTGTCACGTTACTTACACAAACACCGATGTTCACGATATTCTCCAGACAGGATTTGAAAAGTCTCCAATGTTTGCTGGAAGGATTCAAGGTCTTGGTCCGCGTTATTGCCCGTCGATCGAAGACAAAATAAACCGCTTTGCTGAACGGGATCGGCATCAAATTTTCGTTGAGCCAGAAGGCTGGAACACAGTTGAAATTTATGTCAATGGCTTCTCCACTTCGCTGCCTGAAGATGTTCAGCACAAAGCACTAACAAAGATTCCTGGGTTTGAGAAGGCAAAAATGTTTCGTCCAGGCTATGCTATTGAATATGACTTCTTTCCTCCCACTCAGCTAAACCTAACGCTCGAAACTAAGCAAATCGAAAACCTATATTTTGCTGGCCAGATAAATGGAACCACTGGATATGAAGAAGCAGGCTGTCAGGGGCTAATGGCGGGAATAAATGCCCACCTCAAAATCAACAACGAACAGCCATTTATTCTTAAAAGAAGCGAGGCGTATATAGGAGTTCTAATAGATGACTTAATCAATAAAGGGACAGAGGAACCTTACCGAATGTTTACCTCACGAGCTGAGTTTAGACTACTTCTCCGTCAAGACAACGCAGACCTAAGATTGACGGAACTAAGCCATAAACTTGGACTAGCAAACAGCGACAGACTAGATCAAACCCTTCTCAAAAAGAAGCAGACGGAAGAACTGATCAATCACTTAAACAGCATTGATATCAAGCCAAATGATGCCACAGAACCACTTGCATCAATTAACTCTTCACCTATAAAAGATAAATCGTCTCTAAGCACCATTCTCCAGCGTCCTGAAATAAACATCCTGGATCTCTGTGTTTTCTCTGGCGAAATAGAAAAGGTGATAAAATCATACGATGCTGAAATTGTAGAACAAGCCGAAATTCAAATCAAATACAGAACCTACATAGAACGAGAAAAGATTAACTCTGAAAAGATGAGCAGTCTCGAAAACCTTAAAATAAAACCAGAGTTCGACTACACCCTGCTCCCTTCACTGTCTTCAGAAGCCAAAGAGAAGCTTCTAAAAATTAGGCCGGAGACACTCGGTCAGGCATCCCGAATTAGTGGCGTTTCTCCTTCTGATGTCTCAGTACTAATGGTCTACCTCGGTCGCTGATGTACGAGAGGTTAGAAAATTGTCCTTCTTGTCAACACCCACAATTTGACAACTATCTCATTTGTGAAGATCATACCGTATCGCATGAAAGTTTCGCACTGGTAAAGTGCACCAAATGTGAATTAGTTTTCACTAATCCGCGCCCGAGAATAGATGAACTAGACAAGTACTATCAAAGTGAAGCATATATATCGCACACAGATAAGGCAAATTCTGTTGTTCACATCCTTTACAAATTTGTTAGAACATACACTCTCGCAAGAAAGAGAAACTTAGTTGAAGGATTCAAGGCAAACGGCACGATATTAGACTACGGATGCGGAACTGGTGATTTCCTTAGAAGTATGCAAAAAGATTCCTGGACAACTTTTGGTGTAGAACCCAACGCTGATGCAAAAGCGATCGCAATCAAGAAAAATACTGGATTAATCACAAGCGATATTTCGGACTTCAGTGACGACATATTATTCGATATGGTAACTGCCTGGCATGTTTTGGAACATGTGGCAGATTTACGAGAGACACTAAGGTTGATTCGAAAAAGGATCGTGAAAAATGGTTACTTGATACTAGCTGTTCCGAATCTAAATTCGCTCGATGCTAGCACATACGGTGAAAAGTGGGCTGCATACGACGTACCACGTCATCTCTACCATTTCACACAAACTTCGCTACAAAACCTTGCTGACAAAACGAAGTTCAAACTCGTGGCAACTTTACCAATGAAATTTGATTCATACTACGTTTCTATGCTAAGTGAAAAATATCGTTCGGGAAAGAATGGTTTCATAAAAAGTATGCTGACTGGGTTCAAATCAAACATAAGTGCCAACAAAACAGGCGAGTACTCCAGCTTAATCTATGTTCTCAAAAAATAGCTCGATGAAAAATATATTCATCATCATCCTAACTCTCATCATTGCAGATCTAACATTATCTAGATGCGCAAATCCAAGAAGTCCAACTGGAGGACCAAAAGATACTGTTCCCCCCTCTTTAATTTCGTCAACGCCAGTCACAGGATCAACCAACTTCAAGGACCAATCAATAAGCTTAACGTTCTCCGAATTCATCAATGCAGACAAACTCCTCCAAAACCTAATCATAACCCCTAAGACCGACGTACGATTCAAGCACATTGTAAAGCGAAACATACTCAACATAAAATTTGATGAATCCTTTTCTGATAGTACGACATACAGTCTCAATTTTTTTGATGGTGTGACAGATATCACCGAGAAGAATCCAGCGGTTAATTTAATCCTCGCCTTTAGTACCGGCACCTTTATAGATTCGATGCAAGTCACTGGATCAATTTCTGATCTACTTACAGCTCAACCTTCTAAGAGTTTTATTGTCGGCCTATTCCCACTTACAGATTCATTAGACTTTCTAAAACATAGTCCCACATATTTCACAACAGCAAATGACTCTGGTAGATTTTCGCTCTCATACGTTAAATCTGGTGAGTATCGAATCCTGGCGTTTAAGGATGAAAATAGAAACCTTCTCCTGGATCCGAAAGAAGAGGACCATGCATTTATTGCTGACACATTACAGCTTTATGATTCTATTCCTGATTTAGAATTTTCAAGCGTCTTACAAAATGTAAAACCAATTCAGCTGACCAACCATAGACCAGTTCGCGCCTATCATGAGTTTAAATTCAGTCGTGAGATCGACAAGTACAGCATCAAGCCTGATTCCATATATAGTTCCATATCTGGTGAAGAGAACGACATCATACGGCTATACAACCCAAATCAATTCAACTTCGGAGACTCTAGCCAGATTGTCATCACGGTTTCAGATAGTTTGTCAAATACGATAGAAGATACAGTCAAAATAGTCTTTAGTGAATTCATCAGAAAGCCTCCAGCACTTACTGTAGACTTATCTTATAAAGAAAAGAAACTAGTTACTAATCCGCTATATACTATTAAATTCAACAAGCCAATAGTAACTACTGACCTTTCGAAGTTCGCTTACATCGCGGATTCAACTTTTACACTTACTCCCGATAGCTCCGAGTTAACTTGGAATCAACAGCGGACAGAACTTCAAATTCGCACCTTTATTAATAGGGACTCTGTATACAGCCGTCAGTTAGCTTCCATAACGCTGGATACATCCATGCTGAAGTTTCTCCCCTTTGATAGTCTGGAACAAATTAGTCCTGATCAAACGGATTCCATTAAACAAATCATAGTCTCAAAGTCACCTATAGAATTTTCCATTCTACCAGGAGCATTCTTCTCTGTGGAAGGAGACACTTCTAAAGTAAAGTCTCTGACACACAAAAAAGAATTTAGACAGGCTTTTGGAACCTTGCAATTCACGGTTGTAACTGAAAAACCATCATTCACAGTTCAACTACTGAGTAATGGCAACAAGGTAGCTTACGAATCTGTAAACAATAAGACGCCCGTCTTTACAGTAAAACCAGCTTCCTATTCTATTAGAGTTCTTATAGATACCAATAATGATGGCAAATGGTCCTTTGGCAACCTTCTAAAGAATCAAGAACCAGAAGAGGTCTATCTTTTTCCAGAAGTTATCTCAATTCGCGAAAACTGGATCGTTGGTGAAGATATCCAGATCATCTTCTGATAACATGTGCATATCTAAGGAGTTAATGTTAGTTACTCTTTCATCAAAACTCATTTCACAAAAAACCAATCAACACAATTATCATTTGATGGGTAACTTCGCACTTATGCCCATTTTATAGAACCCAAACAAGAAAAAAACTACCCACATACTCATATCGTGATTATCCACCAATTTCCATTATTGAATTAGTAATCAGATACTTAGATGTTGACTACCTGTTGAGTTCAGCTCAGTAAATATGACTTAAAAACAATCCGTAACCACAAATAAATTTTTAAGTATTTATCCACGAATCCACAGGGCTAATAATAGATATATTCTTTATTTAAAACTTTATATATATATATGAGGTATGTATATATGTGCATAACAAAATGAGAATCCTTTTTCCAATCATTTTTCTACTACCATTTCTTGTTTCCGGACAGGATCAAGATAACGTGCAAATTGCCAATGAGTATTTTCAACAGGGAGAATTTGAAAAGTCGCGCATCATGTACGATGACCTTGCGGAGAATCCTTATAATATTCCACTGATTTCATCAAACTACTTGTCCCTTTTAAAATCAAGTGCAGATTTTAAAGTTGCGGAAAGATTTTTGAAGAAAGCCATTCAAAAATATCCATCACATCTTGAGTTTGAAGCTCATTTGTTAGGCTTATATACTGAATTGGATGAAGTGGATAAAGTCAAAAGCTACTCAGGAGAATTACTGGATCGCTATTCAGGCAATCCATTCCAGTTAAGCATCATGGCTCAACACCTAGCAAGCGAGCAACTTTATGATCTTTCCCTTAGGTTTTTTGAGAGATCCAGAAGAGTGAGAGGTGATAAAGCAGCCCATGCACTGGAGATGGCATCCATTCATCGTATGCAAAACGATAAGGCAAAAATGATTGATGAGTATCTCAATTATGCGGCACAAAGTCCAAATAGAATGAACTACGTTAAGAATCTGCTGCAGAGTATTCTTCAAGAGGAAGAGGATTTAGGGGAACTCGAAACGACCTTAATTCGCAAAATGCAACGGAACCCAGACACAGATCTCTATGGTGAGTTACTGATATGGGTGGAATTGCAGCGGAAAAATTTTTACGGAGCTTTTGTTCAATCCAGGGCAATAGATAAACGAAATGAAAAACCAGGAGATAGATCAATGGCAATCGGGCGAATTGCCCTGGATAATAAAGCCTGGGATGATGCGGTAGATATTTTTGAGTACATCTCTTCTCAGTATAAGAACTCTCGGAACTATTCATTAGCTCGTAAATATTGGATTGAAGCAAAGGAGGAAAAAATAAAAAATACTTTTCCGATAGATAAAGGTGAAATTCGGTTGCTGTCTTCAGAATATCACAACTTATATAAAGAATTGGCACCGGCCCATACTGCTTTGGAAGCCTTAAGAAGTAAAGCTTTGCTGCATGCTTTTTACCTGGATGAAATTGATTCTGCCAGCTTCTATCTTACACAACTAGTTTCCCAGCCTAGAGCGAGTAGATCTCTTGTGTCAATGGCCAAGTTAGATTTAGGCGATATTTATCTATTGAAAGGTGTTCATTGGGAAGCCACACTTTTGTACTCACAAGTTGAGAAGACGCACAAAAGCCATCAACTAGGATACAATGCAAAATTGAGAAATGCGAGGCTCCACTATTTCACTGGAAACTTTTCTCTTGCAAAAGGTCATCTGGACATCTTAAAAACCAATACGACACGAGAGATTTCCAATGATGCAATTTCGCTAGGTATGCTTATTACAGACAACACGGCACTGGACACCACTGATCAGGTAATGCAGGAATTTGCTTCAATTGAGCTACTGATTTTCCAAAATAAGAAATTTGAAGCGAAACAAAGACTGATCAGTATGCTTGAAATTTATGAGCACCATTCAGTTTCCGATGAAATTTATTGGTTGCTTTCTAAGCTGGAATTAGAGTTTGGAGAAACGCAAAGCGCGTTGAACTATTTAGAAAATATTTTAACGACTTACTCTTACGATATACTTGCAGATGATGCAGCCTTCAAGAAAGCCGAAATCTACGATTTTCAGATAAAAGATGTTGAAGAAGCGAAATTGCTCTATCAACAATTCCTCACGGACTACCCGGGAAGCCTTTATGCTGCGGAGGCTAGAAAAAGATTCCGTCAGTTGAGGGGAGATTTTATCAACTAGAGATAGCCTACACTAAGATCAGTTTTGGAGTAGGTTCGAAAAATGAGGGATCTGGTGAAAAATGTCTATTAAAGAAACCATTCATCTCATCAATAGTCTTATCCGATAATAGTGGCATCAACTCCTCCATTACTTCTCCAGAAATCAGGTACGGTGGATTACGTAGATTCATTTTTGTGCCCTTGAAATAGCCACAAATCTGGTACTCTGAACATGATGCAACCTCAGTTCCCTTGATCATGCACCTATCAAGATTTGCTTCGGGATTTTCATTACTTAAGGCCAACCTGCGTTCTAAGTCAACATTTTCCTGGAAATACTCCGCAATTTTTGAAGCAGATTCAGGAGAAATTTCTTTGCTTCTTTCTAGCATGCAATCCATGCAAATGGCAAAATCAAAAATCACATCTCGAGCTTTGAAACCCTCATAATTTTTGATTGCCTTTTCAATTAGATACTCCGTTTCACCATTCAGAAGGTATTTATCGCATTCAAGACACCGCTCAAATGGAGCTTTCGTTTCAAAGGAAAAAAACTCCTCAGGTATATCCTTTTCTTGCATTCCTTAAAAGTAAGCATCACACGTAGAGCACCAAAAAATAGTATGCATGCATAACAAATTTTTCTTATCTTTGATTCTACACCTCTAATTATGAAAAGAGAAGAAACAGTTGATTATAATATCAAGGGCCTTTGGCACGGAATCTCGAGAATGTACAACCAATATGGAGTTGAGCACGATGTTACGGCCTCTACTGGATTCGTTTTACTCAATATTGACGGAGAGGAAGGCACACCTGCCACGAAAATTGCTCCCCTGTTGGGAATGGAATCAAGAAGCTTGACGAGAATGTTGAAGTCAATTGAGGAAAAGGGTTGGGTCTATCGTAAAAAGGATCCTGTGGATGGACGCTCAGTCCGAATTTTCTTGACCGAGGTGGGAAAGCAAAAAAGGGAACTTTCACGAAGAGCTGTACGAGAATTTAACAAGAAGGTCAGGTTATTGATCTCGGAAGAAAAACTGAACTCTTTTTTCGAGGTTTTAAATGACCTAAGTGGCATCGTCAATGATCCTAAGATTTTTGACAAAGTAGCCCAGGAAATATCAGATGAATTTGCCAATAATGGTGTTTTAACTAATACATAGAAGAAAAGCGGCGTATATAAAAATGAAAAGAACGATTAAGAAAGTAGCGGTACTTGGATCTGGAATTATGGGATCTCGAATCGCTTGTCACTTTGCAAACATTGGAGTGGAAGTGCTTTTACTAGACATTGTCCCATTCGATCTTTCGGATGATGAAAAGAAGGATATAAAGGCACGGAATAGGATTGTGGACTCATCTCTGCAGACCGCGGTAAAGTCAAACCCTTCTCCACTTTATGATAAATCAGCTGCAAGATTGATTCAGACTGGAAACTTTGATGATGATTTACAAAGAATAAAGGGTGTTGACTGGGTGATGGAGGTTGTTGTTGAAAAGCTAGAAATTAAGAAGTCTCTGTTTGACAAGGTTGAAAAACACCGCACTCCGGGAACACTTATCACATCCAACACATCAGGAATTCCAATTCATCTTATGTTGGAGGGAAGAAGTGAAGATTTCCAAAAGCATTTTTGCGGGACACATTTTTTTAACCCTCCGAGATATCTGAGACTGCTGGAAATAATCCCAACGGAGAAGACAGATCCAGAAGTCACAGAATTTTGCATGAGTTACGGAGACCTGTATTTAGGAAAAGAAACAGTGCTTTGTAAGGATACTCCCGCATTCATCGCAAACCGAATTGGTGTCTACGCGATGATGTCTGGAATGCATGTGATCGATAAGATAGGATTGACTGTAAATGAGGTTGACAAATTGACGGGACCTGTCATTGGCCACGCAAAATCTGCAACATTTAGAACGTCAGATCTAGTGGGATTAGATACTATGGTCAACGTATCGAACAACTTGCATGCCGCCCTTGCACATGACGAATCAAGAGATGTTTTCAAGCTTCCCAAAATTGTTAGTGAGCTTTCAGACAAAAAATGGCTCGGTGATAAGACGGGTCAGGGTTTCTATAAAAAAACTAAGAAAGACGGCAAGACAGAGATTCTAGAATTGAACCTTAAAACGCTAGAGTATGAAGCGAAGACCAAGGCAAAATTCGAGGCGATGGATAAAACCAAAAACATCGAAGATGTGCGCGAGCGACTTCCGATACTTTTAGCAGACGAGGGGAAGGCTGGTGAGTTTTACAAGCAAACATTCTTTGATCTTTTTAGGTATTGCTCCAATCGAATTCCAGAAATAGCCGATGAACTCTACCGAGTGGATCAAGCCGTTTCTGCAGGTTTTGCCTGGGAAGTTGGCCCGTTTGAATCATGGGACGCACTGGGTGTCGAAGAGACAGTTTCCAAAATGAAAGAAAGTGGGTTTGAGCCGGCAAATTGGGTAAATGAGATGCTTGATGCAGGCAATAAATCTTTCTACATGTTTAAGGAAGGGAAGAAACATTACTATGATGTTCCTTCTAAGTCTTATAAGGTCATTCCTGGAACAGAAGGACTTGTCTTCCTGGATGCATTTAAGGACAACAGTGTAGTTTGGGAAAAAGCGGGAGCAACGATTTACGATATTGGCGATGGAATTCTAAACCTTGAATTTCACACGAAGATGAACTCCATCGATGCAGATGTTATCGAGGGGATTAATACTGCGATCACCATGGGGGAAAAAGAATACCGTGGTGTGGTTATTGGAAATGAGGGACAGAATTTTTCAGCAGGAGCGAACCTGGCAATGCTATTTATGTATGCTGTTGATCAGGAGTTTGACGAGATCGACTTGATGATCAGAACATTCCAGAAAACGATGACCAGAGCACGTTTTTCCACAATACCAGTAGTTTCAGCCCCATCAGGCCTCACCCTTGGCGGAGGCTGCGAGCTTTCACTTCATTGTGACGCAATCCAGGCACACGCGGAGTCGTACATTGGCTTGGTCGAAGTTGGTGTTGGGCTAATACCAGGCGGTGGAGGCACCAAGGAACTAACCATGCGTGCTGGTGACGATTATACCGCTGGAGATCCTGAACTAAATACGCTTCAAGAGTATTTTATGAATATAGCGACTGCTAAAGTGGCAACTTCTGCAGAAGAGGCTAGAGGGATGCATATTCTGAAGCAGAGTGATGAGGTGACACTTAATAGAAAAAGACTATTGACGGATGCGAAAGAGAAAGCAATTCAGATGTATGAAGCTGGCTACACGCAACCGGTAGAACGAAAAGACATAAAAGTTCAGGGCAAAGCGGCCCTGGCAATGTTCGGCGCAGGAATTACAGGAATGCAATACGGAAGCTACATCTCGGAGCATGATGCTAAAATTGGGCAAAAGCTCGCATGGATCATGGCCGGTGGAGATTTGTCAGAGCCAACCTTGGTTTCTGAGCAGTACCTTCTAGACTTGGAGCGTGAAGCTTTCCTGAGTTTATGTGGAGAGCCAAAAACATTGGAACGTATTCAAAGTATCCTATTTAAAGGAAAGCCACTTAGAAACTGACAGTTAGGAATAAAAAATCAAAAAAGAAGAACATGGATGCATATATAGTAGCAGGATATAGATCTGCAGTGGGCAGAGCGAAGAAGGGCGGATTTCGGTTTTATAGACCAGATGACTTAGCCGCAGACGTAATTAAGCACCTGGTAGGATCAGTGAAGGATTTTGATGCAACAAGGGTTGACGACCTTATTGTTGGAAATGCAATACCCGAGGCAGAGCAGGGCTTGCAGATGGGAAGATACATTTCACTACTGTCACTGCCGATGTCGGTCCCGGGAATGATAATCAACCGATACTGCGGTTCGGGTTTGGAGGCTATTCACTTGGCATGCACCCGAATTCACTCTGGCACAGCCGAGTGTATCATTGCCGGAGGAACAGAATCAATGTCGTTGGTTCCTATGATGGGATATAAGGCTGCACTTAACTGGAATATTGCGCAGGAAAACCCCCAGTATTATCTCAACATGGGCCTTACCGCTGAGGAAGTAGCAAAGGACTTTGACATTTCGGCTGAAGATTCTAACCAGTTTGCGATGGAGTCACATCAAAAAGCAGCTAAAGCAATCACCGATGGCAAATTCAAAGATGAAATTGTTCCAGTCACCGTTGAGGAAACTTTTGTAAATGAAGAAGGGAAACGAGAGAAGAGAGAATTTGTCGTTGACACGGATGAGTGTGTTCGTGCCGACACCTCTATGGAAGGACTAGCTAAGCTGAGACCGGCATTTAAGCAGGGCGGGCAGGTTACGGCGGGGAACTCCTCACCAACTTCTGACGGTGCTGCATTTGTTATGGTGATGAGTGAAAAAATGGTCAAGGAATATAATCTAGAGCCAATCGCGAGAATGGTAAGCTATACTGCTGCTGGAGTAGACCCAAGAATTATGGGGATTGGACCTGTCGAAGCAGTTCCAAAAGCGCTTAAGCAAGCAGGCTTGAAACAAACAGATCTTGATTTGGTGGAATTGAATGAAGCATTTGCAGCACAATCACTGGGAGTGATCAGAGGCCTGGACCTAGATCAAGAAAAATTGAACGTCAATGGTGGTGCCATTGCACTCGGTCATCCCTTGGGATGTACGGGGGCGAAATTGTCCATCACCCTGTTCAACGAAATGAGAAGAAGAAAAAGTAAGTATGGTATGGTCACTGCCTGTGTGGGCGGAGGTCAAGGAGTAGCGGGTATTTACGAATTTCTGAATTAGCGAATTCAATTCCTATAAGATCAAAAGGTCAGTCACTAGCGGGTTGACCTTTTTTATTCTACTTTGCAAAAAAATTTGATAATGAAAAAGCTACTAATAACCACTCTAGTTCTATCTTCAATTTATGCTACCGGACAAGCGGATAAGGCGAAAACAGAGGAGACAGTTGCTCAGCCAACGATTAAGAGCCATATTGGATTTTTGGCATCCGATGTTTTAAGAGGAAGAGACACAGGATCACCGGAACTTGACATTGCAGCTGAGTATGTTAAGAGCAGATTTATTCAATATGGAGTCTCAATGGTGAGTGGTATGGATTCCTACTTCCAAAACGTTCCAATGAAGTCACTCAAAGTGGCAAAAGAGGGTACGCTCACGCTTGCCGATGATTCGTTTTCATTGAATGATGATTTTTTGGTGCTTGCTGGTGGAAAAGACCTTTCTGGACCAATCGTCTTTGCTGATTATGGAAGCGAGGCGGATTTGAAAAGGGCGAAAGTGGAGGGAAAGATTGTTGTTGCTTTGAGCGGGGATGGTGTCGAGCAAAACCCTAGAGCATGGTTTACCATTTCGACGGAAAAGAGAAAGAGAGCTAAAGAAATGGGAGCAGTAGCCTTGGTGGAACTGTACAATTCCACGCAGCTGCCCTGGAATTTCTTGGTTAGGTTTTTAGGCCGTGACCAGACAGTGCTAGATACTCAAGACGGACCGTCCCTTACTCATCTCTGGATGAACAGATCACAAGAGGATTTAGGAAATCTCAAAAAGAAAGGACAGACTGGAAACCTATCAATTTCAGGGAACGAGCAAATTGAGCTGCTTTCGAAAAACGTGGTAGGGTTTGTTGAGGGAACGGACCCCAACCTAAAAAGCGAGGTGGTTGTGTACTCCGCTCATTATGATCATGTGGGTGTTGGGCGTGCTGATGCCAAGGGAGATACCATTTACAATGGAGCACGAGACAACGCTGTTGGAACGGTCACCGTTTTGAGTGCAGCAGAAAATATTGCGAAATATCCTACGAGAAGGTCTGCACTTTTCGTCCTTTTCACAGGCGAAGAAAAAGGATTGCTTGGGAGTCAATACTTTATTGATAATTCTCCTGTGGAGCACTCGAAAATGGTCTATTGTTTCAATTCCGACAACGGTGGTTACAACGACACATCAATTGCCACTATCATTGGCCTGGGAAGAACCACTGCAAGTAGCATCATTTCTGAATCCAGCAAAGCATTCGGACTTTTAGCAACGGATGATCCCGCTCCAGAGCAAGGACTTTTCGATAGATCTGATAATGTGCGTTTTGCCTCAAAAGGGATTCCCGCGCCGACATTTAGCCTTGGCTTCACTGCATTCGACGATGAGATTGGTAAGTACTATCACCAGCCGGGCGATGAGCCAGAAACCTTGGACTATGACTATCTGGAAAAATTCTTCAAGGCGTATGTGCTTTCGTGCAGAGTTATTGCAAATTCAGATGAAGCTCCATTTTGGGTAGAGGGAGACAAATATTATGAGGTAGGGGTTCAGCTCTACAGCAAGTAGAGAACAAAAAGAAAGGACTCTCGATGAAGAGTCCTTTCGCGGGATTTGTGGAGAACGTTACTACTAAATTTCTTGACCAGAAAACGCTAGGGACCCTCTATTGTGAGTGAGATAGTTTGGCAAACCAAAGGATTAAGCGAAAACCCTGGGCCCCCGTTGCATTTTCTAGATTAACCATCAACCTAAGAGCTTATCAATTAAGTAAATAATTGATCATATGAAATTAGAGGTTTTGGATACTAAAAAACTTGAGGAGTAAAGTGTTATCGACACGGACAAAACGTAAATACCTGATAGGCAGGACATTAATAGAAAAGGCGCTAAGATAAATTACCTGAAAATAGGTAGCGGTATACCCAAAAGTGGGTAGTCACTAAAATGAGGCGATTCCGTTTTGAAATGCAAATTTTACCAGACCAACTGCATTCTTAGCTTGAGTTTTTCGCATGAGATTCTTCCGATGTGTTTGAATTGTTTGTTCGCTTAGAAAAAGCTTCTCTCCAATTTCCTTCATCGTGAGCTCTTGACAGATGAGTTGTAGAATTTCTATCTCGCGAGGACTAACATCGCCACGGTTTTGAATCGATTTTTTTTCAATGCCTTCGCGTTGGATCTTGTTCCTGAGTGCAGAGGAGACGAGCTGATTGTAGTAAAAGTCATTGTTTCGAACCGAGATGATTGCCTTGTGTACCTCCTCTGGATCGGCATTTTTTAACAGATAGCTATGAACACCAATTTCAATTAG
>JBDWQX010000062.1:0-25859 GCA_039986395.1 Cyclobacteriaceae bacterium
TGAAAGTCAAGTGCTTCCTTCAGTTTTCTTTCAAATACAGAGGATGTTGGAAGATTAAATAATGTGACCAATATTGAAGTGGTGGCATAGAAGAAAAGAAAACCAAACAGACCGATGATAAAAACGCTATCGAGAAGGTCATTGACCAGTACCTCGGTAGCACGGAAATCGTCAAGATTGAGGAAGAAGTGATACAGGTAGATTCCAGAAAGAAGTATAAACAGGATGCCTTTCCATTTTTGTTTGAAATTGAGATAGGCTATCCACTTTAGATTGAAGGCAAGAATTAGCGAAAAACTGGAAATGACGATTAGTCCAAAATTGAAATTAGCCTCAAAGAGCTCAAAGCCGAAAAAATCATAGATTAAACCAGCAAACAGGACGATCTCAAAAAGACCCCACAATTGCAGAAGATTTTTTGACTTCTGGTATAGAATTAGCCTTTTCCATACCACCAATGTGGATACCATGTATACCACTACGAGGCCCAGAAGTATGTTGTAGAAAAAATTGACAGTCAGTGGACTTTCTACGATGCTGCTGTTAGCAAAAACAACAAAGAAGAAGTGAATACCAAGCGAAATAAGCGTCGTTATTAGTCCAGTAATGAAAACCTTCCAAAGCAGGTCGGTAAAGTTGAGTGTGTCGGCTTTTGAAATAACAAACCTGTAGTAGGCGAAAGTTGACACCACAAATCCGGTAAAAAACAGCTGAGGAATGATCTCCGACAGCTGCACTTTCATCTCATAGCTTTCTATAAACAGCAAATAGATATTTGATGCTGCATACAGAAGCCAGCAAATGAGTGCTCCCAAGAAACTAAGCCTTATTTTGAGACTGTCGGTCATCGGACGCAAAAATATAGACCTTATACTACATAAGTGCCTAAGAAGACCTGAGAGTGGTTAAAGATTGTTAAGCGAGAAGTTCGATTATCTGTGCAAGAAATTCGCTATCAACAGTGTCAAAGGCATCTAACTGATCGCTATCCACATCTAGTATTGCGGTTACCTTTCCGTCTTTGAAAACTGGCATCACAATTTCTGATCTGGAGGCAGAACTGCAGGCTATGTGCCCTGGAAATTTGTCCACATCTGGAACGATGATGATTTCTTCTTTGTCCCAGGAGCTACCACAAACACCTTTTCCTTTCTTAATTCTGGTACACGCTACGGGACCTTGGAATGGACCAAGGACTAGTTCTTCCTCAGAGTCGACCAGGTAAAAGCCCACCCAGAAGAAGCCCATTCCTTCTTTTAACGCAGCACAAATGTTTGCGAGATTCGCAACCAAGTTTTCTTCGCCATGTAGTAAGCCTTTTATCTGAGGAATAAGTGCTTCATACTTTTCAGCTTTTGACGTAGAAGTAGGAACAATAAGATCGTCTGCCATCAGTTTCTGTAGGTTTTTAGAATATCTCCAAAGTACGTTTTTTCATCGGTCGGCATCTGATCCATTACTGGAGCTGAAATACCATTCCCAAAGCTTTCGGCACCAATGAAAATCTTTGCTTCATCCCAACAATTATCTTTAATAAAAGAGTTCAATGTTTGCGCCCCGCCCTCGATAATGATTGATTGAACCCTAAGCTCATGTAGTTTATTCAGAATCCCTTGAGGAGAACTCGCATCGACCTTGACCCATTGATTTGTTCCTTCTTCCTTTTCCAACGAAGAGTTGAAAATGATTGTTTTTGCCTCATCATCAAACAGCTTGGAATTTCTATCTACCTCAAGATTTGAATCCAGTAGAATTCGAACTGGATTTTTACCTTTCCAATCCCGTGTAGTAAGGGAGGGATTATCATGTATGGCCGTATTTTTTCCAACTAGAATTGCATCTTCTTCGGTTCTCAATTTGTGAACCAGTTGTCTGGATTTTTCATTACTGATCCATTTCGAATCAAAGTTCTCCCGAGCGATAAAGCCGTCTGTTGTTTGTGCCCATTTTAAGATCACATAAGGACGTTTCTTGGTATGGAAGACTATAAACCGTTTATTGAGCTCCTCTGCTTCCGCTTCCAATACTCCGTTAATCGTTTCTACACCTGCATCTTGTAGTTTTTGAATCCCTCTTCCATCTACCTTTTCAAATGGATCCCGACTAGCAATCACTACTTTTTTGATTCTTTTCTCAATTAGAAGATCAGCACATGGAGGTGTTTTACCTTGATGTGCACAGGGCTCAAGCGTGACGTATGCTGTGCTTTGAGAGAGTAAGCTATGATCTAAGACTGAATTGATTGCGTTAACCTCAGCATGCGCTTCTCCATATTTTTCATGATAACCTTCCCCGATGATCCTGTCGTGATGAACAATGACGCATCCAACCATAGGGTTTGGACTTACCGAGCCTTTGCCTAATTCAGCCAACTCTAAGGCTCGTTGCATGAATTTATTATCTGGGGAGTCCATTTGATGCTAAGTTATAAAACTGAGATAATGATTGCGAGCATCAGCTCGCTGCCTAAATTCGCTAAATATGCATTCTTCGAAGCAGCTATATAACGATGCAGTCAAAAGAATAAACGAGAAGTATGAACTTTCCGAGGCGGAGAGTATAGCTTCAATCCTTTTGGAAGATTCTTTTGGTGTTCGAAGAGAGCATGTCCTTTTAGATGAGAAGATTGCAATTGATTTGGCGCAACTTGAGCTACTGGTTAGAAGAGTTTTGCAAAACGAACCGATTCAATACATTACTGGTCTTTCCCATTTTCTTGGACGAAGATTTCATGTTAGAAAAGGGACTCTCATTCCACGTCCCGAGACAGAGGAGCTGGTGAGGTTGATTTTAGATGAAAATAAGCTTGAAAAACCTAGAATTCTTGATGTAGGGACAGGGAGTGGATGCATCGCGATTTCATTGGCACTGGAAACTGAGGGAAACGTTGTCGGTTTGGATGCTTCCGAAGATGCACTGCGAATTGCTAGGGAGAATTCTTCGACACTAGGTGGATCAACTAACTTTTTGCAGCATGACATTCTTAGCTCAAACCCATCTATTTCTGAACTTGATATTCTTGTAAGCAACCCTCCTTACATTCCTCAAAAGGACAAAGAGCGGATGCACAATAATGTGTTGGATTACGAGCCGCACGAAGCCTTATTTGTCTCTAACGATGATCCCTTAATTTTCTATCGCAGAATCGCAGAATTTGGAAGACAATCGCTTAAAAAGAATGGCAAATTGTACTTTGAATTGCATGAAGAGTTTGCCGATGAGGTGAAATCCCTGGTCGAAACTCTAGATTACTCAGAAGTGAGGATTCACCGAGATATGCAAGGAAAGGATCGAATGCTGAGTGCTACAAATTCAGCCAATAAGTAGCTTTAAATACTATCTGACGATTTTTTAGCTCAAGTCCATCTGTGGTGTAATTGTCAGTGTAAACGAGAAAGAAATCCGACATTGGACGATATCGCCATTGAAATCGAGTGAAGAAATTGTAGTTCTCACTTTGTGAGTTGAACTGAAGAGCAGTCGTAAGAAACATCGAGTTCGAAAAACTGATCTGAGAGTTCACTCGCAAGAGGTGCAAATTTGTTTGACCAAACTCTCCTGGTAATTCAACTCGGTTGAAATCGTGTGTGACACCAAAACTTCCCCATGGTTGGACCCGAAAGTTCAAGCCGGTTGATGTATTGAATCTGGTGCCGTTGAAAAAGTTTCCAAACTGAACTCTAAAGTCCGCGTTGACGATCTTCCTTCTGTCCGTATTATAGTTTACCCAGTATTGTGTGAATTGGTAGTTGCCAACAGGAAGGGGTGTATAATCATCTCCGATTAATGAGGTGGGAACTGGAAGATTCACCTCGCGGACTTGACTCTGCAGCCTAATTTCAGTGGTGTTTTGAAAAGTGAAATCATAGGCAAATCCATGCCCACGCTCGTTCAAACCAGACCCATCTCTATTTAGCCACACCATGTGCCACGTTCTTGGACCATGGGAATTCAGTTTGCTGTCAGCTGGGAAAAAACGGTAAACCGTCCAGGGATTAATTCGGGTGAAAGCTTTTCTAACCGTTTCCTCAGTCTCAGCATTGTAATTTTCGAGGCGAGGATTAAACCCAAGTTCCGTGATGTAATTTTCACCCACTACATCCAAGGTCCAACCCGACCGAAGACTCCTGCCATTGTAATTGCCACTTAGCCCGTAAAAGTGATTATCTGAATGGTTCTCTGGAGTTTGCGAAGTATGAAACCTTAAAGTATTGTTTACTTTCCCGTTGCTGGAAATGTAAGCAAACTCCAATCCTCCATTACGAGAGTATTTACCCTCACTCACTTCTGCACCTGTTTGCCGGTTGATGAATATTCCTTTGATTACGGATCGGTCAAGTACCTGCTGATGAACAGCAGCTACAGAATAATTTTGAGACTCCAACTCAGAAATAGCTGTTGTTTGGGTATTCATGAGTCCAATTCTGGTTTTGTTGGTGACGTTTCCAGTTAGTCGAGCACCGTAGCTAATCGGCACTTGTTCGCCATCTATCAAGCCGATTCTTCGAGAGAAGAAAGGAGAAATTTGCCAACTACCGAAGTTGGAAAATATGTCCCCGTTTTCGAGAAAGAAATTACGTCGCTCTGGGAAGAAGATGCTAAAACGAGAGAGATTTGTGACCTGTTGATCGACGTCTACATTTGAGAAATCTGGATTAATGGTCAAATCGAGATTCAGGGATCCCGTCAATGCAATCTTTGCATCTAGTCCAGTATCCCCGTCCTTGTCATAGCTTCTTTGCTCTTCTTCCTCGTAATCTCTCTGTGTTCCACCAGACAAGTATGGGATCAGTACAACTTTTCCTGAAGCTTGCTTTGGCTTTTCGTCCCACGCCAACGTCCCCATAAAATTCAGATCAATCCCTGGATAGTTGAGGTCGAATTGCGTCCATGTAGAATACTCGTTTCGTTGCATGTCTCCGCGAATGAAGTTAATACCCCATTCAGAAATGTTGCTGGAGTACCTCAGCGTCTTAAATGGGATGGCAAATTCTGCCACCCAATAGTCATCATATCTCTTTACTTCTGAATACCACTTATTATCCCAATTCTGATCGTACTGCGTGCGTGGTCCATTTACATTGAGCTGTGCTTCAATTTGTGATCCGCCGGCATTTACCCCAAACATGAAGCCGTTCTGCTTGTTATTCATTGGATCCAGCACCAAGGTAAAATTGTCGCTGCCCCAGTGTGCATCATCATCGTCTCTTCTTAGCGATTGAATTACACGTGTGCCATCGTCGTGACAAACCGCCAGTATGTAAATGAACTCTTCGTCGTAGGTTGCCTTTACCTCCGTAAGAGCAGCAGCACTTCCGGTATCCAGAGGCCAGTGGTTAATGAAATTGGGTATGGCAGAGGCATTCTGCCAGGCGTCTTCAGTGTGATCACCATCAACTGAGATTTTAGCTGATGCTTTTTCGATGTTATACCTAAACTGGTCCCTGGTTTCATTGTCTGGAGAAAGACTGACAAGGTTGAAAATGACTAACAGGGATGCTATAATCTTCATATTGTTTGGATTCGAATTTTCCGTTTATACCCCAAGCAGAAGGCTAGGTTTCCCTGTTTTGTGCTTTTTAGACGTTGCGTTAGCCTTTTCCGATAGACTACGTTTTAGGCCTATTTATGTCGTTGGACAGATAAAATGCGTCGCTGAGGAGGTGCCTCTAGCTTTTCGTCTGGGCGCGAGAAGTAAATGAAACATAATAAATAAGTTTGAGTACTATACTAGTTGCAACGATGCCCAAATTAGAATTAGAGAAGCTGTTATTTCAAACGCCACGAATATTGTGGCATTTTGTTTTTTGGTTGGTGTACGTCAGCTTCTTTTCGTTGGTATATGGTTTTTTTGAGGACGATTATGGCAGACAGTTCTTCATTCAGTTGACGGATGCTGTCGTTCAGGCTCCAGCTGTTTATTTCACTATCTATTTCTTGATGCCCAGATTCCTTTTTAAGGAAAAGTATGTGGAGTTTATTCTTTCTATCGTATTTGTCATTCTAGCTTTCAGCACGCTGATTTGGATTGATTACATTTTCATTCAGCAACCTTTATTCTGGCCTGAATCTGATTATCAGCCTGTGTTATTCAACATTGGAAAAATCTTGAAGAACACGACTAAAATCTATCCTGTGCTCGTTCTTGCGATTGTTATCAAATGGTTTAAGTACTGGTACAAAGAGCAAAAAGCCAATCAGCAGCTGGCTAGCGAAAAACTACAGGCAGAGCTTAGATTTCTAAAAGCACAGGTGCATCCTCATTTTCTTTTTAATACACTGAATAACCTGTATGCGCTCACTTTGAAGCAATCAAAAGAGGCACCTGAAGTTGTGCTTAAGTTGTCCGACCTTCTTAATTACATGCTCTATGAATGTAATGCGGATACAGTTCCGCTAAACAAGGAAATCAAACTTGTCAAAGATTACATTTCTTTGGAGAAAATCCGATACGGGAAGCGACTCAATATCTCATTCAACGTGCGAGGAGAAGTGGAGTCAAAGATGGTGGCACCAATGCTAATTCTTCCCTTTGTAGAGAATTGCTTTAAGCATGGAGTAAGCGAAGAGTTGGACGAGTCATGGGTCAACATTGATCTCGAAATGAAGGGAAAAACCCTAACCCTGAAGGTAGAAAATAGTAAAAGTAAGAACGGAACAAGCGAAGATCGTTTTGAGTATAAGGAAGGAATCGGTTTGAATAACGTTAAAAGAAGGTTGGAACTACTCTATGGTGAACGTCACGAACTTGACCTCCATGATGATGATGATTCATTTTTAGTGATCTTGAAAATTGAGATATAGATGTCAATAAAGTGCATGATTGTAGATGACGAGCCACTTGCTGGCGAAGTTCTGGAATCATATATCAGTCGAGTAGAATCGTTGGAGTTGGTGGCAAGCTGTACCAATGCAGTAAGTGCTTTTGATGAGCTGAAAAAGCATCCTGTAGACCTCATATTCCTTGATATTCAAATGCCGAAACTTACAGGAATTGAATTCTTGAAGGTAATAAATCCAGCACCGAAGGTGATTTTCACCACCGCTTACAGAGAGTATGCCATTGAGAGTTATGAGCTCAATGTTGTCGATTATTTGCTTAAGCCGATTGCATTCGATCGGTTTTTGATGGCAGTTAACAAGGTGGAGGAAAGTGATCAGATGATCTCGGCAATTGAATCAAACGAGTTGATCCAAGAGGATAAACCGTATCTTTTTCTGAAGGCCGATCGAAAAATGGTGAAGGTTTACCTGGAAGATATCAGCTACATCGAGAGTTTAAAGGACTATGTTAGGATAAGTACGCAAGATGGAAACGAGGTTATTTCACTACAAAAAATCAGTTTTCTGGAGCAGAAATTACCTGAGGATTGCTTCCTAAGAATTCACCGCTCCTTTATCGTTCCAATAAGAAAAATTGATGCATTTTCTAGCAGTGGCGTTGAAATACAGGGCAAAGAAATTCCTATCGGTAGGAACTACAAACCGGAGGTGATGAAGGTCCTAAACGGGGATCAGTCTATTTTGAAGTAAGAATTGCTTCCGCTCAATTTTCTTTGAAACGAATCCTCACACGAACCTTATCCAACTCTGGCACACCATTTCTCAATGCCGGGTTCCATCCAGGCCCCTCCCGAACCAATCGAATCGCTTCTTCATCACATCCATGTCCGAGACTTCGTTTCACATCAAAATTTATGATTTCCCCAGTTTCGGAAATTGTGAGATCTATGATTACTGTTCCTTTTATGGTATTGTTTTTGGCTGATTCTGGATAAACCACGTTTTCATCAAGATATTTTTTGAACTCAATGTCTCCACTAACCGGTTGAGCTCGGACATACACATCAGGCGTAGAAGGATTCGCTGATCTTTTTGCTGCACTGCTCGATTCTGTTAGTTGAACTCCAGCAGCACGTCTCTGTGATGCTTGAGCAACTTGTAGCTCGCTTGCTTCAGAAGTGCCGGATTCCTGAAGATCATCTGTGAGACCGGCAACTTCAGGATTAGTGGCAGTAGGTTCAGCAACGAGGCCTTGTCCCAATTGTTGGTCTTTCTTCGATTTTTCTTCCTTTGCAACAACCGCCTTGCCTGATACATCAGCCGCTAGCGGTGTACTCTGCAGGGCCGAAACCTCCGACTCTTCGTCATTATCTTCGAAAACGACCGCAACCTCATCGGCGGCAAAGCTGGCACCGCTTTGTAAAGGCACACCTGTTTCGACTGAGGCAACATCTGCTCCTGAAGCGTCTTCTTGCGCCTCTGTGATTACTTCAGCAACCGCAACTTCAGCTTCTTCGACCTCCGCGATCTGGATAGGTTCTGCTGCAACTGTAGATTCACCCTCCTTAGTTTCTTGAGTTTCTTTTGCTGTGACCTCTGCCAATGTTTTTGTGTCTTCATTAGATGCGGTAGTGTCCGTATTGACGAACTGAGCAGAATTCTGCCGATTTGCCGGCTCTTCAACTTGTTCCTCAGCTTCGGATTCCATTGCCAAAGTCTCATCCTTCTCCAGCGAACCGACAGCGAACCAAACAGCAAAAGAACTGACAACCAGCAGAGAAATGGCTGCAGCAATGTTCATCAAGGAGAACTGTGCTTTTTTCCTTTCTAAAACTTGAGATTGTAATTTTTCAATATCTGAGAACACTTCTTCAGATTCATGCTTTTCAAAACCTTCCAATGCTTCCTGAGCAAAAGGATCGTTCAGGGCTTGGCGTTCGAAAGCATGAGCTTCCTCTTCACTCATCTTTCCAGCGAGGTATCTCTCGAATTGTTCCTTATGGTTTTTGTCAGCTGACATTTTTACTTTCTATGCAAATCTTCAAATTTCGCTTTCCATTTTGGATATGACTTTTTACTTTCTTTAAGTTGATACCTGTTTTTTCATTTACTTCCTGGTAACTCTTCTTTTCAAGGAAAAATAGCTCTACACATTGCTTTTGCTCACTTTTGAGCTCCTCAATACATTCCCCAAGTGCCTCTATCCTGGTTTCTAGAACATCTTCCTCATCATTGAGATGCATCACCACATCGCTTTCCATAAAAACGTGAGAATTTTTTTCTGGATTTGATTTCCTCAATTCCATTAAGCAATAGTTCTTGGTGACCATATATAACCAACTTTTAAAATGTTGAACTTCCGTTGTCAGAAGGGTCTTGCTTATTTTTTCGTAGATGGACATGACAGCATCTTGGCTCTCCTCCCTTGATTTTAAATATTTCAAGCACAAACCATATACGAGGTGCATGTAGCTATTAAACAGCTTGCCAAAGAGTTCTGAATCCGCTGTTTTACGATACTCCTCAAGGATTTCCACGTCCAATTTCACTATGGATTTTTCCCTACTCAAAAAAAAGTTGAAATTTTTTATGGAATATCAGATGAGCCCGCATCTCAATAGCAAACATTAAAAATTGAAGGTATGAAAAAGTTGTTAATAATTCTATCAATGATTCTGGTGTCCAAGGTTGATGCCAATTATGTGAACGGGACGGTATACGATGAAAACGGGCAAAGCATAGCCAGAGTAAATGTGCTTATTAAAGAAACTTCTAACACTGTGGTAACAGACATTAACGGGTTTTATTCTATTGAGGTAAGTGACGAAAAATCAGTTTTAGTTTTTTCTCAACCTGGATTTGTAACTCAAAAAGTTAAAGTTGGGAATAGAAAAGTTATTGACGTGACATTGAAATTTGATGTTGTCGAATATGCCGAGGAGGATGCACTAAGTGAGATTGCTATTTCACCAGCGCAGGTTCGGAAGGAGAGCAATAAATCGTATACGAGATCAAGTGGAACATTAAGCAATAAATTCCTTGGCACTGGTGGAGTAGCGTATGATCAAGCACTGAACCACAATACAGAGGAGTATGCTACCATTCACGAAAATGGTTTTAGAAAAGTACTGGACAAACCACTTTCTACTTTTTCCATCGACGTTGATGCCGCTTCTTACAGCAATATGCGCAGATTTATAAACAATGGTCAATTGCCACCGAAAGACGCGGTGAGAATTGAAGAGATGATCAACTATTTTGGTTACAACTACAAAAACCCGACTGGTAAAGATCCTTTTTCAATAAACACAGAGTTGAGCAAGGCTCCGTGGAACGAAGAACATTTGATTGTACAGGTGGGTCTTCAAGGCAAGAAGATTGAAATGGATAATCTCCCTGCTTCCAACATCGTGTTCCTGATTGATGTTTCTGGTTCCATGAGCGCACCAAACAAATTGCCACTTTTGAAATCAGCTTTCAAGTTGCTTGCAAATGAGCTAAGACCTCAGGACAAGGTGTCCATCGTAGTATATGCCGGAGCTGCAGGTTTGGTTCTTCCTCCAACCGATGGAAACGATAAAGGGACGATGATGAAAGCACTGGATAGACTGAATGCTGGTGGTTCAACTGCAGGAGGAGCTGGAATTGAGCTTGCCTACAAAACAGCGATGGAAAACTTCGTAGAAGGCGGAAATAACCGAATTGTACTTGCCACAGACGGGGATTTCAACGTAGGAGCTTCAAGCAACGGAGAAATGGAGCGACTGATTGAAGAGAAGAGAAAAGGTGGCGTGTTTTTAACAGTGCTTGGGTTTGGAATGGGGAACTACAAGGATTCCAAAATGGAGATTCTTGCCGACAAGGGAAATGGAAACTATGCCTACATCGACAACATGCGTGAGGCTAAAAAGGTGTTGGTGAACGAATTTGGAGGAACACTTTTCACGATTGCAAAAGATGTTAAAATTCAGGTTGAGTTTAATCCTTCAGTAGTGCAGGCGTATCGATTGATTGGATACGAAAACAGAAGACTGAACGACGAGGATTTCAATGACGACAAAAAGGATGCGGGAGAACTTGGAAGTGGCCATACTGTTACGGCGCTTTATGAAGTAATACCAACAGGCGTGGATAGTGAGTTTGTTAAGAATATTGATCCTTTGAAATATCAAGGCCAGTCAAATCCGATTACAAGAGATTCTGATGAGTTGCTCACAGTGAAATTCCGATACAAGGAGCCAGAAGGAAGCAAGAGCAAACTGATTACTAAAATTGTTCAGAACGAGATTCGCAAGTCTGGTGATAATCTGAATTGGTCAATGGCTGTAGCAGGATTTGGAATGTTGCTTAGAGATTCTGAGTTCAAAGGAGATATGACCTATGCTTCTGTGCTGGAAATGGCAAGAGAATCGAAAGGGAAGGATGCATTTGGCTATAGAAGAGAATTTATTGAGTTGGTTGATCTTGCGAGAAGCATGAGTCCGAGACAATAGATACTGAATTGAAAGCAAAATACTCATAAGTTCCCCTCCTTGGAGGGGTAGGGGTGGGTTGACTAAAAATTTATTTTTGCTTGACTTTGAAGTAGGTAGTTTTTTATTTGAGTTTTGACTTAGGCAGTTCGGGAGCGGACTGCCTTTCTTGTTACTTTACAAATCTCAACTATTCAAATACCAAAGTCCAAATAATTTTCAAATCGAAAGTTCTAAAAGATGACCCGATTGAGAGTTCGTATTTGGATCTTATTTGTTGTTTGTGCTTTGTTATTTATTCTAGCACAGAGCTACAAACTCGATCCAGCAGAAGCATGCTATTTTTTACTGAATACCTAGATTCCAGTAAGTAATCGCATCTCTTTGTGCCCATTGTGTAATCTTAGTGCGCCTTGTGGTAAAATTCTTATCATTGAACCATGGAAAAAGTCCAACTTGGAAAATCTGACCTCAAAGTTTCTCCCATCGTATTCGGAGCCTGGGCTATCGGAGGCACGGCTTGGGGAAAAAGTGACGACATTGACGCACTTGCAGCTTTAAAACAGAGCATAGACCTCGGAATAACTTCGATTGATACCGCTCCAATGTACGGTCTTGGACACAGTGAAAAGATTGTTGGGAAGCTGGTAGAGGAAGTTGGACGTGATAAAGTTGAGATTCTCACCAAATTTGGTTTAAACTGGAAAACGAAGAAAGGAGAATATCTGCTCGACAGAGCCGGCCCCGATGGTATCGAAAAACAGGTGTACTCTTATGCAGGCAAAGATGGAATCATCCAAGAATTGGAAGACAGTCTGAAGCTCTTGAATACCGATTACGTCGACCTGTATCAAATTCATAGACCGGACGCTACGACTCCGATCGAGGAAACAATGGAAGCCGTGGAAGAGTTAATTCAGCAGGGAAAGGTTCGAGCATTTGGCGTTTCCAACCATTCTGTTGACTTAATGAAACGTGCAGAAGTAATCGCTCCAATTGCGTCAAGCCAATCACCGTACAGCATGATCTACAGAAAGATCGAAAAAGACATCGTTCCGCATTGTATTGCGAGTGATATTGGAATTTTGGCCTACAGCCCTTTGCAGAGAGGTTTGCTGACAGGAAAAATAACTGCGGATTACAAGTTTTCGGAAGACGATCACAGACCTAGCACCAAATGGTTCAAAGAGCCCAACCGATCACGAACGAATGAATTTCTGCAAAAAATCAAACCGATTGCCGATGATCGAGATGTCAGCCTTGGACAATTAGTTATTAACTGGACAATTAGAAGACCCGGAATTACAGCGGCATTGGTTGGAGCAAGAAATCAAGATCAGGCAGCACAAAATGCTAAGTCGCTGGATTTCATGCTTTCTGCGGAGGAAATTCAGAAGATCAATGTAGAACTGGAGAAAGTGGTGATCGAAGACTAGAGCTTTTATTCATCTCTTAGGGCTTTAATCGGATTTGCAAGCGCAGTTCTAAGAGCGCGAGTACCAATCGTCAGCAAAGAGATTGTTGCGAGCAACAATGCAGCCAGTAGTAAAGCAGAGAAATCGAATTTGATACGATAGGCAAATTCATTTAACCAAAGGCTTAGAATGTAGTATACGGTTGGAGCTGCAATGAGGGAGGCAATGGCTATTAAGCCCAGATATCGTTTGGAAAATAGAATTAAAAGTGAACTCACTGATGCTCCAAGTACTTTTCGAATTCCAACCTCTTTGATTCTTTTGTTAACCATAAGTGCAATCAAACCGTACAGTCCAAGGCAGGCGAGCAGGACTGCAAGCAATGAGAATCCAGTTATAAGAAGAGAGAGCTTTTCTTCTCTTTGATATAATTGATTCATGTGATCGTCCATCAATTGCATTTCCAGCGGCGCACCATTGCTAACTTCATTCCAACGAGATTCAATTAAATCCAGGCTTGAAGCTAGATTTCCGGGTGCAACCTTCACGTACATATTCTCCAGGTCAATGAAGGGCATAATCATCACAACTGGAGCTATTTCACTGTGAAGGGATGAAAAATTAAAATCTTCAATCACACCTATTACGGTTCGGTGACGACCGAAAAATTGAACTTTTTCTCCTACGGGACTATCAAATCCCAAGTGTTTTGCGCATGCTTCATTTATAATGATGCTTCCCAATGAGTCGGTGCCAAACTCTTCTGAAAATGCTCGACCTGTTTTTAGTTCGATTCCCATCGTATTGAGAAAATCATAACCTATCTGAGCGCCGTGCACCTGCTTGTAGTCAGGCTCATCACGAACCAAAATCCCGTTGACTGGCCAGGGATCGCCAATAATACGTTCGCTCCGGCTGACACTTTGTATTTGAGAATTCTGACGAAGGTCTTCTTTAAACCTATCATAGAAAGACCGCATATCTTGCGGTAAGAGTTTCATAGAGACAACATATGAGCTGTCAAATCCAAGGGATTGGTTTCTTAAGTATTGAATTTGCTGGTAGACAATTATTGTGGAAGAAATTAGGGAAACGGAAATGATGAATTGAAAGCTGATTAGTCCGTTGGTCAACCATGCTGCACCTTTTCCCGTTTTCAACCCCTGCTTGAGCGCACGGGAGGCTTCCAGGTTAGTCAGCAACGTCGCTGGGTACAAGCCGGCAAGTACACCAAGAATCGTGATGAAAAGAAGAGCGATAGGAATTGAGGTGAGTAGGAGCGTCGAGCTGATCTCTAAGTCCCAATTCAAGTGATCTTTTATTTGAGAAAATAGTAGAAGAAACAGCACATAAGCCAGCACGGTGCTAATAAAAGTGATCAATACGGATTCCAGCAGTAGCTGAACAAGCAGCTTGCTTTTTTCTTCACCTAATACCTTTTTTATCCCTACTTCTTTGCCTCGTGTGAGGCTGGTCGCTACGGTGATATTCATCAAGTTAAATGACGCTATAAAGAGAATAAGAAGTGCAATGACGGCCAGAGCGTAGATTGAATATTTATTGCCGCTTCTCATATGACTGGCGAGGTCATCGGTCATTCCTGCTGAGCCCAGGTAAATTTCCTCAAGTGGCTGGACTATTGTTCTAAATGGTGTTTCATTATCAGGGTCAGCTTCTCGATAAAGAGCATCAAGCTTGTTTTGCAATTCTTGGCCTCCTGAAGGATTTTGCAATTGCACGTATGAAACAAAACCCAGCCACCACCAGCTAGTAAGATCGGACAGATAGCCTTCAGGAACAGTGTAGGTTTCAAACGAAATTAGGAAGTCAAATTTGATATGTGAATTGGAGGGAATGGGCTCTAAAATTCCTGTTACCTTCAGTAGAACATCGTTGTTCATTGTAATCAACTTTCCCATTGGGTCTTTTTCTCCAAAGTACTTTTTGGAAAGATGAGATGTAATTACAATTGAATTTGGCTCATCCAGCGCAGTTTTGGTGTTTCCTGAAACAAGAGGGAAAGTGAATACTTCCAGAAAAGAAGAATCAGCATAGAAGCCATGATTCTCAAAGTAGACCTGATCACCGTTTCTCAGTGACGTGCGACCCGTATATCTGAGCTGTGTTGCCCGTTCAATCTCAGGGTACATTTCCTGTATACCCGGTGCTAGAGCCGGAGGTGAATTAATATATTTGGTTTCACTTCCAGAATTATCAGCAAAAATCATGTTGATGCGGAAAATGTTGTGCCCGTTCTGATGCTGTTGATCAAACGTGAGTTCGTGATGCAGAAAAAAGGAAATCACAAGACAACTAAACAGACCAATGCTCAGACCAACTACATTGATAAGGGCATAACTTCTGTGCTTGAGAAGAAAACGAATAGGAGTTTTCAAGTAGTTCATGCTCATTGGCTGATTTGTTTTGTTCTGGGTTCGTTTGGTGGTAAATCGGTTGAAGAATTTTAGGATTGTTATCCAGTAAATCAATCTTGCCTTGACAATTCCTTTACGTTCAAGATCATGATAAAACTGTTCGTGCAGATCTCCGATAATCGAATCTTGCAAGTCATTTCGACAATACCAGCGAAATAGCTTGTCAGCAAATTTTGGAGGATTAAACTTCTTCATGCGCCTTCCATGACAAAAGATGGAATAGAACTCCATAATCTCAATCTGGATTCCTTGGTTTCTTTTACAGCTACCTTCCCAGCTTGCGTAATCACAAAATTCCGTTTTCTGCGCCCACCTCTGGTGGCACTCGCTGATCCAACAACAGAGGATACAAGTCCTTTTTCTTCTAGGCGATACAACGTCGTATGTACGTTACTTAGATTGACAGAACGTCCCATCTCTTCAATGGCTGTTTTTATGGAGAAACCGTAAGCTTTATCGTGTTGTGCAGCTACCAGTAGCAAGACCACTTCCTCAAATTCACCAAGGATTTTTTTCATTAGTTACTGTTTTGTGTAACTAATATACGACCGCAATTTGGAAAGGTTTGGATTAGAAAAGGGAGTATGAATTAAAAAGACTATTTGAGAACTCATCCTCCCAACATCGGCAAATGTTTCACCTTATGATATGTCAATGTCATGGCAATACAGCGTTTCAACTCTTTTTCAGGGATTTCATCTTCCAGATCAAACACGATCGCTCTGGTAGTTTCGAATTTGAATGTGTCATTGTAGATCATCTTGAATGTGCTGACGAGTTTGCTTGTGCACTTAAAATACATGGCGTACTGATCAGGCTTCTTCTCTTTCCAATCCATACGTAGTGTGCTACCATGCTTTGTGAGGTAGCTGGGCTCGCCCCACTTCAACGTCTCTTCGAGTTTGTCTAACCCTTCAATTTCATTGGCTGTATCTAAGACCAACTGGCGCAGACGCTTCATTTTTGGCTGAATGTGTTTTGGATAATTATCAAAGACACCTTCAACCCCAGGAGACGTACTTAAATCAACTACACTTTTTGCCATTCTACAATTCTACCAATTAACCAGTCAACTATTCTCTATTCCCTAAACCATCTTAGCCAAAATCTCTTTCATCATTTTCGCAGCCAGATAAGCCGTCATATTTTGAAAATCCTTGTCTGGATTATACTCTACAATATCAGCCCCAATTATTTCAGCATCCAGGTTCTGAATCAAATCTATGACCTGTCTTGACGAAAGACCACCCGGCTCGTGATGAGACACACCCGGTGCAAAAGCAGGATCGAACGCGTCCATATCCAATGAAATGTACAAAGGGTTTTCAAATTTTCGAATCTTTGACAAATCAAGATCTTTCATTTGATGAATTTCCACTTTGAATTTCTCAGCCTGTTCTTTCTGGTGCTGCGTTAATGTTCTAATACCAACCTGAACCAAATTGGCTGCAAGCCCATTTTCCATGATTCGAGCAAACGGACACCCATGAGAGTACTTGTCACCATTTAGCTCATCATACAAATCCCCATGAGCATCGATATGAAGAATATCAAGGACAGGATATTTTGCATGGTGTGCCTTTATTAGCGGATACGTAATTGAGTGATCACCGCCCAATGTCAATAACTTTCCTTCATCCGACAGATTCCGACCTGTGATCGCCTCGATATCGAAGTACTCTTCAATCTCAAAGTCTCCTTTGTCATCAATCGACATTGCAGAAACGTCCTTGAGATCTTCCGTAAACATATTGGCAGAATCGCTGTACAAAGCCTCACGAATCAACGCGGGAGCTTTTACGGGCCCACGTTGAAAAGAAGACTTTTCGTCAAATTGAATGCCTTGTAGAATGATGTTGTTCATTGGGATGTTGTTTTGAAGCGATTGGGAAGCTAACTATTTAGTGAGCAACTTCGAGCTTGACAATTGCTCGAAGTTGCTCAGCGTTCGAATTCAATTCCTCCTCAAGATCATAATCATCCTGAAGGCCAAGCCAGAATTTGGGCGTATTTCCAAAATATCGACTCAATCTCAATGCAGTATCTGCTGTTATTCTTCTATTCTTCCTTAGAATTTCACTGACACGAGTTTGAGGAATGTTCAGATCTTTTGATAGTTTGTATGCCGTTATTCCCAAGGGGGATAAAAACTCTTCAGCGAGTACTTCTCCCGGATGTATGTTTGATAGCTTTTCCATTTTATTGTCTTTAGTGGTAATCAATAATCTCTACTTCATGCGCATTTCCATTGTTCCATATGAAAACGATTCTCCATTGGTCGTTGATTCGAATACTGTAAAAATTCTTCAACTTTCCACCAAGTTTTTCTAGCCGATTGGATGGTGGAATTCTCAAATCTGCTATGTTTTGAGAGTTGTTAAGCATTCTTAATTTTCTTCGTCCGTTAGTCTGCATTTCCAAAGGCCATTTCTTCACCCTTTCGCCATTCCAAACTTTTTCAGTTGAATTCGAGCCGAATGTTAATATCATACTAACGCCATACGTTACTAACGCTAAAAGTAAGTAATAGGTTTGAGGAAACCAACAACACCTGCTTATTCACATGGTTCTGGCTAGTAGCTCAGAATGCTCAAAACCTCACATTCAACCCAAGAAGAAAATTCCTTCCGGCCTGCGGATAATAATTGTTCTGCTGATACAAGATATCCGCTCCGTAGTAGTATCCCCAAGTGTACCCATTCGAAGAATATTCCTCGTCAAGGACATTGTTGACCAACAAGGACAATCCGATATTCTTGACGCCCTTGACACTGAAGTCATAAGACAACCGAATGTCATTGGTCAAATAAGAGTCGATTGCCCGATCGTCGTTCGATGTGTTGTCGAGAAACTGCTTACCAACATACTTAGTCAGCAATTGAAACGTCAATCCCTCAACCGGAGAGTAACTCAAGTCACTTCCGCTGATTACGTTCGGGGAAAAGGAGATATCTGAATCCGTATGCTCGATTTCTCCAAAACTGGCGAAGACAATTTCCGAAAACTTTTCAATCTTGTTTTTGCTCAACGTCAGGTTTGCCGACCATGTCAAATTCTCCGTGAGTTTGTAGATCCCAGATAGCTCAACACCCATGCGAAAGCTCTTCGGAACATTCGTCCGAATTGGTGCGCCAACATCATTGACAGCCCCTGTCACCACCAACTGGTTTTCATAATTCATATAGTAGTAGTTCGCTTCGTAGGAGAATTTAGAACCTTTGGAACGAACACCAATTTCAAGGTTTTGCAGTGTCTCATGCTCGGGTTCCGTTCCTGCACTTGCATCAATGAAGTCTGAACGAACCGGCTCCCG
The DNA here is from genome assembly GCA_039986395.1 of Cyclobacteriaceae bacterium. Lineage (GTDB taxonomy): Bacteria > Bacteroidota > Bacteroidia > Cytophagales > Cyclobacteriaceae > Ekhidna. The sequence continues at coordinate 18,419 of JBDWQX010000062.1, forward strand.
ATTCCCAATCGCTAAAGACGCGTACGCATTGGTTGAATTGTTCACCGAATACGTAAATCCGACCTTGGGATTGAAGAACGTAAAGTCAGTGTCGATATCATAAGCCGACCGATCACTGTCCAAACCAGCAGTTTCATAATTGATCGTTCGCACCTGTGCATCACCAAATAAATTCAATCGATCACCAACCTGGTAATTAATTTTCAGAAACGTGTTGAAATCTTTCTTGACGCCATTCCCATCATAATAACGATCTCGAATGTCAACATTGCCAGCAAATTGTGCCCAGATGATTTCTCCGAAATGGTCGCCATCGTATTTGTTCCATGCGCCACCAAAGGTCAAACCCAGATCCTCAGAACCATAATTCAAAGCATATGTCACTCCGTAAAAATGATTGTCCAACCACCGCCTTCTCACAATGTCTGATGAAGAAATCGTTTCGGCGCCAACGATCACGTCAGCCAATCCATAATCAGCTAAGTCATCATCTCCCCTGAACTGTTCAAAGAACCCACGTCCACGAGTGTAATGCAATGCACCACTCAAGTCCCAATTATCCGCCAACGTGTGAGCAACATGCAATTGATAATGATCCTGACGATAATTGTCGACCTCATTGTCATAGGTGTAGTAGTTGAAACTTCGTCCCGAATTTCGAAGATTAGCTTCAAGTTCTGGTGTTCCATATTCGCCACTAAAATCAATCAGCTCCTGCAACTCAGCCGAGCCTCCGGTAATCCGAGCTTCGGGAGTTCCATACCACGCCTGCTGTGTGATTTCCTGACCGCCAAACAGGACCGCCTTAATCATCGTTTTCTCACCGTAACGACCACCTGATAAATAGTAAGATTTCAGATCGGCCGCCGATCGGTCGATGAAACCATCAGAAGTAATTTTGGAAAGTCGAGCCTCAAAGTTGAAGACATCATTCATCAAACCTGTGTTGTAAACCACGTTCGTTTTCCAAGTATTGAAGCTACCTATTGTGTTCGATGTTTCGAAGAACGGATCGGCAGACACATTGGTCGATTGAAGATTTACCGTTGCTCCAAAAGCAGCCGCACCATTCGAGGAGGTTCCAACACCACGCTGAATCTGGATATTACTAACCGAAGAAGAGAAGTCTGGCATATTCACCCAGAAGACGCCGTGAGATTCCGAGTCATTCACCGGAACACCATTCACCGTCACATTAATTCGCGTTGCATCGCTGCCTCGAATGCGCATGCCAGTGTAGCCAATCCCCGCACCAGCATCCGAAGTAGTCACTAAAGAAGGGGAAAAGTTCAACAAAATAGGAAGGTCTTGACCCAGATTTCTGGATTTCAATTCCTTTGCCCAAATCTCAGAATAAGTCGTCGGCGTCTTTTCGTTCGCCCGCGTCGCATAGACAATCACATCGTCCAGCTGCCTCACCTTGAGGCTGTCTTGACCAAGCACACCAAACGATACCAAAAGCACGCTCGTCATCAATAAAAATTTCATACTAAAAACACTTAAAAATTAAACCATGAGAAGAGGGGACTTCCCACAATGGTTATCATACATGACTGACTTTCGTCCGCCTTCCTACGCCGGCATTATCCGGATCAGGTTCCTGGGTATGATCTCAGCCGCTTATCGGCACCCCGTACAATCGCAAATGTAACATTTATCCATAATGCCATGCCAATTCTGTCATATCGTCTTGACTTATCTTCAGTCATACCGCGTCCATTCTGTCATACCGTGCTTGACACGGTATCTTCCGTCCGTGAGGTCTTGAAGGTTAGAAGCGAACAATCATCAGTATCAAGAACAATCACTCCCGCTTTCGGCTGTATCTTTTTCAGGATTGAATTGTTGATCGTCGTCTTCGAGAACCTCAGACTGACAAATTCACTCAGGTAATGAAAAAGGATGCCGCCTCTATCGGGGCTAGGCTGTACGGACTGCCGTGCATAGAAAGACTAGAAAGGTTCGGTTGTAAGTTTTTTGAGATTCCCACGCTACGCCTGCCTGCTGCAGGCAGGCTTGGAGTGACGGTGTTTTTTTTGAAGTATTGGAATAGTGAAGAAACTCCCGTCCTTGCGAGGAGTCCCGATAGCTATCGGGAGACCGTGGCAATCCTATCAATTTGAAAAAGTAATTAAGATTATTAATAGAATCTTCTTCGTCTTGTCATTTCGAGTGCAACGAGAAATCTGTTCATGTAGGAGTTTGCAAATATTTCTCCTATTGTCGAAATGACAGATTCGTAAAGAGCAAGAAAAATTTCTTCGTTTTTTCTGTAACTATCTTGACTACCTGAGGTATTCCCTTTACAGATCGGCTGACGATTGTACCTTTTAGCATTAATTAACAGCGATTTTCAATTGATCTCGTAAAGTTTGTAAGATGTTATGCAACTTTTTATATGGACGCATCATCTTATAGTCAAAGGTTAGGTTTTCGAACGTCGATTTATCGACAGAAGTTAAATGACGCTTAGTTTAGATAATAAAATATCCGATGCAACCCAAGTTCAATAAACTCATAACTCTGCTCCTGCTCCTGGGCACTTTTGCTTTCTTAATGGAAGCTGAGCAAAGGATCACGAGCTTTGCAAGGACTAATTTATCTGACTGGGCGTCTTTACTTCCTCAAGAGAAAACTGCTGATGGAATCAGATCCATCAATCCATACACCCAACATACCTCATTGACAGAAATCTCTATTCTGGACTCGCTAAGAGCATCAAATACCAAAAACAATTAGGGTAACACTGCGTATCTCTGTTTTCAAGTCATAGTCGAAGATTGTTTTCGATTATTTTTGCTGAAACCTTGATGACATTGTATGAATAAAGATCAATACCTCGATTTTCTTGCGAGCTGGCAAGAGATCGTCTACATGCTGGTATTTGTTGCCTTAGGACTGGCTATTCTCAATTACTTTTTGTTCAAAGTCAGGTACACGAGCCTGAAAGATTTCAAAGAGAAATTTGATATGGCAAACGAAAAGCAAACGAAAATGCTTTTCCGAACACACGTTTTTCTGGCCCTAGCCATTTTCCTTTTTGCAAATACCATGAGTTATGAAACTATGCAGTTAAAATCTACATGGTTCTTCATTCGGCTTTTTGTTGCCTTCTGTGTCGGCTTCTTGTATGGATATGTAGCTCAGTTAATATTGAAGTTCTACTATCCTGGTAAACTGGAGAAAAGACTTAAGAAGCTGCGCTATACGCCTCGTATTAATCCAGAGACTGGTAACAAAATGAAGTTGCTTAGTGAAGAAGAAGAAGATGCTTATCTGGATGAGGGGATGCAAGCCGAAGAAAATGTATTCTCCGTTGACTATGATGTCTGGATCGACTCAGCCACCGGATTCACCAAAATTGAAAAGTACAAAGGACATTTGAGTGCTCTGGAGTGCGACAGATGTGGATTCCAAACCTTGAGATTGATTAAAGAAGAAATTGTAAAAGAAGCTACTGATCATGAGGACGGCGAGCTTCACAAAGAGTTCAAATGTTCCTACTGTAACAGGATTAAGAGGAAGAATGTCATCCTATCGCACAAGATGAAGGAGCAATCTGATACGGCAAGACTTATTGCCGATCCGCTGGCGCACGACAATCGCATTGCAGTCATCAAATTGGAAATCCATGCTACGAATGGAGATGTGAAGGAATTTGATTTCCAAAATCTTGATCAGGCCAAACATTTTCTCGAAGAATTCGACTTAGAAAAATTGCATGAAGATTCGTACTAAATTCGCTTCATGACTCGAAAAAGACTTGGGCTCATTATTGGGCCCATTTTATTTTGCATTGTTTTCTTTCTCGAACCTTTTTCCGATTTAAATCAGGAAGCCAACGCTGTGCTTGCATCAACGCTTTGGATTGCTACCTGGTGGTTGTCAGAGGCACTCCCAATTTCAGCAACAGCATTACTTCCTATAGCTATACTTCCTCTTGCCGGTGGGGCTCCCATCGCGCAAACTACTGCTGCTTATGGCGACAAGATGCTATTTCTTTTCGTTGGTGGATTCATTATCGCCATTGCCATGCAGAAATGGAATCTGCATAAGAGAATTGCGCTCAGTATTATCTATGCCGTCGGGTCAAATTCGCGCTATATCGTACTGGGATTCATGCTGGCCACTGGCCTGCTATCCATGTGGATATCGAATACAGCTACTACGTTGATGATGGTAACAATCGCAACTGCTCTTATCTCAGAAATGAGATCACTCAACGGCGAGAATGGCAAAGTTTTTTTCAAGTCTCTTTTACTTGGAATTGCCTACTCAGCCTCCATTGGCGGAGTTGCAACTTTGGTAGGAACACCTACAAATCCAATCTTCGTTTCGGTAGCCAAGCAGCTGTACGGAACGGAGTTTTCTTTTGCTTCGTGGATGGCTTTTGCCTTGCCTTTTGCCTTGGTCACCATGGTTTTCTGCTGGTTTCTGTTAACTAACGTAATCTTCCCTGTGAATAAGGTAGAGATGCCGTTGGGTCGTGAGAGTATCAAAAGTGAGCTGATGAAACTGGGAAAGATGAGTCAAGAAGAGAAGGCAGTAGCCACAGTGTTTATCGTCATGGCTTTTGCCTGGATCACACGATCGTTCTTCTTAAGTCAGTTCATCCCAGGAATAAACGACACGGTTATCGCAATAGTGGCTTCTTCTTTGATGTTTATCATCCCGGCAAAAAGCGATGGAAAACCTTTATTGACTTGGGCCGAAGCGGAAAAACTTCCTTGGGGAGTTATTATTTTATTTGGCGGTGGCTTGTCTATTGCAGCTGCATTTCAAAGTTCAGAACTAGCCATATGGATAGGGGCGCAACTCACATCTGTGAAAGCCCTGCCACTTTTTCTGATCATACTTATCGTTACCCTTTCTGTAAATTTCCTAACAGAGATTACTTCCAATGTGGCAACAGCCTCTATCATGCTTCCAGTGTTAGCAGCACTGGCTGATGCGATAGGTGTTCATCCATTCCTGCTAATGATCCCAGCTACAATGGCAGCATCTTGTGCGTTCATGCTCCCAATAGCAACAGGACCCAATGCAATTGTATTTGGATCTGGTGAACTTGAGATGAGGGACATGGTCAGGGCAGGAGTCTGGCTTAATCTTATCTCCAGTTTGCTGATCAGCTTTCTGGTCTACTCAGTGTTACCTTTTTTCTTGTGAGCTACTCTGTTTGAGTTCGCAATGTAGACACCGATGCCTACGGCAATCATTCCGACATAATGCATGGGGTAAAGACTTTCGCCATCCAAAACTCCCCAGATTACTGCAACTACAGGAATTAGATACGTGACGGAAGACGCAAACAGCGCATCCGTGATCAGAAGTATTTTATTGAATAAGATCAGTGCTATTGCCGTACCGAAAATTCCCAAAAGGCAGACATAAAATGTAGAAAGTCCAATTCCATCGACAGTGCTAAATCTAGGGAGAAAGTCCGTGAAGCCAAAAAGATGTACAGCAGCAGCTGGCCCGACGATAATCAAAGAAACACTGGTGACTGTGATGGGATGTAAATGGCCTAAATGGAACTTGATGAAATTCAGATTTGTGCCGTAGCAAACGGTTGCCAGCACCACCAGTAGTGCGTACACATTGATGCCAGACAATGTCATCCCTTTTCCCGCCGAAATCAAAATTGCCGTTCCTACAAAGCCGACGAAGATGCCGAAAAAAACCTTAGAGGTCTGTCGCTGCTTGTAAATGAGTAGCCCCACTAAAATGACGAAAATAGGTGTCAGTCCGTTAATAACACCAGTGATTGAACTCTCAAGCTCGGTTTGAGCAATACCAAAAAGAAAGGAGGGAATTAAGCTTCCCAGCAAACCCACAGAAATCAGAAACGGAATTGACTTTTTGTCAACATACTTAAATCGCTTTATCGCTGATGGGAGTAGAAAAAGTGTGGCTGCAACGATCCGAAGAGATCCCAACTCGTAGGGAGATAGACTTACCAATCCCTTCTTAATTAGTATAAAAGAACTTCCCCAGATGAGTGCTACTATCAGCAATAATATCCAAGCTAAAGCTCTGTTTTTATCCATGCACGTAATATAGAATTATCTGATTAATGATCTAGAGGGAAAATCCAAATGAAGCCGTTATCATTGAGATTCCTCCCTGACCAACCTCAGATCCAATGGTCTTCACATTTATCTCAGCTCCAAAAGCGAACCCCAGTTCAGCATACCACTTTCTGGATTCAGGGACATGCTTATACCCAAAGTTGAAGGCTGGTTGAAGGACTAGAATTTCCGTTGTCCCCGAAAAAGAAAAAGCTCCTGAGACAGGTTCCTTCCAGTCAATATCTAGCTTCCAAATAAAATTTTCCAAACCCACATAGAAGCCGCTACTGTCTTGCTTTACATACTTTTTATACCCCAAGCCTCCACCAAAACCGCCACCCTCCTCGTTGTCATGCTCCCCATAGTCCTTTCGATCCGTTCTGTTATATCCAACGTAAAAAGAAATGGCGGATCTTGACTTAATCGGTTGCTCACCTCGTAGCATGAACATCTGCCCAGCAGGATATGCGCGGAATTCCACGCCTATATCTTGAGCTTGTGTAAACATGATCGAAAAGAAAAAAGGAATTAAAAAACAGGCCCTCATTCAGCTACCAATTCCCCAAACATTTCAGGTATCTGTAGCAGTGTTTCCTTCACTTCTGCATAAGATTCAGATTCCACCAAAGTGGTTCTGACTGGCTTGAAATTAGGAATGCCCCTGAAGTAGTTCGTGTAGTGTCTTCTCATTTCCAGCAACCCTTGCCGCTCGCCTTTCCATTCCACCGAAAAATCCACGTGCTGGATGGATACTCGTACTCTTTCATCCAGTGATGGGGCGTCTAGTTTTAACCCGGTCTTCAGATAGTGTTTGATCTCATTGAAGATCCAGGGATAGCCGATCGAAGCTCGGCCAATCATAATCCCATCTACTCCGTATCTGTTTTTGTACTCGTGTGCTTTTTCAGGACTGTCAATATCTCCGTTTCCAAAAATCGGAATATGAATTTCAGGATCATTCTTGACCTCAGCAATGTACGACCAGTCAGCTTCTCCCTTGTACATCTGCTTCCTTGTTCTACCATGAATTGACAAAGCCTGAATCCCCACATCCTGAAGACGTTTTGCCACTTCTTTGATCTTGATGGTTGAATGGTCCCATCCCAGTCTTGTTTTGACCGTAACAGGTTTATCCACTCGTTTTACAATCTCGGAGGTCATTTCCTGCATCTTAGGAAGATCTAGCAATATGCCTGCACCAGCACCTTTGCACGCTACCTTCTTCACTGGGCAACCATAGTTTATATCCACAATTTCTGGATTTGCCTCTTCAGCAATGGCCGCCGCCTCACGCATCGACTCGATTTTGTCTCCAAAAATCTGAATCCCGATTGGCCGCTCGTAGTCATAGATGTCTAGTTTTTGGACGCTTT
>JBDWQX010000063.1:0-12680 GCA_039986395.1 Cyclobacteriaceae bacterium
GAAAAAAAGAATACACGTGACGCTACCAGGCATCTTGAAAATAAGAAACTCAAAAATTAAATGAAAAACCTCAACTTCTTTGTCGCAGTAATTTTGCTGCTATTCTCTTTTATTTCGCTGGCTCAGGATGTATATGAAAGAAACACCTCTGCAAATGTTCAAGGCTACGTTTTTAGTCTAATATTAAATGATGAGAACAACAAAATCGAGGGCGAGGCAATTGTAACGGTAGAACTCGATACAGAGGCGGAAACATTTGCACTTGATCTAGTCGGAAAGTCGGGAGAATTTGGCATGGAGATTAGCGAAGTATTCAATGGTGAAGACAAAGCTTCGTTTACCCATGAGGGAGATAAGATAAAAATTTCAAACGTAAAACCAGGAACCAGTATTTTTAGGATCAAATACCAAGGCATCGCAGAGCAAGGCCTCGTCATTGACACGACGAAATTCGGGCAACGCTCTTTCTTTGGTGACAACTGGCCCAACCTGGCCAGGCATTGGCTTCCGTGCGTGGATCATCCTTATGACAAAGCAACGATCGAATTTAGGATTACAGCTCCAGGTCACTATGACGTTGTTGCCACGGGTGAAAAAGTAGAGGAAAGTTCACTAGGAGATGGCAATAAACTGACCACCTACTTCGAACCAAATCCCGTGGCGATGAAAAATGCCACGATCGGAGTTACACGATTCGCAACCAAGATTCTAGGCACAGTTGGGCAAGTTCCAGTAAGCGCCTGGGTGTACCCTGAAAATAGACTTGATGGATTTGTAGATTATCAAGTGGCTGTCAAAGTGATCTCCTATTTCATTGAAAATGTTGGTCCTTATCCTTTTGTGAAATTGGCCAACATGCAGGCAAAAACACAGTGGGGTGGGCTTGAAAATGCCGGAACTATCTCATATTTTGAAAATTCGGTAACTGGGAAGAATGAAGTAGAAGGACTGATCGCTCATGAAGTAGCACATCAATGGTTTGGTAATTCCGCCACCGAAAATAGCTGGAATCATGTATGGCTGAGTGAAGGTTTTGCAACCTACTTTGCTACACTCTATCTGGAAAGTGCATATGGCGCTGAGAGAAGGAAGGAAGAATCGCGGAAAGACCGCGAAGAGGTAATCGAGTACTACAAAGAGACTCCTAGTTCAATTGTCGACAATTCTATCAAAGATCCAATGAAGGTATTGAGTGCAAACAGTTATCAGAAAGGTGGCTGGGCTTTGAGTATGCTTAGGCGACAACTTGGCGATGAAGTGTTCTGGAAAGGAATACGAGCGTATTACAAAGCCTACGAGAAATCGAATGTTCTGACGGAAGATTTTCAAAGGGTGATGGAAGAAGTTTCTGGCGAAGATTTAGCAGCGTTCTTCAGGCAGTGGGTTTATACCAAAGGCTATCCTGAATTGAAGTGGAGTTGGGAACACAAAAAAAATAAGGTCATTATCAAAGTTGATCAAAAGCAAAAACACTACACATTTAAATTCCCAATTGAGTTTGGAATTAAAACGGATGGAGCAACAGAACTTAGAGTATTCCAAGTCGACGAAACTTCCGAAACATTCGAACTTTCTGCAAGTGTTAAGCCAGTAGATATTGTCGTTGACCCTGAGGTTTGGCTACTGTTTGAAAGCTTAGGAAAGAAGTGAGTGAGAGATATTACCATACAAAAATTTCTGTTGATGAATACATCAAAATGGCTGAGGGGTATGATGGTGCCGAGCTAATACAAGTCCTTACAAAGTACTTATCTGAACAATCCACTTTGCTTGAGCTCGGTTCTGGTCCTGGGTCAGATTGGTGTCTGCTATCCCAACACTTCAGTGTCGTTGGATCTGATAATTCCAAGGAGTTTATCAAACGGCTGACTGAAAAACATCCCGATGGAGAATTTATCAAGCTTGATGCAAGCGCACTTTTGGTTGACAAATCCTTTGATGGTATTTACTCCAACAAAGTACTCCATCATCTAACCGACGAGGAACTTAAGACATCGATAGGCAGGCAGCATGAAATTCTCAATGATGATGGAATCATCTGCCATTCCTTTTGGGTTGGCGAAGGATCTGAAGTTTTCAAAGGGCTTTTTGTAAACTATCATACGGAAACAGACGTAAGAGATTTACTTAATGAAGGATTTGAAATTCTTCATCTATCCAGTTACAAAGAATTCGAGGCAGATGATTCGATTTTTGTCATTGGTAGGAAAAAGTAGATGACGGTCATGTCAAATAAAAAATCTACAATACTGTAATTCTACTACCCTAACTTCAACTTACAGTCTGAATTACGAATAATCGCGGTTTTTGGAAGAGGATCACAAACAGGAGTTTATAGAGCAGGTAATGGAATCTCAAGGGATTTTACATAAGATCTGTAGAGTCTATTGTGATGATGTGGAACAACGAAAAGACCTCTCACAAGAGATTCTTATTCAACTGTGGCGTTCATACGGGTCGTTTCGAGGCGACGCAAAGTTCTCCTCTTGGATGTATCGAGTCGCGTTAAATGTTGCTATTCAGCATCTACGCAAAGCAAAGAAGAGGCCTGACGACCTGAAACTAACGCCAGAGATGCAAGAGATGGCTTCATCTTCGGATAGTGAACTTCTAGACGAGAATGTAAAACTTTTGCATTACGCAATTCGGCAACTGAATGATATAGAGAAGGCGATCATTATGCTCCATCTCGATGAGAAAAAGCACGAAGAAATCGCTGAAATTATTGGAATCACCCAAAATTATGTGCGTGTAAAAATGAACCGCATTAAGGAGAAGCTTAGAAAAACACTAAACCCACAGCCTCATGGAGCTTGACGCACTGAAAACCATATGGCTTAAAACAGCTAAAGATCAATTAACTGCTCAGGAGCTAAATAAGGAAGACATTCTTCTCGCAATTGAGCAGAAATCCAATACTGTCATATCAAAAATAAGGAAGAGATTAACGCTTAAAATATGGATGCAGTCTCTGATCGGTGTGATTGGAATATGCCTGGCTGTTTTTCTACTCTCTAAAGGAGAGCGATTGATAGGTGTAGTTTATTTCTTTGTGTTTTTACTACTTCTCGGTCTGGCAATTCACAAATTTCAACATTACCGTTTGATCGTGGAGTTTCAAAAATCCTCAGCTCCCGTACGAGCTACTATTCTCCGAATCATCGAGATCATGCAAAAGGTGATTTTTGCGCAGATCCTTACTACTGTAGCATTAGCAGTTGTTTTTGCAATTCTATTTTCTTATCTAAGCCTAGAAAAAATCGACAAACTAGCAGGATGGCTTCAGGGCTTGATAGTACTAGCTATTGCGATTGGAACGCCGGGAATCTTCTACTTGATAGCAAAAAGAGGTCAGCACAAAATGTTTGGCAAGTACCTGCAAACACTTCGAGAATACTTGCATGAACTCGAGTTTGAAAATGAATTAAAACCTTAAAGAAATGAATAATCCAGACTTACTCATTGTATTCGGAATCATTATGGTTGTAGCCTTCAGCTTCTCCATGTATTTCAAAAAGAAATACAAACGACCAAATGACTACAAAGCATTTTTCATTGTGGGTGCAGCATTGCTGGCTGCAGGCGGTGCAAGCAATAATAGCCTGATTCCTGTTGGACTCATCTTCATGTTGGTGGGGCTTAAAAACCGATCAAAATGGGAATCGAATAGATTTAAGTGGTCTGATCTCAGTCCAGAAGAAAAGAAAGTGAAGATCATTTTTCTCTCCATTGTCCTTCTGCTATCATTTGGGAGCCTGACGTACTTTCTACTATAGTTTTCCTGAATCTCCAGTGAATACTTCATTTCTTGTTTTTAGGGACTGAGAAAATAATTACCTTGGGTTAGTAACCTTTTCAACCCAACCTAAAAGAAATGAAAGCTAAATCCTTACCCCAGCTACTAGTTGCAATCGCGCTTTTGTTGATCAGCCTGGATGGTGTTTCGCAAGGAACAGATCCCAAAAATCCGAAATGGGAAAAGTATAATTCTACTGCTGAAGCTCACGCTCTTCTGAAAGCATGGAATGAAGCCTACCCCAATCTTACTAGACTCTACTCGATTGGGAAAACTTTAAAAGGAACGCCCCTGATGGTTCTGGAAATAGCAAACAAGGAAACTGGAACTCCGGGAAGCAAGCCTGCCTACTACTACGATGGAAACATTCATGCTGGCGAGTTGACTGGAGCTGAAGTGGCCTTGCACTATGCTTGGCATTTGCTATCAAACTATGACAAGAATGAGCGTATTAAAAGATTAGTAGATACTCGTGTCACCTACATCCGCCCAAAGTTCAACCCAGATGGTGCAGATCTAGCCTTGCAGACACCAACTGTTTTGCGAAGCACTCCTCGCCCATATGATGAAGATTTTGACGGCCTCAAAGATGAGGATCCAGGAGAAGATTTGAATGGCGATGGAATTATCACCAAAATGCGGGTGCCCAACCCCACTGGTAAATTCAAAATCAACAAGCAGGATGATCGAATAATGGATCCTAGAGAAGTTGGCGAAACTGGAAGTGCCTACTACGACATTTACACGGAGGGAATTGACAATGACGGAGATGGAAAATACAACGAAGATGGTGTCGGAGGCATCGATATGAATCGGAATTTTCCACGAAATTGGGGGCTTGAATCAGAACAAAAAGGTGCTGGTCCTTTCCCTCTGTCGGAGCCCGAAACCAGAGCCACCATCGAGTTCATCCACTCCAAGAGACATATTGTTGGGGTTTTTCACGGTCACACTTCAGGTGGATTTCTATTTAGGCTCCCGTCTACAACAAACTGGGATAACTACAACATGAGCGATCAGCGACTGATCATGGAGCTATCAAACATGTACAATACGACCACTGGTCAGCGTGTAATTCCGAGCTATAGTAATCCTCGTCTGCATAGACATGGTACACTCATTAGCTGGTCTTATTGGGATTATGGTGTGGTGGCATACGTGCCAGAGTTCTGGGGTGGATTTGTGACTGACGCAAACGGAGATGACAAAATCACAGAATCAGATCGACTTGCATGGAACGACAAGAATCTAGATGGAAAGGGTTTTCTAAATTGGAAATCATACGATCATCCAGCTTTTGGAAAAGTAGAGATTGGTGGATGGAACAGGAAGTTCACTTTCCAGAATCCTCCTCCAAAATTTCTTAAAGAAGAAATCGAGCAATACGTAGAATGGATGCTTTGGCTAGCTGAGACAAGTCCACTGATGAACATCAATAGCACCAATCTCACGACTGTTGAAAAAAATAAGGTTGTCAGTCTGTCTGCTGAAATCCAAAACATCGGGTACTTACCAACAAACATTACCCAACGAGCAATCGAGGTTAAAATAGCTCAGCCCGTTCGAGCGATCCTTGAACTCAAAAACGCAGAACTCATTTCTGGCTCCCTGAGAACTGACCTAGGACATGTTGTTGGCTCAAGAGATAGTGATGATACTTCTGCTGCTAGCAAAAGGAATCTTTCCTACGGAATAAAAATCACAGGCCAAAATGCCACTGCCGCACTCACGATCATTTCCGAAAAAGGTGGGTCGGTCTCCAAACTCATAAAATTGAATTAACCCAATGAAAACGTCTACTAAGATCTCCCTTCTTCTTTTCCTGATCTCTGCAAGCCACGTTGCCTGGAGTCAGAATATCCCCTTTGGACAAGAGGAGCTTGTCAGACATCTCGATCAGGAACTTTCGGGAGAGTCGGCTAAGAGAAATCTGGAGTACATTTCCAGACTTCATCGCATGCGTGGATCTGATGATTACAACAAAGCAATAACGTTTATTGAGAGAAAGCTGAAAGAATACAAGCTGGAATCAGTTGAGCTGATAAAGATTCCTGCGGACGGCAAAACAATGTACGGCACTCAAAAATCGAGACCAGCATGGAATGTTGATTTTGCCGAATTGTGGGAGTTGGAACAAAAAGACGGTGAATGGAGTCAAAAAATAAAGATCGCAGATTGGGAATCAATACCAATGGTAGTAGCACAGGACAGTCGCTCTGGGGAGGTTGAAGCAGAGTTGGTGGACATTGGTGTAGGGACTACAGAAGCTGATTACGTCGGTAAGGATTTAAAAGGGAAACTTGTACTAACTGCCTCACAACCTGGAGCAGTGGTAACACTAGCGATTGAAAAGTATGGGGCAGCAGGTATTGTTAGCTATGCTCAAAATCAGGTCACCGCGTGGTGGAAGGAGAACGAAAACTTGATCAGGTGGGGCCATCTCAGCACCTTTTCCGAGACAAAGACCTTTGCCTTCATGGTTTCTCTAAAGCAGGCCAGAAACTTTCAAGAACGACTTATCAAAGGAGAGAGTGTACGACTTCATGCCAAGGTTGTAGCTCAGCAGACTCCGGGCTCGTATGATATTCTCACCGCCACCATTGAAGGTTCAGACCCTAAGCTAAAAGATCAGGAAATAGCTTACACCTGCCATCTAGATCATCCACGTCCGGGAGCAAATGACAACGCGAGCGGATGTATGGCAATACTGGAAGTTGCAAGAACATTGAAGAAGCTGATTGATGAAAAAAAACTTGATCGACCCAAACGAACGTTGCGTTTTATTTGGTCTCCTGAAATTGAAGGAACTACCGCTCTCTTGAATTTCAAACCTGAATATGCTGAAAAAACCAAATTCAATATTCATATGGACATGGTCGGTGGTGGCCCAGAAACCAAGGCAATATTCCATGTCTCCAGAAGTCCAATGAGTGTTGCAAGCTTCGCTACCGATGTCGGTATTGCTTTTGGCAATTTCGTGAACAAGAGCTCCATTGATTACGCCAGCGGCATCTCTGTTCCATACCCTATTGTGTCAAAAGAAGGTGGAAAAGAAGCACTTCATGCCATTGTTGGAGAATTTCACATGGGAAGTGATTTTGAAGTATTTACGGAAGGTTCATTCAGAATTCCATCGATCTACTTGCACGATTGGCCAGATCGCTACATTCACACCAACTATGATGAAGCTGCCAATATTGATCCTACGAAGTTGAAGCGATCTAGCTTCATTGGAGCAGGTTCTGGTTATTTTTTAGCGAATATGGGGCCAGAAAATACGCCTCAAATAGTGGAAGTAATGAAGCGGCAGCTTTTAGCTCGTACATCTGGTTTGCTAAGTTACTGTCTTCCATTGTCAGCTCAGCAGAAAGCAAACACCAAATACTACTTTTGGCAAAACGAAGTAAAAGCCTTCCACTCCCTGAAGGAATCTGTCTCGATTTCATCTGAAAGTGAATTGGACTATATGAGATTTATTACCAACCTTAAAACACCTGTCGGAGAAGGTGATAAATTCAAAATAAGAACTCGAAAGGCACCGATCGTTTATACTCGTAATTCAAAAGTCAAAGGACCGATGTCTGTTTTTGGATATGACTACTTTTCCGACCACTACGGCACTGAGAAAGATACACCAGCAATCTATGGTTACACTGGACTAAGAGGAGTTGGTTATGAATATGCCTACGAAGCGCTCAATTTGGTAAATGGAGAAAATGATGTAGTGGAAATTCGAAATATTCTCTCAGCGGAATTCGGGGATATTCCCTTGGCGCATGTACAAGAATACCTTAATGCATTGGCGAGCATTGACGTTATAAATTTGAAGAAATAGTATTTGAGTCAAGGAGTTTCTGACTCTTCGCCTTCGTACAACGCTCTTATTTTATCACGATCCTCATCTGGTATGGAAGTGTCGCCGAGCAATTGCCAAGCGCGCTGTCTGGAGCGGATATCGTATTTCTCAATGATGCTGTTCGCTTTTTCCCTGCGACGAATCCGCCTGCCCATTATGAACAGTACGATTTGTAGGACCAGTGCAACGGTGACGAGAGCTATTAGCCAGTTCATGAGGTTAAAACTAACATAGTAGTTGATACTATACGGGGTTTTAGCCTACACGTTCGTTCAGACGTCTAAACTTGCATTTAGTCCATCACATAGCTTCGAAAGAGCAGTTTGTCATTTTCATTGGGATTAAATACTTCTTTGAAAAGTAATTTTCCTTGAAATTTTAGACGTAATATGAGTCAAGTGGTACCGATTAGATTTTGTGCGATTTCAATGCTCTGCTTTGCAAGTTTGGCATGTTTAAGCCAAAACTCCATCGACTCAGACCCTTTGTATCAGCGGGTATTACCTGGAAGCGCATCTATAGATCTAGAGAAGATCGAGGAAGGAGTTATCTCGTACAAGAAATTCAGAGGGAAAATGACGCATCATCTAAGTGAGATTGGCTCCCATTACAAGCTTTTCATTGAATTTGTTGTTAATGCTAAGGAAGCGCCAGACACAGTGTACTTTGATAAAGAAACTCTGGCTTTTGAAAGAAGACATTTTTACAACGCTTGGGGAAAGTATACAGGAAAGCTAAGGTTCGAAAATGATAAGTTAATTGGAGAAATCACCCCTGATGAAACCGGTTCTCAGCTACAAGAGCAACTCGTTTTTAACAAACAATATGATTTTGAACTTTTTGAACCTGCAATGCTCAATTACATCATTGGAGCTTTACCGCTCTCAATGGGATTTTCAGCTTCTCTTCCTATGCTTGATTTAAATAAAGGCTCAGAACTGATTTGGGCAAATATCAAAGTCGAGGGTGAAGAGATTGTAAAAAGTAATGGTAATCAATATGAAACTTGGAGAGTCACTTCTTATGGAAGCAGAAATAAGATTTTTTGGATTGACAAGCATAGGAATGTAATGGTGAAAATGCAAAATGAAGGTGTCAAATTCAATTGGAAACTCTCGGAATAACCCCTTGAAATTGAAGGCACCGAATGTCTGAACCACGGTTCTAGGTATACTTTTTCTATAAATCAAACGATGAAATTACGTGACATTATTACTCTGGTAGTACTAGCTGGTGCATTCGCTGCCTCTCTGGTCATAAATAGTCGTCCGGAAGTTGTTTCAAGAGAGCATTATGCCGAGCAATTCTCTGCTGAAAAAGCACTAGACCACATTCGTGAGATTGCCCAAGTACCCCACCCTATTGGTTCGGTGGAGCATCGCAGAGTTTTGAATTACTTAACAGAGAAAATCGAAAAAATGGGTTTGGATCCCCAAATTCAATCTTCGTACATGCCTAATGGTCGATTGAATCGATATGATTCTATTCACAATATTGTGACTCGAATTGCAGGTACACAATCCTCAAAAGCTATTATACTGATTGCACATTATGATACAACTCCTAATACACCGGGAGCTTCCGATGATGGTTCGGGGGTAGCAATTTTATTAGAGAGTATGAATTTTTTCAAGGAAGCAAGACTCAAGAACGATTTGATTTTTTTACTTTCCGACGCAGAAGAATATAGGTCAATGGGGGCTAAGGCCTTTGTTCAGTCGCATGAATTAATGAAATCAATCGGACTAGCGATCAACCTGGATACGAGAGGTAGTTCGGGTCTTTCATTTGCCTACGAAATAAGTGATCAAAACGGGAAATTAATCTCAGAATTTGCTAAGTCTGTTCCGTGGCCTTACGCGGCATCCTATATGTTTCAGATATATAGCATACTTCCAAATTACACTGATTTTACACAGTTCAAAAACGCTGGTGTTCCTGGTTTCAATGTCGGGTTTATCGATGACTTCAAGTACTACCACACTCAACAGGATATAGCAGATAATTTAGACCTTAGAAGTGTTCAGCATCAAGGTTCGTATGCATTCGCTTTGCTTCAACATTTTGGCAATCTAGATCTTAGTAATCTCAAAGCTCCGAACCATATCTTTTTCAACCTTTTGGGCTCTGTTTTCATTCACTATCCTCAATGGTTAAATACGATTTGGATTGCGGTGATATTTTTTCTTTACTTTCTTGTCCTTACTTATTCGAGAAAGAACTTCCAACTTACGTATCGTGGATTACTAAAGGGATTGGTGCTTCAACTTCTGTCATTGGTGCTAACAATTGGGCTTTCGTATTTGGTTTATACGCTGATTACTTTGATGCACCCTGCTTACCAGGCAACCATAAGGGGAGGAACTTCCTGGGTTGAGTTATTCTATTCTTTATCCATGTTATTGGTAGTTGTAAACTACTTTTTCATTCAACATTTTTTAGCCAATAGATTCGACTTCCACGAGCTCAGTACAGGAGCAGTGAACCTTTGGCTGCTACTTGCAGTAACTTCTTTTTTATTGCTGGATTCAATTAGTTACTTGTTCATTTTTCCATTACTATTTTCACTGATTGGCAATTACCTGAGTGTCCAGACTTTAGGAGGACGAGTCAAAATTTCATCTCATTACATTTTACTGGCTTATCTCTTATTTCCCATATTCCTATTTGTACCCATGACCTGGTCGATATTTGTTGCGGTTGGATCGAACTTGTCAATAGTCTCAATGCTGCTGCTGGCACTAGTATTGTACCTCTTGTTCCCAGTACTGTACCCGTTTCTTACAAATTTCCGAAATGCCAAGCCTTATTTGCTCGGGTTTCTATTTTTCATCGTATTTGTTTCAGCACTATTTTTTAAAATCTCATAATATGATTAATGCAACTACAATCTTTACAAACTGTGTCCTGTTTTGCTGTTTCTTCTTCTCCCTATTTATAAGCGGATGCTCAACTTTAGGATACGAAGAAAGTTATGATTCGGCGCAAACAGCTTATGGAAAATTAAACCCCAATGCCCCTGCAGAAACAATTCAATGGGGCCAATTTGCAGGTAAATGGGACTGCATATCCAGAGATCTTGTAGATTCGATATGGTATGAAAACAAAGCCACATGGAAATGGGAGTACATACTGGGAGGTCATGCAATTCTTAATGAGTGGTGGCAAGAGGATACTTCTCCAAACCCTCCATCAAAAGAATACTATGCAACTGGTGTCTTCATAGTTAACCGTGAAACGAAACTCTGGGAAGCGGTTGTGCTTAACACTCGACCACATAAAATTTCCTCCAAATTCGAAGCTGAATATAAGGACAGTACAATCCAGATGCATGATGGAACGGGCACTTGGCTTGTCACCTTTTATGATATCACTAAAGATTCATTTGAATGGAAATACGAAGTGTTGCGCAGTAAAGGCGTTTGGAGTCCTATCAGTACAATTAGTGCAACAAGAAGGTTATGATTATAAGGGAAGCTACATTTAATGATATGTCCTCAGTTGCAGAGTTATTTGCTCAGTATCGAGTTTTTTATGAAATGAGTCTTGACATTGAGGGAGCTACAAAATTTTTGACCGAACGGTTAGAAAATGATCAATCGGTGATTTTTGTAGCTGAAAATGATGCTAAAATTCTTACAGCTTTTATTCAGTTATATCCCTTATTCTCTTCAACCAGATTGAGGAGAGTGTGGTTGCTTAATGATTTATTTGTTCATGAAGAATTTCGAAGATTGGGGATCTCAAAATTATTATTAGAACGAGCTAAAGATCTTTGTAGGCAAACTGGAGCATGTGAAATAACACTTGAAACAAGTAAGAGTAACCAATTCGCAAACAAACTCTATTTCAATGCTGGGTTTCAAGTAAATGAAAAGGCTAATTATTACTCTTGGGCTATGGAAGAGAGTTGAAGGTTCTCAGATAAGTCGCAATTGGTTTTCTATAGATTGCATTTGTTTGCATCAGAGAGCTCCTAGGAAAAGCCTCAATTCAAATTTTACTTCCCAGACACAATCATCATCCGACCAGATCGCGTTCCGTTAATGGCGCTCCAAGCCGATGTTAACAATAGATCCACCACACCATCGCCATTGACATCTCCGATTCCTGTGGTATCGAAACCTAGAGTTTCTCCTGGAACTTTTCCTGTAAGTGTCCTCAATAATTTTCCATCCTTGCCTGAGTACACGTACACTTTCCCACCCGAAGGAGCCGCCGAAGCATGCTGCCACGATCCAATTACCAAGTCGTCGTAACCATCGTTATTTGCATCTCCGGCATCCGCAACTCCAATTCCAAAACCATCACCAGCCGTTTCGCCAGTTAACATCATTAATTGCTTGCCTGTTGCTCCAGAGTGAACGTAAATTCTACCTGTTGAATTTCCCAAGGCTCCGTTGCTCCAATCCGAGGCATACAAATCCTGCACCTTGTCTCCGTCAACATCACCAACTACAGACATAAACATGCCACCCAGACTGTTACCCGTGGAATCTGGATCCATAACAAAAAAAGAATCTGGATTCAGCCCTTTGTAGACAGATACCTGGCCTCCGTTGCTGACTCCAGGTGCTCCTACCATTAAGAACGTATTCTTACGATCGGTCTTGCCAGCTAGGGCAGTTCCAAAAGCATCTCCTGTATTATTTCCAGTCCACTTTTGAAGGACAGTGCCATCCTTTCCCGAATACAAATAAACATTACCGGCATGCTCAATTTGTTGCGCGTTAAGTGGTGCACCCCAAATTTGATAAGGCTCACCAATGAGAATTTCACCAAATCCATCACCATTCACATCACCAACTCCTGCAACGCCTCTTCCAAAGGCACCTTTGGGATCGCTTCCAGTCCACTCAAACAAAATGCTCCCATTATTTCCAGAAAACACATACGTTTTATTTGCAAAAGGTGCGCCAGCCACCACATCGGGAATACCATCTCCATTCACATCACCAGCACTTTCAATGCTCATCCCCAATTGCCCACTTGCCTCAGTGGCTGCAAAATCCCAAAGTAGTTTACCTG
>JBDWQX010000064.1:0-4963 GCA_039986395.1 Cyclobacteriaceae bacterium
TTCTTTGCTTGCTTTGCGATTGAAAGAAATGTCAAAATCGAAGTTGAGAGAGTCTTTGTCAAATAGATACCCACCTCTAACAGATATTAATTCTGTGTCCTTTTGGGCAAAAAGTACCGATGAAATCATCGTGCAACAAAGCAGTAGTAGGTTATGCTTACTCATCATGCAATCATATTTCCTTCTTGTTCTGGTTCTTCTTTATCCCAAACATAATCAGCTAGTGATTTAACAGTTTTGATAGAAGAAAATAATTTCGAACGTAATTCATTAACTGGCACATTTGCAAATTCATCTGCAATTTGGCTCCCAAAAATATTTTTCCGTGAGGATGGCATGAACCGAGTTAATTCGTCCGATTCTCTAATTTGATGCTTAGCATAGCTACTGTTTGCTACTATTAAATCTTTTACTAAATCCAGAACTTCCGAGCGCGCCATTGTTGTACTATTTGCTGTTTAAATATTCCATAAGTGTCTTTAAATAAATCTCTTTGTCCTGTTGAGTTTCAATCTTTGGGAATACATATGAGATTTGATCTCCAAAAACTTTGTATTTGTAAATTTTAAGAAGAAACCTCAGTAATACGATAACACTTATTCCTTGACCTCCTATAAGAGCAAAAACAGTTGCAGTATTGCTCCGAAAACTCCAGACCAAAATCCATATTCCAATAAAGGAAATTACTAGCAATACGGTTAGTGTGATCAGTAGATTATTATTAAACTTCGAATTGGTATTCAACTGACTTAAGAATAAGTTGTCTTTCAGATCGCTTTGATCGACTGGATCATCTGATTCAGTGCCACCTTTAATACCATTTCTTACAATTTTATTATTTAAGTAATTGTCGAGTATTGATTGCAATTGTTTCATAATTCACCTTGTCTAATCTTTTCAATACATAATTTGAACGCATCTATATAGCTATGTTTTTTTAGTTCAATAATTGAAAATAAGCAAGCATATATGTAGAGCCATAAATCTAAATCGATCAATTTATTTGATGACTTGACTATCAATTTAGGCCTCTCAATTTTCAACGCTTTGCAGAGCATTTTAGGGTTGCAAACAGCAAGATCAAAAACTCCTTCCTGATCGGGATTAACTAAATCAACAATTTCCTTATGAGTTATTAGCGAATCGTGAAATTCAATATACTCAGTGAAATCCAAACAAGGTGAATGAGAAAAGAGGATTGAAATTTGACCTTTATCTAGCTTAATATTTCTTGCAAAATCATGAAAAGTCACCTTTTCCATAAAATGGAAACCTCGATCTTTGAACCGAGATGCTAATTTTAGATATGGATGCAATACTTGTCTATAATAACAATCCCATAATTCCTGAAGAGTTTCAGAACCGCAATGATCATTACGATTAGGCCATAAATGATCTTTAACGAAATGCTTATTAGGATTTTCGAAATCTAAAAAGAAGTCATTCTTGCTTGAAGGCAAACAAAAGAAGAAGAAAATATCATCCGGCTTGACCCTATTCATGATTTTTATTTGACAGCCGAGAGATTTGTTGATTTCGAATCACCGAGATCAATAACTATTTGAAAGTCACTGAATTCACTTTGTAAATAGATTTTAAATTCCTCATCAGACTTTATTTCAGAATTTCTCTTAATCATTTTTTTATAGGATCCTAGAAATGAAGACATCGAAAAATTGGTAGCTCCAGAATCAAACTTATTTCTTATGTAGTCAACGAGTTTATTGAGAACGCTCTTGTTCTTAGATTCTGCTAGTAGGTCCAAGTCTAGCGAGTTGTAGTAGTCGAAGCGAGTGGGGCCTGATGAGTTTAGTTGAATCTCTAAATTGAAAATTCCTTCTGGGGATTCTTTGATTTGTTCAGCTTGCAAAGCCCTTCTTAATGTGTGATCTGATTCGTATACCAGTAGATCGGCTCCCACTTGATTTTTCCAAATATTGATGCCCAAATTTTTCTTGAACTTATTATTAGCAAAATTTTGCAAGGAAAAAGCAAATGTCTCTTCCTTGTCTATCGATTGAAATGATCTTAGATCAAGATATAAATTTTCTTCTTTATCAAATCTGGAGGCAATAGTGCTTGCAAGTTCTACTTCACTAGAGCCTGAATAAATTGGTGCTTTTTCGCCGTCAAAAACAATATACCTACCATCATTTGTTCTCTTAATGGCAAGTACTTTGAAATCAAAATTGACGTTTTCATTGAGTTCCTTAAGAATTGTTTTATTAATATTATCACCGAGTTCTACGCCCCAAAAACTGCTTTCTAGGACGAAATCGGTCTTAAAATCTTGAAAAAACTTAGCCTTTGCCGCATTGAACTTTTGTGTTGGAACACCTACTTCAGGTTTGATATAGCCGTAGTTATCCAAAATATTATACCTCCAAATGTCAAGTTGCAATTCCCAATGTTTATCCTCGCCAAAACCTTGCTTGTTGTTACTCTCAATTCCGTCCAGAACAAAATCTAAGTAATCATTATCAATGCCTTCTTTCACTTGACTTATTATGAATGGATTTTCATTCTTCAAAACCAGATCGGTATTTACATCCTGAAAATTCATTTGAAGTGTACTGCTTTCTCCGACAATTTCATATTTCCTAATCTTCTTAATTGGTTTAGTTTTCTCGCCAATAGTAAGAAGAGCGTCTTTTTGAGAATAAACTATGTTTTCGTACGCATCCGCTAAAGTTGGAACTTCTCTAAAGAAGTCTATGCACATTGTATTTATTGAAGCGGGAGAATAGTTCATTGATGTGGGAAGCACTACCATTCTCTGCTTTTGTCCAAACCCTACGAGTGCAATTAGAAGCAATAGGTAGCATAAGAAACCTTTTTTGATAATTGAATTCATGATTAGTTTAGTTATCACATGTAAATTCAACTCCATTAATGGAATAGATATTTCCATCTGTTGTTAATACAATATGGTCATTACTTATTACCTGACGATTTCGTACGAATGCAGATAGCGTCCATTTTGGATCTCCTGGATTTGTCTGGTAGATTTTTTTGACTCCTGATCCTAGAAGTCTTTCCATGTGATCTGGATGTGGATGTCCATACCTGTTTTCTCCAGTCGAGACAATTGCGTACTCAGCTTTTATGAGATTTAAAAATCCCATTTCGGATGTATTGTTCGCTCCATGATGGTTCGCAACTAGTACGTCTATATTTATATTGTTGTCGGAAATGTACTTACCAACATAATACTCTGAACGTGCATCTTCTGGACCTGAATCTGTTCCTCTTTTCCCAATTAGATCACCCCCAATGAGGTAGTCAAATCCACCGTACTCCACTAGAAATGTTATGCTCCTCTCGTTTTCAGACTCAGCCGCATCTACCTTCCCTTTTCCAAGTACATATCCATTGCCGGCTAGGCATTTGATCGAAGCTCCTCCTCCCAAATCAATTTGAAAGTCTTCAATATCGCTAAGATCGACTAAAGATATTCGTTCACTCACCGCCTGTGTGAAAATTTTGAATTTGCGAAATGTAGCTGAACTTGGCGGAGATTGATCACCTCGATCTACTATTTTTCCTATCTTGATGTCATCATCTAATCCCCATTCAGAGAAATCGAATTTCTCATTTTTCGCATCCAACCAGTCCGATTGACCGTCTCCATCATCATCTCCATCATCTCCTGGAACATTGTTCGGACCGAGCGAAAAACTTGATCGATGCGATTTATTAGTACCAAAAATGAGACCTCCGAGGTGATCTGCATCATAGTGGGAAATAACAAGATAATCGAGGCTTCTAACACCATTGTCTTTTAGTACATCGTAGATTATACTGCCTCCATCTTTGTTGCTAGATGAGGCGAGTGTCTGCCCGCAATCGTAAAGAACAGAAATCCGGTTGCCATTTTCAACTGGGCCTAGAATCAAGGTAGAATTTCCCTGTCCAATATTTATTTGAATTATCTCTAATTCCTGAGAAAAAGAATAAGAGTAAATAAGCAAGAGGATTGCTATGAGCGAAATTCTTACGGGTGGAATTTTCATAATTGGTGGTTGTTTGGTTTAAACAATTTAGGGATCTTAATCAAATAATGCAAAAAACGGATTGATCATCAATGTTTAGTTCGCCATACACAACGGATTAATTATATTAAATATTAAAATATTCCTGTCTTTGTCGATGCTGTACAGAAACGATTGAAAATGCCCTATTCAGTGTCCTCTGTTTTTATTGTTCTTATAAAATACTGATAATAAATGTATAGGGGCAGTGGTTCGAATCCTGCAGCCCCACAAGCAAAATGAGGCAATAATCAATTCTAGTGATCGGTTACCCGATAGGTTACCTCTTCAATCAGGTAGTACTTAACCTATTGGTATAGAATGTTTTATGAGATAGGTTCAAGTTCCTCCGACTCCACTTTGAAAACCCTTCAATTTGAGTCTATCTGGGGTTTTTGAATTAAATAATGCTACTGTGCTGTGAAACCATGCTGTGAAATATCAGATTTCAGACGTTCCAAATAGTCTAATTCCTTTGTTGGCTTTGAAAATCTCTTCTTTGTTGAGGTAGTGGTATTTGGTGGTTGCAAAATCAGAATGTAAATCACCGAGAACTTCTGCCATCGTTGCACCTAAATTCCGAATCATTTCGGTGGTATAAGTATTTCGTAAGTCTTTGAACCTTAACGGTTCATCAGAGATTGCTTTTGTGTAATGTGAAAATGCTCTTGATGAAATGTTCATAACATTTCTACGGTTACTTTCATTCGGGACTAATAAATAGTCATCTGATTTTAGATCAGCAGAAAGCTTTTTTACTAAGGCTAGTAATTCATCAGTAAGTAATACATATCTAAAAACGTCAAATCCCTTTAGGTTGGAAGCCTTGATGTTTCTGCACACTAGGTAATCGTCCTTTATGTCTTCTACTCTTATGTTTTGAATTTCTTCATTTCTACAACCCGAATAAAGAGCAAACTGCCAAACGTCAA
>JBDWQX010000065.1:0-13797 GCA_039986395.1 Cyclobacteriaceae bacterium
GAAACGTGAAGGTGTTAAATTTGACCAAAGAATCATACATTGATGCCTTTGAAAAATCAAGCGAGCAATGAAAAATGAGCAGCTGAGAAAACACCTTAAGTTCACGGAAAAACATCTAAGACGTCTTTCAAAACTTCAGAAGAAATTAAGAAGATGCGGAGATGGAGTTTTTATTGAAAAGAACGTCAAGGTCCTCAGGTATCCACAAAATGTTTCGATTGGGGATAATGTTGTCCTGAAGGAAGGAGCTAGAGTGTGTCCTTGCAACGAAACCGCCACGGTGCAGATCGGATCAAACACCACCATTGGGTATCATACATTTATTTTCTCATCTAAATCAATCATCATCGGTGACAATTGCCTGATAGCTCCGTTTGTCTATCTCGTAGACAGCGATCATGAAATAGATAGAGATCAACTAATTAATGAGCAGCCCAATCAAACTAGCCCAATAGAGATTGGAAATGACGTGTGGCTAGGCACCGGAGCTAAAATTTTAAAGGGAGTGAAAATTGGAGATGGAGCTGTCGTAGCAGCGGGAGCTATCGTCTCTAAGGACATTGCACCCTACGAAATTTTCGGGGGAATCCCAGCCAAAAAAATAGGTGAAAGAAAGTGAAGATTGGGATCATTGTGCTGTGTCGCTTCAACTCATCGCGACTGCCAGGAAAAATATTAAAAGAGATTGAGGGGAAATATGTTTTGACATATATTCTTGAACGTTTGGAAAATTCGGACTATTCAGAAGGTGTTGTAGTAGCCACTTCAACTTCAGCATCAGACGATCCCATCGCAGAATACTGCCAAAAGAATTCAATCAACCTTTTTCGAGGCTCTCTCGAAAACGTAAGCGACAGATTTGCTCAATGTGCCAAACAGAATGATTTTGAATATGCCGTCCGAGTTAACGGTGACAATCTTTTCACCGACGCTCGCCTTGTCGATCAAGGGGTAGAAATAGCGGTAGATGGTCAATACGATTTCGTCTCAAATGTCAATAACCGAACGTACCCGACCGGAATGAGTGTTGAAGTTGTAAAGACCTCATTCTATTTGAATTTGCTGGATAGCTTTGATTCTCCAACGTATCGAGAGCATGTTACCTCCTGGTTATACGAGCATCCTGATAGTGGTCTGTATAAGTATTTCTACAATGAGTCTATGGTGGCAGCACATGGATTAAAGCTAGCTTTAGATTGCGAAGAAGACTTAAATTTTGTCTCTTTGCTACTCCGCAACATGGACAAGCCGCATACAGAATATAGCTGGCAAGAGATCGTGAAATTGGTCGCAAATGAATAGTACTATCTGGGAGGGTAAAAATGGACCACTTTTGATTGCAGAGATTGGAGGCAATCATGAGGGGAATTTCGAATACGCCAAAAAACTAACGAAGCTAGCCATTGATTCAGGTGCTGACTATGTGAAGTTTCAGATCTACTCAGGAGACGGGTTAGTCAATCCAATCGAAAGCCCAGACAGAAACAAACACTTCAAGAAATTTGAACTCTCTGAAGACCAACACAAAGAGCTAGCAAAAATGTGTCGGGACAACAAAGTTGGATATCTAGCATCTGTTTGGGAAACTGGAGCACTTGACTGGATTGATCAGTACATGGATTTTTACAAAATAGGATCAGGGGACCTAACTGCTTATCCAGTGATCAAATCGATCTGCGCGCTTAAGAAACCAATTCTGCTATCCACAGGGCTTGCAACTGAAGCAGAGGTTCTTGAGGCAGTGAATTATATCCGATCTCTTGATTCATTTTATCAGACAACAGGTTCGATAGCAATTTTGCAATGCACCGCCATGTATCCAATCCCTTACGGAGATGCTAATTTAAATGTGATGGAAAAACTCCGTGTCGTCTCAAATTGCACTATTGGATATTCAGACCACACAGAAGGATCGTTTGCGCTAGAAGTAGCAGTTGCCATGGGCGCCAGGATATTAGAATTTCACTTCACGGATGATCGCGATGGCAAAGAATTTAGAGATCACAAAGTTTCCTTGACAAAACATGAGGTTGAAGGCTTAATTAAGAAGATAAATGAAATTGAAAACTTGCAGGGGAACGACGTTAAAGTCCCTCTAGAGGTTGAGGGTGATCATGTTGTTAGTTTTCGAAGAGCAGTCTATCCCGCAAAAGAAATCCCGGCAAACACAAAGGTCAAGGAGGAGGATTTTACCATATTGCGTCCTGATCACGGAATTTCTGCAAATAAATTCGATCTCCTTCTCGGGAAAACCACGACAAAAACACTAAAAAAATTCGAAAAACTTGATTGGAAATACTTTGAGTAAAATGAGATGGAATAGACAAATGCCGATGTCGCGACTTGATACAGTGGCGATTGAACAATGGATAAGAGAAGAAAACGGGGCCTCTGAATCATTTGATGTTGAAATATTTCCAGGTAAAAAGACGGATCTTTTGGGATTGAAAAAGAGTATCGTTGATACGATAAAATCCAAGCAAGAGTACTATCGAGAATCTAGGGAAGATATCTATCGTCCCGAAAACCTGGAGGATGTTGATTCGTGTCCAGTATGTCAAGCTTCATCAAGCAAAGCCTCGGTCAAAGCAAACATTTACGGAGCTGAATACGCCAGCTGTGGGAATTGCACACATGTGTATGTCCTAAAAAGACCCACAACAACGGCCATTGAAGGTTTTTATCTTAATGATGTGACGTATGCAGCAACATACACCGACAAAGTAGCAGCAGAGTCCCGTTTGAATACCATCGCCGTCCCATGGAGAGACTGGACAATCAGTCTTTTCGAGAAGACATATGGCAGAAAACCCAGCAAGATTCTTGACGTTGGATCTGGAGCTGGACATTTTGTAGAGGCATGTCGTAGAGCAGGTATACAAGCGGATGGGATAGAACTGAGTGAATCAAGTAGGAATTTTTCAAAGGAAATCTGGAACATAGAATTAGATGGCAGAGATTTTTTTGATGCAGCGAAAGATTACGAAGGGTACGAGATCGTCACTTTCTGGGGTCTTTTGGAACACACTCCTAATCCCTCAAAGATATTGGAGACAGCAAATCAAATTATTACAAAGAGTAATACCGGGCTTGTAATCTCCAAAGTACCAAGATGGGATTCACTTAGTGCCGCTATTCAGCGTGTGAAGTCAGATACTGTAATCCGGCACCTTGATCCAATGGGGCATATTATGTGCTTTACAGACGAGTCTGCGGCAGAACTCTATCACAAAAACAAGCTAAGTCCGATGGCTGCCTGGTACTATGGAATGGATGTTTATGAGACATTTATGCAAATCGGTTCCGAAATTGAAAATTTTGATGTCCTGACAAAAACAGGTGACATCCAACTTGAATTACAGCAGTTTGTTGATGAAGTAAGATTTGCCGACGGCTTGACACTCGCTGGTGTTCCTATGCGAAAATGACTCCTCTAGTTTCAGTTTATATCACCAACTACAATTATGGTAGCTTTATCAAAGAAGCCATAGAAAGTGTCCTAAATCAGTTCCTGAATGATTTTGAACTTATTATCATCGATGACGGATCAACCGACGATTCCAAAGACATAATTGAACAATACACTAAGAATTCCTTAGTTAGTATTATTTATCAGCAAAATAAGGGACTGAACATCACCAACAATGTAGCCATGCGAGCTGCCAAAGGCAAGTATCTGATGAGACTTGACGCGGATGATTTTTTGCACCCCAATGCATTGAAAGCCATGAGCGATCGGATGGAGTCAGATGCTCAACTTGGACTTGTATTTCCAGATTATTTTTACATCGATAGTAACGGAGAGATTCTAGGGGAAGAAAAAAGGCATGATTTTGAAAATGATGTGAAGCTCTTAGACCAACCTGCACACGGCGCTTGTACGATGATCAGACTGGACTACCTCAAAGAGGTTGGAGGATACAATGAGTCTTACAATTGCCAGGATGGGTACGAACTATGGGTGAAGTTCACCAAGAATTATCAGATTGCCAACGTCTCAGAATCTTTGTTCTACTACCGCCAACATGGCAGTAATCTAACAGGAAACGAGACGAAGATTCTGGGCACCAGAGCACAGATAAATGCTGATTTCATTCAACAAGAGGCTATAAATACAAGCACACTAGCTATTATTCCAATAAGAGGTGGTGAACAAGATCTTGCCTTCAAAACAATAGCAGGAGAGAATCTTTTAGAAGTAAAGATCAAGCAAGTATTAAAATCCAAAAACATAAAACATCTGGTGGTGAGCTCACCAGACTTGGAAGTAAACACTTTGCTTAAAAAATACAAGTCAGAAGTTAAGATTGAATTTCACCATCGTGAAAAAGCTGAGGCTAGATACAATCAAAGTCTGAATCCGACTATTTCCGAAATCGTCCGTGACCAGATTGCAAAGAACCTCGCTTTTGAAGCAATACTTGTACTAACGCTGGAGTTTCCACTTGTTGAAGCTTATAAAATTGATGATGTTGTAAACACCATGATGGTCTTCGGTTCAGATTCGATCATTGGTGTTCGTGCCGATAATTCAGTTTTCTATCAACACCATGGAGACGGTCTGCATCCTATTCTCGAGCGGGATATGCACACAAAACTTGAACGGGAAGCCTTGTTTAAGCAAGTAGGCGGAACAAATGCAGTGACAAAAAGTGCATTTCTAAAAAGTAGCGAGATGATTACTGGAAAGGTTGGTCATATCGTTATGGATCAACGTTCTTCCATTGGCCTTTTCACTAAATTGGATTGGGAAATTGCGGAAAGGCTAGCAATTATGCAGTAAACAAATTTTTGACATTCCAAACATCCATCACACTCGCAACCTCCCCACAACCTTCAACCTTTCAAATACCCTTGTATCATGCGGAGCATCAGATAGTTCTTCAGTCAAGTCCTGCCCAGCCCAATGTTCGTAGTGTTTACCATCATGCCAAAGTTTGGAAGTAGTAACATCGTAAATGACTCCTCCGTAAGCAATCCATATCTCAGGTTTTTCAATGCCATTCCTAAGCGCCAACTGAGCTTTCGTATATTGATTCATGAGGTGGTTATGTTGGGAATTTTAAAACTGATAACTGATCACTCAAACACTGACAAACTACTCTACTTTAAACTAATAATCGAAATTCCATCACCACCTCGGTCTGCGTGCTCGTTACTTATGCTTTGCACGGAAGGATGGTCTTTGGCATAGTTTCTCACAATTTCCCGCAGAACACCATGCCCTTTCCCGTGAACAATTCTCACTTCCTCTGCTCCAACCAGAAGTGCTTCATCAAGGTAGGACGCTATTTTTCCCAGAGCCTCATCGGCTCGCATCCCTAACAAGCTTAGCTCATGATTAAAGGAGGCTATTTTACTGCTTACATCAATTCCCAACTTCCTCACTCTTCTTTGATGCTGCTGCTGTTTTTGATTTGCTTCCGTTTTTTCTAGTTTTTCAATAGAGACAATTGACTTTAGGGAGCCAAACGAGACCTCTGCCTGCTTGCCCTTTACTTTCCTTACCACGCCCACCGTGTCCTGCCCAATCATCTTAACACTATCTCCAACCTTAAGCTTTCCTCTTGTAGCTTGTGGCTTCTTCGAGACTAAAATAGCCTCCTCTCCTAGCTTGCCTTTTTTGAGCTCCAGTTCATCTCTCAATTTCTTCACCTTCTCCTTCGAGGCCTTGCTCTCCTGAATCTCCCTAATCACACGCTCGACATCCTTGTTGGCTTCTTTCAGAATTCGACTCGCTTCCTGCTTGGCATCTTTTAGAATTTGCTTCCTTTCTACGTCGAGCATCTTGCGGACGTCCTCATATTCACTACGGACCTTGATCAAATTCTTTTTGTCAGTGTCTAGCTTTCCCGTGAGCCTCTCAAATTTCGCTTTTTCTCTTTCCAGTTGATTAAGTAGTTGGTCATAATCTACTTGTGAGCGACCAATCTTAGATTTAGCAGCAGTGATAATAGCATCAGGTAAGCCTATTTTCGCAGCTATCTCAAATGCAAATGAGCTCCCTGGTTTTCCAATTTCCAATTCAAACAATGGCTCAAGTGCCTCAAGGTTGTATTTCATTGCTCCATTTACAACACCCTGCTCCTTCTCCCCCATATTCTTCAAATTCTGGTAGTGCGTCGTTACAATCCCTAATGCTCCCTTTTTATTTATTTCCCTGAGGACGGACTCCGCAATAGCCCCACCAAATTGAGGCTCAGTGCCTTTTCCAAATTCATCAATTAGAAAAAGCGTCTTTTTATCTGAAAACTTCAAGAAATGCTTCATTGAAGTCAAATGTGAGCTGTAAGTACTCAGATCATCTTCAATCGACTGTGCGTCCCCAATATCAAGAAATAAATTGGTAAAGAATCCAAGACTACTCTCTTCGCTCACTGGAACAGGAAGACCACATTGAAACATGTACTGAATCAAGCCAACAGTCTTCAATGCCACTGACTTTCCTCCAGCATTTGGGCCTGAAATAATCAAAATTCGTTGTTCTGCTCGAAGGGAAATAGTGAGAGGAACCACCTGTTTACCTGAGCCCTTGTGTGTAAGGTACAACAGCGGATGAATTGCATTGATAAGACTGAATTCCGTTTCTTTTGTGAACGAAGGGACAATCGCATTTAACAACTCAGCAAGTTTTGTCTTTGCATAAATGAAGTCCAATTTTTCGAGAAGGCCCGTTCCCTTTTTAAGGTTATCCAAATTTTCACGAACCAAATCTGAGAGTCCGACCAAGATCCTGATAACCTCCCTATTCTCAGCATACTGCAACTCTCTCACTTCGTTATTTAGATCCAAGACCTCTCCGGGCTCAATAAAGACCGTTTGCCCAGTCGCTGATTCATCATGCACAAAACCCGGAATTCTCTTTTTGAACTCCGCTTTAAGAGGGATGACCAGTCTGCCGTCCCTAACAGTTAGTGAACTGTCTTCTTCGGTAAATTGATCTGTCTTGGCTTTTTTAAGAACCTTCTGAATCGCTGACCGCACGGCTCTTTCAGACTTTGAAATTTGCGTTCTGATTTCCAAAAGTTGCTGGGAAGCTGAATCTCTAACCGCTCCCTTTTCGTCGATTGCTTTGTTTATAATCGGTGTAAGCGACGAATCAATAGAGAAATTTGAAGACAGAGCAGACAACTCTGGGTAATCCTCCTGATGCTGTGAGAAAAAGAGCGCCCAACTGGACAAGGTGCTAACACCGATTTTGAGTTCATGAAAATCTGCAGGATCAAGCCACGATCCTGGAATTTTAACCTTGATCAAATACTCATCAATATCTGGAAATCTTAATTCAACTTTGGATTTATCCTCCCCAAGCAGTCTAAGCATCTCTCTAGTTTGAGAATGCCATTTGGAAACCAAAGCTACTTTATCGCTAGGACTGCATTTTCCAGCTAATGCTTCGCCTCTCAGACTTTGACAGGACTTTTGCAGCAGTTCTCTGATCTCAACAAAGCCCAGATTTCCCTCAATATCCTTCGGAAACAGTTTCAATCCTTAGAAATTTTTTCACGCTGCATCAAGGTATCAACTACGGTGGTATAGACATCCTTGAATTCATCCAAATTTTCAATGTAATAATTGAAACTACGCTCATACTGATCCTGAGTAATGTTAAAATCTGCAAAAAGCAGATTTTCGTAGTGATCATAAACTACTTTCGCCGAGTCCAGCGGGCGAATCGATAGATTCTTGATTTTGGATTCAAGCATGTGCACTTCTACAAGGACAGATACCATTTGATCTTGCGGAATTAGGTCTTCAGGAACCTCGTTTCCAGTGGAACATGCTGAAACTATTACAAGAACGGTCAAAAAAAACTTTTTCACTACGAGTTAGAATTATCTGATGAGTATAATTTTGAAGTTCAAACACAAAGATCATATATCACACGTAAATTCAGTAGCTATTTTAATGCCAATTGAATATTAGGATGATCAAATGAAAGATATTCTAAAGAAACTTAGGCGGTACGACATTCGAATTCGGAAGGCGTTGAACTCTCAAATGCAGGGAGATTTTCGATCTATTTTCAAAGGCGCAGGTCTTGAGTATGATGACGTGCGACCGTATCAATGGGGTGATGATATTCGATCGATTGACTGGAGGGTTACAGCCAAAGGTCAAGGCACTTTCGTGAAAACCTACATTGAAGAAAAAGAACAAACAGTATTCTTTCTGGTGGATGTTTCGGCCTCACAGGAAATTGGAAAGGACAAGAGGCAGAAAATTGACCTTGCAAAAGAGATCACCGGACTGCTTTCAATTTCGGCAACCAAAGAAGGAAGCAAAGTTGGCGTACTCACTTACTCAGACCGAGTAGAAGATTATGTAAAGCCTGGAAAAACACTGAAACACGCATATGAGATCGTCAATCGTCTTTTTCAACTAAAGCCAAAATCAAAAAAGACTGACCTCAATGGGGCAATCAAATACGTACTCAATCTTCTCAAAAAGAAGACGGTAGTTTTTGTTGTCTCTGATTTTATTGATGAAGGCTTTACACAGTCATTAAAAGGACTGGGACGAAAACATGATTTGGTTGTAGTTGATGTCTCAGACAAACGTGAAAGTGGAATGCCAAACTTAGGAATAGTTCCGTTGTACGAAAAGGAGTCTGAGAAAACAATATGGTTAAATACCTCATCGACTGCATTCAAAGAGGTGGTTAGCAAAACACAAGGTGAAAACAAAGAATCCCTCGAAATCTTCTGCAAACGAAATGACGTGAATTACGTGTCCATTGCCACGGAAGATGATTACGTTCCCAAACTCATAAAACTATTTAGACACAGAAATAGAAGTAATGCAAGGCGGCCGAGGTAGATTTTTAATTATTCTTATACTTTCTCTTTCTACTAAGGTCTTTTCACAGGAGATCAAGGTAAACGGTGGATTTGTAGAAGATAGCCTCCTGATAGGTCAAGACATCAATTTCTGGATCACCGCTACCTATCCTGCTGATCAGGAGATGGTATTCCCTGATAGTTTGTACGATTTTTCGCCGTTTGAATTTTCATCAAAGACCTTCTTTCCAACAAAATCCGAAGGGAGCATAGCCTTTGATAGCACAGTGTACTCCATCCAATCGTATGAAGTAGACCTTGTTCAATACTTGGCCTTGCCAGCGGTCATTTTGGATGGTCTGGATTCCACTGTACTCCTTACAGGTATCGACTCAATAGTACTGACTGAATTGGCCCCTATCGTTTCTGATACCACCCAGCTGATCGCAAATACCAATTACGAGTCTGTCAATACGTTGTTCAATTTCCCCCTGATGTACATCATTATTGGTGCCTTCATCTTTGTGGTGTTACTAATCTTGTTGATTTTCGGTAAGAGGATGTTGCGCTTCATCAAGTTGAGGAAATTACGGAAAGACTACGAAAAATTCTCAGAACAACTTGCGGGGTATATTAACAATCTAAAATCCAACCCTGAGTCAAGCACCGCTGAGCAAGCACTTTTCTTCTGGAAAAGATATCAGGAACGTTTGGATAAGATTCCGTTTACAAAACTGACTACCAAAGAGATTTTGGCAGAATCATCCGCCAAGGAGTTAGCAAAACCACTTCACTCGATCGACCGATTGGTGTATGGGAAAAGGGACACCGAAACAATCTTCCAAGATTTTCAGCAAATCGAAGATTTCACCCAATATAGATACAATAAAAAAGTAGAGGAGATTAGAGATGGAAAATAGCTGGCTGTCTTTCGATTGGTTCACCTTGTCAAGACTGGAAAGTTTTGACTGGGAAAACCCTGCCTGGTTTTATGCGATTCCACTAATTCCACTGTTGTTTATTCTTCGATGGCTCCTGATGAAAAAATTTAGGCAAAAGCTGCCAATAGCATTAACTAAGGCTGATCTTAAAAATGATGCCATCAGCTACCTTAGATTCATCCCAGCAATCTTTTTCCTACTCGCCCTTATTCTGATCGTGGTCGGTATGGCAAGACCACAAACAACCAACGAACAAACCGAGCAGTGGAGTGAGGGCATTGACATCATGCTCACAGTAGACATATCACAATCGATGCAAATTGAGGACTTCCGACCAAACAGACTCGAAGCTGCCAAGGAAGTAGCCAGAGATTTTGTTGGGGGTCGCTTTCAAGATCGAATAGGGTTGGTTGTTTTTTCAGGAGACGCCTATTCCAGGTCACCTCTTACCACAGATTATGATCTCCTATACACCTACATAGACGACATCTCTTTCGATTTAATTGAAAGCCGAGGAACTGCGATTGGTAGCGCGTTGGCCGTAAGCACAAATCGTCTGCGTGAATCTGAGTCTGAGTCCAAGGTGATGATACTCATGAGCGATGGAGACAATACCGCCGGAAATATTGATCCGATCACTTCAGCAAAGTTGGCATCCGCTTATGACATCACAATCTACGTAATTGCCATTGGCAAGGAAGGAAGAGTTCCGTATGGAACTGACTTTTTTGGAAGAACAAGGTATGTGGAGAATACATTTGACGAAACTACGCTGAAGGAGATCGCAGATATCGGCAATGGAAAGTACTACCGCGTATCAGACAAAGAAGCGTTAATTCAGGTGTTTGAAGAAATCGACAGGTTGGAAAAGGCGGAAATTAAGGAGACCAGATATAAGGATACCACAGACTTCTACACCATCTATTTGAAATGGGCAATTGTCTTTTTACTACTATGGTTGGTGATGAAGTCGACGTTTGTCACCAACGTCCTTTCCGACTAATATTTAGTCAGTTGTCAATCGAAAACCTCACCTGCACACTGTAACGCAACGTTATTGTTCTAAAGTCAAGATCTGGAGCTGATTCCTCTTGAACGGAAAAATTTGAAGCCCCTCGCATTGCAACATCATTTTGCGGGTAGTATCCGTTGTTCCTTTCTTGGATATAAAGTGGATCGCCGACGGTTTTCCCAAGTTCCTCTAGCATTCTCACCGCTTTCTCCTTAGCTGATCGCACTGCTGCAACCTTGACATCAAGTTCGAGTTTTTCTCTGCCCGAATGATCAACTCGGCTAACGTAAATATTCGAAATGCCTAGTTTCTCCAACTCAACAAATACAGCTGGTACGCGTTTTGTTTCTTTAAGCATCAGTTCGTATCGCTTCGAAGTATTAATTTTTTGCCCAAGCACTCGGTTCCTAAAGCCACTATTGAAATTCAAAACCTTTACTTGTTTCTCGACATCAACACCTAAGCCTTCTAGCTTGGAAAGCATGTCACGTTCGAGTTTTTCCATCGACGATTTGCCACGATCTTCTTCATTTATGAAGATCGATAGATACACCTCATTCGGAGACACCTCCACTTTTCCTTCTCCAGTCACCTCTATATAAGGAACATTGTGAATGTTTGCCTTCTCTTGGCTAAATGCGAAACATGAGCTAAATAGCGTTAGTACTAGGAAAACCTTTTTCATTGTTGTTATTTATTGTGAAACTAATCGATATTCAAAATTCAGGCCATATTTTAGACTTCCTAACATAACGCGTGAAAAAAATAGTAACCATCCTGCTCCTCCTTGTTGTTTGCGCTGTCGCAAATGGGCAAGACCAGATTATTACAAAGGCTGGAGATACAATCATTTGTAAGATCACTCGAATATCCTCAGATTATATTCATTTCCAGATTGACGACAGCACAGGACCTATCAGATCTAGGATTGAAAAGGACAATGTACTCTCCTATTTTCAGAAGGAAGAGTCAGGACCAACAATTAACAATCCCGTTGAGAAAAAAGATGAAGATGTCCTGGCACGATTTGGTGAACCCATTGATTCTCACAAATTGAGAGTAGGACTCAATACAGGATTCACCTACCAATTTGGTGGGTATGAAGGACGTCCCAAATCCTATACGAAGCAAATTAGAACACTCTGGAATTTTGGAGGCGAGCTGCACTACATGGTTTGGAGTAGTGTGGGAATTGGTGTCAAGTACAATAGAATTTCCACCAAGGTGGATGATATCTCCAGTGGATTTCACTTTAAAGAACATGTCCGTTTTCAGTTTTTAGCGCTATCTGTCTTGATGGGGCGTCCTGGACGGGAGTCGGGAGAGGTACACTACCTTATTTCAGGAGGCCTCCTCTCTTACAGAGATGATGGCACTATTGATGGCCAGAACTTCTTTGAGAGAGGAGAGACCATAGGAATCGCCCTGGAGATGGGTTATGATTTCAGTATTAATTCTGCTTTTGCAGCTGGCATTAATTTAGGGCTTACCATCGCACGGATCAACGAACTTGATGTCCCAGCTGGCACCATTACTGGAACTGCTTTCGATGTGTCTAGAATTGATTTGACGGTTGGGCTTCGCTATCTCAAGTAGGAATTGTTAAAATCTTGTTAAAGAGACAAATTCATTAGATCGTTCGGTTCTAGCATCTGTACCTTTCTCAAACATTTTTTACCCTCAAAATTTAACCTATGATCACAAGATGTCTCTTCCTTTTCATGCTACTACTAATTGGCATTGGAGCAGAAGCCCAAGAAAATTGGAGGCTTGTCTACGCAAATGATGACAGTGGAATAGGTATCGATGGTGAGATTGATGATTTGATTAAGGCTGTCAGAGACGGCAAAGAAATTCGCTTAGCTTGGAGTTCTGGAAGGGTCGAACACGTGGCTGATGCCGCGTTTCTGACGATTATGAAGGACTCTGTTGTAGTCGGTCAAATTGATCCGATCTACGGCCAAACACCAAATTTCATAAACTACACAATCACTCTAAAGGAAAATTTGGAGTGGGTGCTGATTGGCGGCACGAATGGAAAAAGTGATGCCATGACCACAAATAAAATAACTGGTGAAATAGTTGGCCACAACGCTCGGAATAGGGCATTCAAATGGTTCACCAAGGATTAATATAGCCGACTGGCACTGACTACTATTCGCTGATCTTCTATTTTCTGAAACTCTTTGTGTAACTTTTCCAATACACCTGCGTCATCTCTTCGAATGTCTACCAAATTATACAACGACCTAATTCTTCCTGCCTCGGATGGCATGTATCGATACGCGTTATCGATCGTACGTGAACCCGAGACTGCACGAGATGTAGTTCAGGATTGCTTAGCTAAGATTTGGAACATTCGTCACGATTTACCTAAAATAGAAAAAGCCAATGCATGGGCCTTTCGAATCGTGAGAAATAGATGCATTGAAACGTTGCGTCGAGACAGGTATACAGATCTGGATGAAAGAATTGTCAACTTACAGTTTTCAAGTTCTGCAGATCAAGCAACCATCACTTCCGACCAAATGGTTTGGTTAAGAGATGTTTTGCAAACGCTACCCGAAAAGCAACGTGAGGTCTTTCACCTAAGAGAGGTGGAGGAATTGAGCTACCAAGAGATAGCGGAGACATGTGCTCTGACTGAAAGTGATGTCAAAGTCAATATTCACAGAGCACGAAAGAAAGTAAAGGATGCCATGCAAAAAATAGATGCCTATGGAATCGCCAATTGAACAGCTGATTGAAAAGTATTGGAGTGGAGAAACCACGCTCGACGAGGAAAAGAGAGTGAAGATGCATTTCAAAAACAACCCAGCATTGTCAAAGGAATCGGACTACTTCAGGTTTTTAAAAAAAGAACAAGAGGTGACGTTTGATCAAAAGGTGCGAAAAAACTCAAAAAGGACATGGCTTTCGGCAGCTGCGACCATAGCTGTTGGGCTGATTACTGCTGCACTAGTGCTGCAGGAGTCCCAGAAAGATCCGTTTGCAGTAGACGATCCTCAACAAGCACTGGAAGAAACCAGACGAGCCCTTATGATGATTGGCTCGGGGCTCAATG
>JBDWQX010000066.1:0-40629 GCA_039986395.1 Cyclobacteriaceae bacterium
TAATCGAAATTGAGTGTGTCAAACGTGAAATTGTAAGCGGGAGTGAATTCAGGAAATTGCTGAGCAACAAAATCATCTGGGAAAATCACTTGCTGATAAGCAACAGAATCAACGGTACTATCGGGAAGATTGATCCTACCCAACTCAAAAGCAGAGGTACTGGTCTCCTGATACAAATGATAGATTCTCCCGTCTATTGCTCTCTTAAGGCCATAGCTTCTATTGATTGGATTTGCTAGCACAGAATTTACTACCTCAGTGGTATCATTGAAATCTATCTGATAGATATTCCCCACATCTCCCGTTCCCCCAAAGCGAGAGAAATACAATTTCGAACCGTCTCCCGACCATTCTACGTCATAGACAGATTCACCAGCACCGTCATTGAAGCCCGTACTCAGAAGTTGATGATCAAATGCCGGTACTCCTGTACCTGCATCGAATGTAAGAAACCAAATATTCCTGTTGGGAAGTTGAGGTGCAACAGCTAACCAGGAGGAATCTTGATTGAAGGCGAAATGTGAGGCCTGAAATCCTGGGTTTGTTGCACTGGTAAAATCGTAGTTAACCGTAGCGACAATCCCTCCACTATTGATCTCAGACACTCTTATTTCGAAAGTGTTTCGATCTTGTGTCAGTAGCCAAAATGTTTCACCATCACCAAGTGGAATTACCGTCATCGCCTCAGAAGGATCGTTGAGTCCTGTGCCTTGATTGACACCTCCTACGACATCACCCAGAGGAAATTGAGCAGATCCGTTCCCAACCTGGTTCATATCCACCACAGAAAATTGAATTTCATTGGGAGCACTGGTTCCAGGGTTAGTGAAAATCATATACTCGCCAGGATTGTTCCCAGGTGTTGCTACCGCAGGAGAGTTTATTGCTGGGTTTCCAATTAATCCTGTTCCCCCAGGTATCAAGGCGTGCGAGGCATCGAAGACTTGTGTTCCATCTGAATAGAACAAAAGATTTCCTGTAAACTGATCCGTGATAGTTACTGCCCCGGCATTGCCAAATGGAGTTGACTGGGTTGTTTCGAGGTAGACATCTCTGCCATTTCTATCAAAAACCAAGTTTTCTTGGGAATTCCCAAAATACCAGCGAGTCTCCGTTATTCGTTGCGCATTTAGGATAAAACCGCCCAATACAAGAAGTAAAGCAAGTAAAACTCTCACGTTCTTAGCAAAATAGGGGTTCAGAATCATCCGGATGTCCTTGTTCATACACAACTTCTGTAAAAATACCGTTAAAATACAAACGTGCGAATGTTCGTTTGATTACTTACATTAAAGAACTAATCTCGATTCAATTTGTATTATTTATCTAATTTGCTTTCTGATATTAAATCTCACTTTTTACAATGCTAAAGAAGGTTTTGATTCTAATCGTTCTGTTAGGTTCTCTTTATTCAGAGAACACTTTGATGGCTCAAGACCCTCAATTTTCGCAATATTATGCTGCTCCGCTTTATTTGAATCCCGGTCTCGTTGGGATAAACCAAAAAGGTCGCATGGGAATCAATTACAGATCTCAGTGGCCAAACCTTGAAGCTAATTTTGAAACATTTTCTGCTTATATCGATAATCATTTTCAAGATTACCAAAGTAGCGTTGGGCTTTTATTCACCAGCGACCGTGAGGGAATCGCTGGACTCCGATCCACTACTGTTGGGCTTCAGTATGCTTATCAGTTGACATTAAATCATAAATGGACATTTAGGCCAGGAATACAGGCGGCTTATACGATCCGCGATCTTGACTTTGATAAACTCACATTTGGCGATCAGTTTGACAATACGGGTCAAATCAATCCAAGTACGTCGGAAATATTTAATACTGGATTTAGTGCGAAATTCTTTGATCTGTCTTTTGGAGGAATTTTCTACAGCCCAAGCCTATGGTTTGGTGCTGCCATTCACCATGTAACAGAACCGAATCAATCGATTGCAGGAGGAAATGCTCCACTTCCAAGGAGGGTATCAATGCACGGTGGTTATCGAATCCCGTTTGGTCCGTCGAAAACGCGAACCACAAAAGAGTATAGTCTCACCCCATCATTCAATTATCGTTCACAAGGAGATTTTGATCAGTTGGACCTTGGTGCTTATGTTACCTTTTCACCAATGCTCGTTGGGTTATGGTATAGAGGACTGCCTATTAAAAACGAGGATGGGATTGCTAACAGTGAGGCAATTATCTTTATGATTGGTATTGAAAACAAGCGTGCAACATTCGGCTATAGCTACGATTACACCATTTCTGATTTAGGTATCGGAACGGGTGGTGCGCACGAAATTTCAATTACTTATTCCTTCTCACTTTCCGATCCCTTGAAACCTGCAGCAGACGTCCAAAGACTCAGGTGCCCTATTCCGTTTATTTTTTAAAGTAATTGTCATTTATACTTCCAATAAAGTGTATGTTAGGTGGATAGGCACACATGATGAATATGATAAAGTAAATGCAACGGAACTATAACAATGAAAACTGTTGATACAAGTGAACAATATGAAGGCCATTCTAAAAAGATGCCGGACTAAAAAACTAAGATGACCGAACAATCTATTCTTTACATCCTTTTGGGAATCATAACTTTTGACTTCGTCCTCGAGCGTGTACTTAGTTATCTTAATCGACAGAGTTCGAAGAAACCCATTCCCCCAGAATTGGATGGAATTTACGATGAGGAAAAATATTCCAAATCACAGCGGTATCAGGCTGAGGTCTCGCGTTTTGCCATTCTCTCAGCCTCCTTCAGTTTTATCATCACCTTTTGCGCCATCTACTTTGGATGGTTTGGAGTAATTGACGATTGGATAAGGACGTTCTCCCCTCTCGACATGCTCTCAACGCTCATTTTTTTCGGCATACTTTTCGTCATCTCCGATGTGATTGGTATTCCGTTTTCACTATATGGAACATTCGTGATCGAGGAAAAATACGGATTCAATAAAACAACAGTAAAGACCTTCATTTTAGACAAAATAAAGGGGTACGTCCTAACCATAATTATTGGTGGCCTATTGCTGGCTGTCTTTATCTATATGGTAAATTTCATGGGCGGTAATTTCTGGTTGTATTTCTGGGCGGTGATCGCAGGCTTCATGCTTTTTGCGAACATGTTTTACACTTCGCTAATTCTTCCCCTATTCAATAAGTTGAACCCCCTTGAGGACGGCGAGCTAAAAAGTTCCATTCAAGAGTATAGCAATAAAGTCAATTTCCCTCTCAAAAACATTTTTGTACTAGATGGCTCCAAAAGGTCTAGCAAGGGCAATGCGTTTTTCTCAGGTCTTGGAAGAAAGAAAAAAGTGGTGCTATTTGACACCTTGATTGAAAAACACTCAGTGGAAGAATTGACAGCCGTCTTTGCTCATGAAGTGGGTCATTATAAAAAGAAGCACATCATTTTCAGTACTATTTTCAGCATTGGGTTGATGGGATTTATGCTCTACTTATTTTCCCTCATGGCATTTAATTCTGAGGTGAGTTGGGCAATGGGCGGGCAGACTTCTGCGCTCCATCTAAATATGCTCGCTTTCGGAATTCTATATTCTCCCATCTCAACGATCATTGGAATTTTAGGAAATATCATGAGCCGTAAGAATGAGTTCGAGGCAGACAACTACGCAAAAACCACTTATCAGGCCGAACCGTTGATTGAAGGACTAAAAAGGTTAAGCTCAGATCATTTGTCGAATCTTACTCCCCATCCTGCATATGTCTTTGTGCACTATTCTCATCCTCCCTTGAGAGAGCGAGTTAGGGCACTTGGTGCTGATTAGTAAGTGACTGAAAACCCACCCCTAACCCCTCCGAGGAGGGGAATTAAAATTGTTCACTGATCCAACCAGTTCTTAAATGCAGTTGCTTTTTCGCTACTTACAAGGATTTGCTCCTCTGAAAAATGATTCATTTCCACAAGTAGTTTCCCTTTGAAATGTTTGTGAACAGTATTGATGAAGTCAGCGTTTATGAGAAACTGTCGATTGGCTCTGTGAAAATTTTTGGGATTCAATTGATTTACGAGCTCTTCCAAAGTGAGATCTGAAAGGTATGTCTTATTATGCTTCGTCACAATGTGAACCACGGAGTGCTTTGACTGAAAGCAGACAACATCTTCGGTTCTAATTGCCAACATCTTATCTCCTTGCTTCACCAAGAATCGAGATTTATAAGAAGTTTCCGCCAGCGAAATCTGCTTGATCAAGCTTGAGATATCTATTTCATTTGAGGACTTCCTGGTAAGATTCTTATACTTCTCAAGAGCTTGCTCAACGTCTTCTTTCTTTATGGGCTTGAGTATGTAATCGATGCTGTTTACTTTGAATGCCTTCAATAGGTACTCATCGAAAGCAGTAGTAAAAATGACGGGAGATTCCACTTTAATTTCATCGAAGATCTGAAAGCTAAGTCCATCACTTATTTGAATATCCATTAAGATCAGATCCGGCCAGGTATGGTTGCTCAGCCATTTAACCGAGTCCTCTACGCTATCCATCACTTCTACGATTTCAATTGCTGGATCTATTTCAGAAAGAATCTT
This sequence comes from Cyclobacteriaceae bacterium, assembly GCA_039986395.1. Taxonomy (GTDB): domain Bacteria; phylum Bacteroidota; class Bacteroidia; order Cytophagales; family Cyclobacteriaceae; genus Ekhidna. Next base: position 4,549 of record JBDWQX010000066.1, read on the forward strand.
CTGCAGTCGGCGAAAAGCGGGTGCCTCGTCTTCAATTATTAATACCTTCATGTCAGATTCAGATCAGATTCTTCAAGTACGTCGATGAGTGGGACAGCAACCATAAAATTACTGGTACTTGAAATAACGTCGATTTTCTTACCACCAAGAAAACTGTATCTCTTTTTGATATTTTCAAGACCGGTCTTCGTTGACTTTTCCAGAGATTCTTTCTTTTGCAAATTGTTCTTCACCACAATAGATTTTCCATTATCAATGTAAATATCAATATGGAGCGGCTTAGATTTTGAGATCACATTATGCTTTATAGCATTCTCAATAAGCATTTGCAAGGTCAGAGGCGGAATACTCAGTTTTTCAAATTCCTTTTCAATATCAAATTCAAATGTCAGGTTGTCTGGGAATCTCATCCGTAAAAGGAAGAGGTAAGACTTTACAAAATCCACTTCTTCGCTTAATGTCACTAGTTCTCGCTCCTTCTTTTGAAGGATGTACCGGTAAACGTCTGAGAGGTTAACGGTAAATGAAACTGCGGCTTCAGAATCCTCGGGAATGATTGATGCAAGTGTATTCAAACTATTAAATAGAAAATGAGGACTCATTTGGTTTTGAAGCACCTCGTACTGCGTTCTTATCTGTCTGTTTTTCAATTCTTCATTCTGCCTGAACGTTTCCTTCCATTTTTCGAAAAAGTAAAACGCCTCATATGATAGCGTTATGACCAAGCCAGCTACAAAGTTGAAAGGCATGAACTCAGACTGTTCCTGCCAATCAAAAACGTTTGTCCATTTCTCAATTTCAAAGAACAGTTTGAGTGGAGTCCCACCAAAAGACAACCAAACTAGCAATGAAAGATCCGTAAAAATCAATCGCTTCTGTGTTCCAGTAAGCTCCGGGAATTTCCTTCTGAAATATTTGATGATTAGATAAGCACCATTCCAGTACAAAGCCGTAAAGCAAAACGACATAAAATACCTATACAGATAGGTCGATTCCGGCATATGGTTGTCGTAGACTGCCGTAGCAAGCCAGGCCACTATTGGAATTCCAATCCACCTGATATGTATCTCTCGTAGTTTCATTCTAAAAAATAAAGATAGACAAAGGTGTCAGCGGGCTAAAAGCCAACCCAACTCAACTCCAAAAATGACCCATTGAAGCAGGGAATATCTCTATTCAATCCAATTTCCAAATCATCGGGGAAATAATCAAGTTCAATTTGATAAAACCATAGTTGGCTTTGCATAAATCCTGTTTGACACTGGTACTTCTTTATATGTGCAAGTGGTACGGATAGTTTAGCTGGAAACTAAAAATCAAACTATCATGAAGACTATCACTCTAAAAGTCATCAGCTTCGTTTTTCTCAGCTTCTCACTAGGTGCAGCATTTGGGCAAAATCAGGTTGTGAAAGGGCAGGTTCTAGATTCGCAAGCTGAATACCCACTTATTGGAGCCACAATAACACTGATTGGATCTGATCCGATACAGGGTTCTATCACTGATATAGATGGTACCTTCAGAATCGAGAATGTACCGTTCGGCAGGCAAGTTTTTTCGGTTCAGTACATTGGGTATAAAACTATCACAATACCAAACGTTTTGGTCACGGCGGGTAAAGAGGTAGTTCTCAATTTGCTCTTGGAAGAATCTGTAGAAAAACTACAAGAAGTAGTAATAACGGCAGATGCAGATAAAGACCTTCCTATTAATGATCTTGCTAAGGTCAGTGCTCGAACCTTCAGCATCGAGGAAGTAACGAGGTTTTCCGGAGGAAGGAATGATCCAGCCAAACTGGCAGCATCCTACGCTGGAGTGAGTTCAACAAACGATGCCAGAAATGATATTGTTGTGAGAGGAAACTCTCCAACAGGCCTGCTTTGGCGAATAGAAGGTATCCCTATTGCATCCCCAAATCACTTCTCAACACTTGGAACCACAGGCGGCCCAGTCAATGCCCTTAACACCAACATGCTCCGTACATCGGACTTCCTCACAGGCGCTTTTCCAGCAGAATATGGTAACGCAAACGCTGCAGTTTTTGACATCATGTTTAGAAATGGAAATGCGGATAAGTTCGAATTTACAGGCCAAATGGCTGCATACACCGGGCTGGAGTTCATGGCAGAAGGCCCAATTAATAGGGAGAGAAATGCCTCCTTTCTCACTTCTTACCGGTACGGAATAGCTAGTCTGGCCGCAACAGGAACCAGCGCGACCCCTTTCTTCCAAGACTTTTCTTTCAAAGTAAATCTCGGTGACTACAAATTTGGTCGAGTGGAACTCTTTGGTATTTACGGTAAAAGCAACATCGATTTTCTAGGTGCAGAAACGGATGAAACCGATCTTTTCTCTGATCCAAATGTCGATGCTTTTGTTGAAAGTGAAATCGGTTTATTGGGCTTGGCTCATACCTTCCGATTTGGTAAAAATACGTACCTCAAAACTTCATTTGGAGCTTCCACAAATGGAAATGAATACATCCAAGACAACCGAATTTTAGATGAAAATGATGCACTGATTAAAAAATATCGAGCGACAAATTCTGATACTCGTGAAAACAGATACACCGTTACCTCGACGTTGAACAGCAAGCTCAATTCGAGATGGACGTTGCGAGCGGGAGTGTTGAATGAAACATATGACATGAACATCTTTAGTGAAGATAGAGATGAACGTGTGACCATTCCTGACGTGAACAACGATTCCATTCCTGACTATTTCTTATTGAATCGTGACTTTAATCAATCCTATAATTTACTTCAGACGTACGCCCAGGCTGAATATAGATTGACAGACGATCTCTCGACTACCTTCGGGTTGCATTCACAAAATCATGGTTTCACAAATGACTTTATGTTGGAGCCAAGAGCAGCAATTAGCTGGAGAAGAACTCCTACTCAGAGATGGAGCCTTGGTTACGGATTGCATGGTCAGGCAATACCAGCGCCAATCCTATTCTTCCGGGAAGAGGTTTCGCCCGGAGTGACGTCTCCCACAAATGAAGATTTAGATTTCATGAAAGCACATCATTTTGTTTTGGGATACGATAAGAATCTTGGCACTGATTGGAGACTCAAAACCGAATTTTACTATCAAAGTTTGTTTGACGTTCCAATTGAGCAAACAACTTCCAGTTACTCCATCGTAAATGAAGGCTCCGATTTCATCTTTGAGGAAAGGGGTTCACTGGTAAATAAAGGAACCGGCTACAACTACGGAATGGAAGCTACACTCGAGAAATTTTTTAGCAGAGATTATTACTTACTATTCACAACTTCGCTTTTTGATTCGCAATACAAAGGGAGTGATGGAGTTCAACGTAACACGGCATTCAATAACAACTACGTCTTGAATGTTCTGCTTGGGAAAGAATGGAAATTTGGAGCCTCAAACCAAAATGCATGGACGTTTGACACCAAAGTCACTACTGCTGGAGGAAGACCCTACTCTCCAATCGATATAGTGGCAACAAGAGCAAATGCAGGAAGAGAAATTCGAATGGAAGAAATCGCATTTAGCGAAAGGTACGGTCAGTATTTTAGATGGGATGTGAAGTTTGGTGTGCGGCTTAACAAGAACAAAGTTTCGCACCAGTTCTTTGTTGATTTTCAAAACGTTTCAAATCGAAAAAACGAATTTGTTCGTCGCTACAATGGCGTAACAGACGAAATCAACCTGGTAGAGCAGATTGGTTTTTTCCCTGATGTTTTATACAGAATTCAATTCTAATGGAAACGCTATTTAAGATAGAAAAGCCGGTTGAGCAAGATGTACACATCCTGAGCACATCAATTGCCACGATGTATGATGTGAATAGAGTTGCATGGTACTTTGACAGCCATGAAAAGATTCGGAGATGGAGCATTGACCTGCAAGACTGGGAAAAGGTGTTGAAGCTTTCCGTGATCGACGGTTTTGATATGCTGGAACTGGAGCGATTTCTAAATTCCAAAGGATATGTAGCGAATGAATTAAATGACTAGATAGGGTTCTTTTCAGAAGTAAAAAAGGCGGCTCTTTCGAGCCGCCTGAATCCGTTTCTAAAAAAGGATTCTGCCTTAGTATCACGTTCCCCCAATACTAGGCCTTCGCAGTCTTTGAGTTACAAGTGATGAGGCTACATTAAATCTACGCTTTAGAAAAAACGACAATTGATTTTACTATCCCGATTTTCGCGATCGTGAGGCACAAAAAAGGCAGCCCTTTCAGGCTGCCAGTAACATACTGATGATCATGACGATCAGCAAGTATGAAGAGGGACTCAATATTAATGAGCCCTTTCTTCAAAAGATTCTAAGAAAGCCCGTGATATACTAGCTATATACTGATATTGCAAAAAATGAGTGCTAGAATAATAAAATGCCTCCTTAGGAGGAGCATTTTCTTTTTTGAAAGGACTTAATCAGTCTTTTCTGCGAACAATCCTTCATCTGTTTTTTCTACAATAAGCAACTCCGCTTCACGTAGTGCTTTGATCGACTTATCCCATTTTTTGTTAGAAAGTCCAGCTTGCTTTTTTAGCTCGTTCAAGTCCATTCGATCTTGGATTAATGAGAGAACAAGTTTCTCTTCATCAGTCAAGTCAACGGCTTTGGACTTTTTCTCAGGTCTCATTTGTGGGAAAAACAGGACATCCTGAATAGAATTTGAGTTCGTCATGATCATCGATAATCTATCAATTCCCAGACCTACACCAGCAGTGGGTGGCATACCGTACTCCAGCGATCTCAGAAAGTCTTCATCCAAAGTCATCGCCTCCTCATCACCTCTCTTACCAAGCTCTAACTGCTCCTCGAATCGAGCGCGTTGATCTACAGGATCATTTAACTCGGAGTAAGCATTCATGATTTCCTTGCCATTACAAATAGCCTCAAACCGCTCAACAAGTCCTTCTTTAGATCTGTGCTTCTTCGTAAGCGGTGACATTTCCACGGGATAATCAGTAATAAATGTTGGCTGAATCAGGGATGGTTCGCATTTTTCGCCAAAGATTTCATCAATGATCTTTCCTCTCCCCATCGTTTCATCCAGGGGAATATGCATTTCGTGAGCTGTTGCCCTGAGGGCTGCTTCGTCCATTTCAGAAATATCAACTCCAGTGAAATGTTCAATTGCCTCATACATGGTCAGTCTTTTCCATGGTCGTTTGAAATCAATAAGGTTTTCTCCTACTTGAACCTCGGTGTCACCGTGCAAATCAATGGCTACTTTTTCAAGCATCTCCTCCATCACATTCATCATCCAATTGTAATCCTTGTACGCAACATACAATTCCACCTGAGTGAATTCAGGATTGTGAAATCGCGACATCCCCTCGTTTCTGAAATCTTTTGAAAACTCGAAAACACCCTCGAATCCACCAACGATAAGTCGTTTGAGATAAAGCTCATTTGCAATCCTCAAATACAGCGTCATATCCAGCTTGTTGTGGTGCGTCTTGAAAGGTTTGGCAGCTGCACCACCATAAATTGGCTGAAGTATAGGGGTCTCTACCTCCAGATACCCCATGCCAGCTAGAAATTCCCGAATGGAGTTTACCAGCTTCGTCCTTTGTATAAACACCTCCCTTACCTCCGGATTTACAATCAAATCAACATACCGCTGGCGGTATCTCTGTTCTGGATCAGTAAAAGAGTCATGCTGCACCTTATTTCCATCTTCATCTTCTGTCTCTTTCACAATCGGAAGTGGGCGAAGAGACTTCGTCAATAGGGCGAGCTTTGTTACGTGGATCGAAATTTCACCTACCTGAGTCTTAAAAACATATCCATTAATCCCAATGATGTCTCCGATGTCCATCTTCTTTTTGAAAATGTCATTGTACAATGATTTATCTTCATTTGCGCAAATGTCATCTCTTCTCAAGTAGATCTGAATCCTTCCTGAGGAATCCTGAATCTCCGCAAAAGAAGCTGACCCCATAATTCTGCGGCTCATCAGTCGGCCAGCAATAGATATGTTCGTGTAATCGTCAGGTCGACGATCATAATTCCTTAGAATATGAGCGGTTGTTACATTGACATCAAATGATGCTGCGGGGTATGGATCCACTCCCATCTGAATCAATTCCTCTCTGGACTTCCTTCTTTCTAATTCCTGCTCGCTTAATTGCATATCTAAATTCTAATTGACTGAGTTCTTTCTTCTTCTCAGTTCTTGTTTTACTAATCTATATTCCCTACTACTCTGACCTGCTATTGACGTATTTTCATCTGCCCTTCTAAATAGATAGGGTAATACCTTTTCCACGGGTCCATACGGCACATACTTTGCCACATTGTATCCCGCATCACTCAACGTAAATGAAATATGATCACTCATTCCTAACAATTGCGCAAAATAAATTCTAGGGTCGCTGTTTGACAGGCCAGACTCTTTCATCAACGTTGTCATAACTTTTGCAGAATCCTCATTGTGCGTACCACCGCACAGTCCCATTTGCTCGATGTGCGTAATGCAAAGTTTTAGGCTTTCATTGTAGTCCGTATCCACGGCGGCTTTTGTGGCGTGAATTGGTGAAGGATATCCCAATTCTTCCGCGCGCTCCCTTTCTTTTTCCATGTATGCACCCCGCACCAGTTTGGCCCCCAAGTAATAGCCTTCACTAGTGGCCAGAGCTAACGCAAACTTGAGCTTATCAGCAACATCGTGACGGTACATTTGATAGGTATTGAAGACCACAGGACGTTCTCGGTTAAATTTCTCCATAAGTCGTCTGACAACGCCATCAATGTAGTTTTGAAACCACGACTCCTCTGCATCGATCATGACCATCAATCCCTTGTCGTAGACCTTCTGTACTATTTCAATGACTCTTTTTTCGCAGTAATGAAGCCTGGTTTTTTCGAGTTCATTCAGCGTATCTGCATTCTGTGCCTTCGTCATTAGCTCTGTAGATCCCAGTGCTGAAAGCTTCAACACGCAAAAAGGAATATATCGTGATTTCGCCGCGAATTCAACGATGCGTAGCGCCTCTTCTTTGACATCATTGAACCCATCTTCATTTTTCAATCCCTCAACTGAATAATCCAAAATGGTATGCACGTTATGATAGCCTAGAAGGTCAATGGTTTTACTGCAGTCTTCGATAGATTCCCCTCCACAAAATTGATTGAAAAGTGTTTTTTTCACCAAACCCTTGATCGGCAATCTAAGCCGAAGTGCAAACGAGGTGAGGAAAGTTCCAAGCTTCACCATCCAAGGATGACTCATAGAAGAAAACACAAAATGAGATCTTTTTAGCTCACTGTTCGTCTTGTAGGCAAAAGCTACTTCCGTGTTATCAAAATTGATTGCGTCTGATTGCATATTTTTGAAAATCGGTCGCAAAGATAGCCAAAGACGATCGTGGAAAAAGACATTTAGATTTCACAAATTTTAAAGAAAATCTTTGAGCCTACTACCTCAATATTTGACCATCTCCCATGACCCATCTGGGATCATAAAATCGCTCATTGAAAAGTGGCAGCCAGATCACGTTGCAATTCTTGTTGACGAAAACACTAAAAAATCCTGTTTACCCCTGCTATCCAATGAAGGCCACTTAGCAATTGAAATCAAGAGCGGCGAAGAAAATAAGACATTAAGAACGTGCGAGGACGTTTGGTCTGGGTTAACTCAAAACCAATTCACTCGAAAGTCATTATTAATCAATTTGGGTGGTGGTGTCATTGGAGATCTAGGTGGATTTGCAGCTAGTACCTTCAAGCGAGGAATCCGATTCATTAATATTCCCACCACTTTGCTTTCTCAGGTAGATGCAAGCATTGGGGGGAAATTAGGAGTTGATTTTGGTGATCTGAAAAATCACGTGGGCCTATTTAAAGACCCCGATCATGTCATTGTAGATACGCAATTTTTAAAAACGCTGAATGAGCGAGAATTAAAGTCTGGATTTGCCGAAGTACTCAAGCATACCCTTATCGCGGACAGTGAGCAATGGGAAACAATCCAAGAAAGGAACTTCGAAGATCAGCAGTGGGATGAAATCATTCCCAAATCGATCGCAATGAAACAGAAGGTCGTTGACTCAGATCCACTAGAAGGGGGCTTACGAAAGATTTTGAATTTTGGACACACGCTCGGTCATGCAATAGAAAGCTACTTCTTGCGAACGCCTAACAGACTTTTGCACGGGGAGGCTATAGCCATCGGGATGATTCTAGAAAGTCATATTTCCGTCCAAAAGGGATGGTTGTCGAAGGTCGAATTTGCTAAAATCAAAAATTACATAGGTTCGATCTATCCAGCACCAACACATATGCCAAGCTTAAAAGATTTGATGGGATATCTTCTTCAAGACAAAAAAAATGACTCAAATGGAATCAATTTTTCCTTGTTAAGTAAAATAGGGAAATGCGAATACGACATTGGTGTGAGCTCAGAAATGATTACCAAATCATTGGTTGCTTACTCAACCGAGCTTAAATAAAGAGGTCCTCTTTGATGCTGGAATTCTCTTCTAAGGGCTCAGAAACTTCTTTTTCCTTCTTTCTTACGATTTTCTTCGGGGAGGCAATAAAGAAAGTGACAGTCCCGATGAGGATTGACATTACTATTGCTCCAATTGTTTTTGATGTTGACATAATACTATTAAAAGACAGTTTATTAACGAAAAAAGTTGGAATATTGTTCATTGTTTAGACCCGTAACAACTTTTGCACTACCTATTAAACAAATACAATGATCGCCTGACGGGAGAAGTAAGGGTTTCGCCTTCAAAAAGCGAAAGCAATCGCGCACTCTTGATCAAAGCACTCTGCAGTGGCAAGATTGGGCTGAAGAACCTTTCTGATGCTCAAGACACTCGCACAATGAATGTCTTGCTTCAAAAAAACCGAAAAGTATGGGATGTCCTCGATGCAGGCACCACCATGCGGTTCCTCACAGCATATCTCGCGATTGGGGGAAAAGAGGTGACAATTACAGGCTCTGACCGTATGAAAGAACGGCCCATTGGTCATTTAGTAGATGCCCTACGAGAAATCGGTTCTGAAATTGACTATCTGGAAAAAGAGGGGTACCCACCATTGCTGATCAAAGGACTTAAAACCCAGAAGAGCAACAAAATCTCTATTCCTGGAAATATTAGCAGTCAGTTTATAAGTGCCCTATTGATGATCGGGCCTGCTTTACCAAAAGGCCTCCAGATAGAATTGACCTCCGAAGTTTTTAGCAAACCCTACATTGAAATGACCAGAGATTTGATGAAGGCTTTTGGTGTGGAGACCAAATGGAATAAGAATCTACTCTCTGCAAAAAAGGCTGAATATCTAGCTGGGGACTATGCAATTAGTGAATACACAATTGAAGGAGATTGGTCGGGTGTAAGTTATTGGTACAGCTTCATGGCCCTTTCCGACGATGAAAAAAGCAGCATCACGATTCCTCGCTTACGTACCTATTCCTCCCAGGGTGACAAGCGAATTGCAGAAATAATGTTCCAATTTGGGATTGTTACAGAATTTGAAAATGGCAAAATTCGTCTAACCAAAATGGATTTTGAAGCCAAACCAGTCAAGTTGGATATGCGTGATTGTCCAGACCTTGCCCAAACAATAATGGTCGTGGCAGCAGCCAGACAAGTGCTGGTGGACTTTACCGGATTAGAGAGTCTAAAAATCAAGGAGACGGATCGGATCTTAGCAATGAAAACTGAGCTGAAAAAGATTGGAGCAGACTTGATTGAAAAAGGCAATACTTGGCAACTGGTTCCAGCACTCATTCTGCCGAAATCGGTTGAAATCGATACCTACGAAGATCACCGAATGGCCATGGCATTTGCGCCATTATGCATGCAAATGGATGTGGTAATTAGAGAGCCAAGTGTAGTCCGAAAATCCTATCCTGGGTTTTGGGAGGAGATCAAAAAAGTGGGCGTTAAGATCTCACCTCACTAAGTGAACCTCAACTGGAATAGTGCTGAATTTCCCTTCATGTACTGTTGAGAACCAAACCTCGTTTTTGTTTACCCAACCAGACCAGCCTAGCTCAAGTCCACCAATCGGAATATTTGAAGTCCACAACTTCCAGGAACTGGGAAATCCATTTTCGTCGATTACCCACAGATAACTATCACCTGGAGTTAGACCGCCAGAGGAGTACGTGACTAGCAAACCTCTACCGCCACCCACGGGCACTGTACTACGAATCACTCCTTCATCTCGCAACTTAAAAGGAGCAATTAGCCAAAAAGAATCATTGATGAAATTTTGATAGGCCTTAAATTCCAGGAGATTGTATGTATCCATTGGCCTGTTCAAATCCAAATACACTGCCTGATCCTCCCAATTTACAACCACACTATTATCTCGACGATTCCACTTGTAGCTATTCATTTCACGATAGGTAAATTCAATATAAACCAGCGAATCAAAGCCTGGTTTATTTAAAGCTCCTAACACTTCATCTGCTAGCATCTCCGCATCCTGGCCTAACGTCCCATTCGGTACTGGCTTGTCAATAATTACATATCCGATTGCCGCCAGAGCAATGAGACCTAGTACCAACAAGCCGAAAAATCGCAGAATTTTCTTAATCATGGCAGTTCAAGTGTTGGTAAAAATTTTGGAGCTTTTCTCACTTTGGCTGCCTGCTCAAATGCATATGCAATACTGATTAGTTTGGGTTCTTGATACTTCCCACCGAAGATCGACATGCCCACTGGCAAACCGTAGGCGTAGCCAGCTGGTATCGTAATATTCGGATATCCAGATCTTGCAGCAGGTGTTGAACTCCCTGTTCCAAAATGATCGCCATTGATCACGTCAATTGGCCAAGCTGGCCCTCCTGTAACTCCAACAATTGCATCTAGTTGATTTTCGTCTAATGCATTGTCTATGCCTTCACGTGAGACCGACACAACCGTGTCAAGTGCCTCTTTGTACTCAGGGTCAGTCAATGGACCTTTCATTTCAGCACGCTCAAGTATCCCTTGTGGGAAATAGGTCATTTCCTGATCAGCGTTATCCTTGTTAAACTGGATAACATCGGTCAACGATTTTACCTGAGCATCAGGTCTGGTCTTAAGATACTTGTTTAATCCATCCTTGAATTCATACAGGAGAACTTCAAAGCCTGTATTTCCGTACGCTCCTTCCTTCGCTACTTCAACATCTTCCACGATTTCTGCGCCCTGAGAAGTGAGTACTTCTTTCACTTTTTCAAAAATATCATCAACCTTTTCATGGTAGCCGAAAGTCCCTTTCAAAATTCCAATCTTCTTTCCTTTGAGTGCGTCAGCATCTAGAAACTGTGTGTAGTCTGTTTGTGCATTTCCCTCACTCTCGCTTGTGACTGCATCAGAAGTGTCCACGCCAGTAAGAGGGCCTAGTAAGGCTGCCGCATCAGCAACCGTTCTTCCCATTGGACCAGCGGTATCTTGCGTATTAGAAATTGGAATAATTCCCGATCGGCTCCATAAACCAACAGTGGGCTTAATACCTACGACTCCATTTGAAGAAGCTGGGCAAACAATAGATCCGTTTGTTTCAGTACCAATTGTAATGGCGCACATATTGCCAGAAACTGCAGCACCTGAACCCGAACTAGATCCACATGGATTTCTGTCCAATGCATATGGATTTCTGGTTTGGCGACCTCTACCGCTCCACCCGCTAGAAGATCTGAACGATCTGAAATTGGCCCACTCACTAAGGTTAGTTTTTCCCAGTAAAACTGCTCCTGCATTTCGTAGCCTTTCAACAATAAATGAATCTTTTGGTGCGGACGTTCCAGCCAAGGCTAAAGATCCAGCGGTAGTCATCATTTTGTCGCCTGAATCAATGTTATCCTTTATCATGATTGGAATTCCATGCAGAGGTCCTCGAATTTGCCCATTTGCCCTTTCTTGATCTAGCTGATCAGCAATGTCCAGCGCATCGGGATTAAGTTCAATTACACTATTTAAGCCATTTTTAGATTGGTCTACATCTCTAATCCGACTTAGATATAACTCACATATCTGTCGAGATGAATATTTTCCGGAGATCATTGCTTCTTGTAGCTGTTCGACAGTCCACTCCTCAAGGTCAAACAGTGAATTCTCATTTGCTTTGGTATTTTCCTTGTTGCGTGCAGGAGCGCATGCTATTAGCCCAACGAATGGGATGGCACTAGTCAGTGCGCCGAGTTGGAGGAAGTTTCTTCGTTTCATAATTAATGTGGTTTAGTTAGGTCGTTGCTAATCACTAAATTTAACCTGAATAATTCGAGAATTGAATTTTTAGGAATCCCTTCACTCCAGAAGTTAATGGGTTTGCTAGCACCAGTAACGATGAACCTAAACAAATGAAAAATCTTATCCTCCTTCCTTGCTTATTAATCGGGTTGTTTGTCACAGCTCAGCCAAGTACCGAAGTCTACCTATTCGACCTGGATGGAGATACAGCAAACTTTTCCATTTCGAATCCTGTAAACATCTCCAACAACGATGGATACGACAATCAACCTTCCTTCTGGCCCAATAGTAAGTCTGTACTCTATGCAAGGACCGTGAAAGGGCAGACCGAAATAGCTCGATATTTCATAGACACTAAGGAAACGAAAATCGTTTCGAAAACTAAGCAAGGCAGCGAGTACTCTCCTACGATAATGCCTGACCGGAGAATCTCAAGCGTACGGCTGGACACAACAGGACTTCAACTCCTGTACGCATATGATTTGATTGGAAATGTGGAAGTGTTGGTACCTGAAAAAGTAATTGGTTACCACGCTTGGGTTGGTGACATGAACATTGCCGCGTTTGTTCTGGGAAATCCTGCCACATTGCAGATCATTAACACCAAGACGGATGAATCGGAAACCGTTTATTCTAAGATTGGAAGGTCCATACATAAAGTGCCAAATCACCCATGGTTTAGCTTCGTTGATAAGTCTAAAGATGTTTGGGCTGTGAAGGCAATGGACCCGTCGTCCAAAGCGGTCATCTATTTAACCAATACCCTTGAGGGAGCTGAGGATTACTGCTGGACTCCAGAAGGATCAATGGTTATGGGACAGGGAACCAAATTGTTTCACTGGGAAAGAGATTGGAGTGAATTCGCAGACTTAAGTGAATATGGACTAGGCAAAATTAGTAGAGTAGCTGTCTCTCGAGACGGCTCAAAATTGGTGGTTGTGGTTGACAATTAGGAGATCGATTCTTGCAATTCTTGTCACACTGGCAAATTACGGGTTGTTAACTAGTGAAATGCAATAAGTGAAACTCAAAACTAAAGTCATAAAATTCTTTTTTCTTCTCTTAATTGCAACAGTAAATCCCATTTTCTCACAAGGCCAAGAGCTTCGAATAGATCACGTTGTTTCAGTTGTTTCTAATCTTGGCAGAGCCGTCGATCAATTTACCAAGCTAGGCTTTTCGGTTAAAGAAGGACGTTTGCATCAAAATGGTCTTTTAAACGCACATGTCAAATTTCAGAACAGCAGCTCGGTTGAATTGATGTCCCTAAAATTTGAAGCAAAAGACGAGGTTGCCAAAGAATATGAAGGTCTTCTCAAAAAAGGAATAAACGGAGCATCCTCGCATTAACAGGATTAAGTAGTGATAGCGAACAGAACAATTTTCACATCGTTTTCGTAAATTTGAAATATGAGCAGAGAAGAAGTAAAAACAGCTATCGATGAAATCTTAGATCGAACATCCGAAGAGGTGCTTCAGGAGGTATTCGAATATCTTAAATCTGTTGAAGGAAAGTCCTCTCAGTCAATATCTCTTTCTCATAACCTAAGTACAATTCTTATTGAAGACAAAAAACTTCTTGAACGACTAGCACAGTGATCTCAGAGCAGCAGGCTCTAGAAATTCATTCTATTTTGGTTGAACGGTTCGGAGGATCGGACGGTATTAGAGACAAAGCTCTACTCGAATCTGCCCTCAATCGACCATTTCAAACTTTTGATGGAACTGAACTCTATCCATCTGCGATAGAAAAAGCCGCTGCTATCATGGAGAGCATTGTGAAAAATCATCCATTCGTGGACGGAAATAAAAGAACTGGATATGTGCTTGGAAGGCTTCTGCTTATGACAGATCAATTTGATATTACTGCCGAGCAAGATCAGAAGTACGAATTTGTTATTAATATCTCCACAGGCAAATTGGACTTTGAACAAATCAAAGAATGGATCAAAAAGAACTCGGGATAACAGATGGTAAAAATGAAAGTAGCTAACTACCGCTTCTCGGGCGGAACATTCTTGAAGTGTTGCAAAACATTTCCAAATCTATCAACATCTACTGGTTTGTGAACTACTCTTTCGCCTACCGGATCATTCTCAACACAATTACCAGTCAAGCAGTCGGATGGCCTTGTAGGTCTTTTTTCAAAGCCACCGCCGCAATTAGGGCAAACGTTGTATAAAACATCATCGACGCAGGATTTACAATAGGTACATTCGTACGAACATATCATCGCCTCATCGCTATCATTTGGTAGCGGTTTGCTACAATTTTCACATGTGGGTCTGATTTCCAGCATATCTACTTATCTAATCAATTCCTCAACGACAATCTATGACCAAAAGTAATCGTCATCGCTGTAAAATTATTGAGAGAAAGCCCAACCTCAGCCCTTGAGTTACCAATTTGGTAATTGCAGAGCAGATATACATTCTGATCATCGTCAGGTTTATGTCGAAGTCCAAACGACTTTCCCAACGGTCCCTGTTCATGATCGGACCAAGCCTTGACAAATAATTTAGTCTTGTATTCGCTCTTCAGCGGTTCCAATATCTTCGTCCTGGACAGACTGATCTTTTCCAAATTCTCTGGCATCAACCCCTGACTATACCCAAAAGTGAGCGTGTGTAGAAAAAATATGCTCACAAGCAATCTCAGAAAGCAGCACTTTATCGTAGACCTCATCGGAATGGAGAGTAATATGCCTTATCTAGCTGCTTACCAAAAGCAGGTGTCTTTTTCTCCGGCTTCCTATTCACAACAGAGATGCCACTAAGAATACTTATTGCTCCTAGCAACATCCAAAGAGTTATGGGTTCATCCAGAAAGATGATACCAAGTATGACCCCATATATCGGCATCAGAAAAGTGACCATGGATACATACCCTGCACTGGTCCGTTCTAGCAATTTGAAATAAAGCATGAAGGCAATAGCTGTACCAAATACTCCCAAAATTGCAATGGATGCCAATGCACCGCCACTTACAGTCAGCAAGGAAAACTGAGGAGCGTTGAAAAATGCGATTGGTAAGAGATAGATCGACACAGAAAGCAATTGGGCTGCAGGCGCATGCATAACAGGAATGTCAAGTAGCTCTTTTCGAATATAAACGAGTCCAACACCATAGCTAATGGCCGCAAGCGTGATTGCCAAGATCCCTTGCAAGGTCCCAGTTACACCTGCGACCAGACTTGGTGCTACTAAAATGGCTAGACCAAGCAGACCAAGCACAACTCCTTTCAATTTGTTCTGAGTCATTTTCTCGTCCTTTAGCATAAGTTGTGCTAAGACGATTGTGCTTAAAGGGGTAAGTCCATTTAGCAAAGAAGCAATTGAGCTGTCGACAAACTGTTCTCCCCAATTGATTAGCGTAAAGGGAAGAGCCTGTGCAAAAAAGCCAGCGATGAATATCTTTTTCCAAAAGTGAAGATTTGTCGGCAGCCTCTCTCTTCTGAACAACAGTATTACGTTCAGGACTGCTGCACCAACAGCAATTCTTAAACCCGCCACCATCATTGGAGAAACTTCTGCAACAGCTATTTTGATAAAAAGGAATGATGGACCCCAGCAGCTAGCCAGTAAAATGAGGAGAAATAGATTCTTGTTTTTCATGTCGTTTGCGTTCTGTACAAATGGAACGACTTTGAAAAAAGAATGAACTATTAATTGGATGAATTGATTTTATGATATCAATGAAAATAAATAATACATTCATTTCCAGCCAAAGCTTATGCTCAGTCATTTCAATGCATAGACTGATGCCACGATCATTTGACCGGAAGCTAGTAGGACCCGAGTCCGTACTCTGACGTATTCCGGTCCTTCAAAATCGTCAAGTTTTTTCCAATAGCTTCTCAGATGGGAAGACGAGAACACAAATCCATCAATTAGTTCTCCGCTTTCATCAATAACCAGACCTGGGTAACCCATTTTTGAGCCCCAACCTTGGTTCTCTAATCTACCTCTCACTGTGGCGGGAATCCATTCCCCACCAAGGGCTTCCAGTAGATGCGCATTTTTCCTGTCTTTAGCCAGCGAACCGTAAACGAATAAGTAATCCATTGCAAAAATTTTATTCAAATGAACTCCATATCCTCTATTTCGTACTATTAACTGAATGAATTGTTTTTTTAATAATAATTAAAATAACTAATATCGTAGTATGGAAATCCGACACTTGAAATTAATTCGCGAGGTTGCCGAGACCCAAAGCCTCACGAAAGCGAAAGATGCACTGTTCCTGTCCCAATCTGCGCTAAGTCATCAACTGAAGGAGATTGAAACAGAACTTGGGACTCCCCTTTTTCATCGTGTAAATAAAAAGCTTATTATCACTGGTGCTGGAAAAATGGTGTTGGAATCAGCTGAGCGAGTTCTTTGCGATATTGAAAAGACGGAGCTTTCCATTAAGAAATACGTATCTGGTGACACAGGAACCATTCGACTCGCAACTCAATGTTATACATGCTATCACTGGCTTCCGTCTCTTCTTATTGACTTCAAAAAAGAATTTCCCAAAGTTGAGGTCGAGATTATCCTTGACAATAGTTGCGATATGGAGGATCAAGTTTTGGATGGCACAGTTGATCTTGCAATAATTAGCGAAGTTTCGGATCGTCCAAAGGTGAAATATCATGAGCTTTTCCGAGATGAAGTATTAGCACTGGTACCTGCTGATCATCCGTGGACGAAAAAGAAATACGTGGATGCAGAAGATTTTGCTACAGAAAATGTGATCATTCATTCCTACCCCCTTGAATCTGTGTCTCTCTTTACACACTTGCTTTTCCCCGCAGGAGTTTCACCAAAAAAAGTGACTCAAATTCAAGTAACTGAAGCAATGATTGAGCTTGTGAAAGCTGGCATGGGAATAAAGGTTGTTGCGAAGTGGATTGTAGAACCCTATTTAAAAGACAACGGGTTGGCTACTGTTCCCGTCACCAAAAGTGGAATGCGCAGACGCTGGTACGCAATCACGCTCGATCAGGAGGAAAACCCACAGTACCTGGAAAATTTCGTTGATCATCTCCGATGCAATATCGGAGGATTATGCTGCTGCCCTTCCGACCAATAGAAATCAATCTCGATGATTGTGCCACTATATTGACGAAGCAACATAGTTTGTATTTCAAATGATAGGGTTGACCTTCTATCAATTGTCATTATATCCTAAGAAAATAATTGAGTAAATTCAATTTGTGGAGCCATCACTAAATACCTGGACTATTTTCTTTTTGGTCGCTGCTGTCCAGGGATTATTCCTTGCTGTGATGATTTTTTTACGAAAATCGAAGGCCAACAACCTTCTTGGTTCACTAATTCTTGGTTTTAGCATCTGTCTTCTCTACTACGTAGGGTTCTGGACAAACTACAATTCTTTACTCTCAACTGCTATCACCTTATTAGGCGGGTTAACCTACACATTTGGTCCGTTACTCTACTTCTACATCAGGTCGAATAGGAAAGATGTACACTTTAATGTACTGCATTTTATTCCTGTAGTCCTTTTTGTGCTACATGCTATCAGTTTTTCATTCTACCCGCCTTTTATAGCAGCATTGTTCCCAACCACACAGTCCGTTGCTCAAAATCTCCACCTGGCCATTTATACCTTTCTAATTCTTCAGTTTACCTATAAAAATAAAGCCTTCACCAATGGGGCTTTGAAGCTATTTCAATGGCGAAAAAAAGTAGCCTGGGCATTCTTCGGTTATACACTTTCGTTCATCAGCTACTTCACTCTGGTTTGGACAGGAACCCTTCAAATCGAATATGATTATATGATTTCCGTAATGGCCGCCTTCTTCATTTATTTTATAGGTTACCATGGGTTTCAGCAACCTGAAGTTTTCAAAATGTATGAAAATGGTCGCTATGAAAAATCCGCACTGAATAGCTCAGCCTCAGAAGCAATTCTGGATAAACTCAGGAATTTTATGCGTGAGGAAAGACCCTATTTGGATAGTTCGCTGAGGCTGCAAGATCTTGCTGAAAAACTCAGCCTATCCAATCATTACATTTCGCAGGTCATCAATGACCTTGACGGAAAAAACTTCGCAGACTTTGTAAATGAATATCGAGTCGAGGAAGCAAAGAAGTTGCTAGTTGAAACACAGGAGAAAAAGATTATCCACGTGGCTTACGATTCTGGGTTTAATAACAAAGCTTCCTTCAACAACGCCTTTAAGCGGTTTACTGGCATGGCTCCAAGTGAGTTTCGTGAAAATCAATCGGTGCTAGCGTAGTCTTCATTCAGGTAAAGAATCATCGGATTTGCCCTATTGGCTAAAAGCTCTTCCTACTTTACCTTCTCAATAATCAGTTCAAAAAATGTTTAGAAAACTTTTCATCTCAGCAGTGCTATCTGCATTGACAATCCAGATTTATGCCCAACAGGATACGTTAGTTATTACACATCAAAACAATGTTCTCGATGGCGAGCGAATAACTGACTACACCAACAAATGGAAAGTAACATTTGTAGATTCCGAAGGTAAAGAGACGCCCAACAAAATTTGGACGGATTACGGTCAAATCATTTCCCTTGACGGTAAAAAATATTTTCATCGTGTCCAGGATCTTTACGATCCGCAGATGAATCTGCAGGACACCTGGATCAACATGGTGGAGCACAAGACTCTTGTGCCGGTGAGCTTTTCGACGCTCAACCCAAAAGGAGGATTTGCTCATTATCAATTTGATGGAGCCAAGATTACAGGCAACACTAATCAGGCAACTGCCGGTGAGTTGACCGAAATCGATCTCTCGTTTGATGAGGCGGTATTCGACTGGAATCTTTATGGAATGCTTCTCGTTGGCCTTCCCTTCAAGACTGGTTTGATCGCGAAACTTCCATTTTATGCACCACAACAGGGAGGTCTAGGTTGGATTGCAGCTTCTGTAGTTGGCAAAGAATCGATGAAGATGCCAGATGGAAAGAGTATCCAAACGTGGAAAGTGCAGACAAATCAACGTCTAACATTCTGGGTAAGTGAGCAAGCTCCGTATGTTATCAGGCTTGAGCTTGAACTTCAGAACAATGCAAGGCTTGTATGGGAGACAATCAAATAGGAACATTCAATAGTATCGAGATGAAAAAATTTCTACTTCTTCTTACTTTTTTAACTGGTCAATTAATGGCACTTAATGCACAGAATCTAAGGGAATCGGCACTTGGGAAATTTAACAACCAAGAGTGGGAGTCCTCGATAAAAGATTACTTGAAGTACTTGAAAAAAAACGATGGTGATTCCTCCGACTGGTATAATGTGGCCATTGCACACTCTCGACTAGCAAAGCATGAAGAAGCGATCAAATACTATACAGAGGCAAAAGAAAGAAATTACAATTCGCAATTCACCCATTGGGGAATTACCAAGTCCTATGCGATAATGAAAGACGAGAAAAATATGCTTTCCTCGTTAAAACTCGGAGCAGAAAACGGGCTGGCAACGTTTGCTTTGCTCCAATCTGACCCCGCGTTCGCTGACTATCAAGAGTCTAGGGAATTCAAAGAAGCATTGCGAAAAGTTGAATTAAATGCATATCCCTGTTTGACTAATGAAGATTATCGTCATTTCGACTTCTGGTTGGGTGAGTGGGACGTCTATGTGCAGGGGAATAAAGTAGGCCAGAACTCTATCACGATGGCAAAGGGTGGTTGCGCCATTCATGAGAATTATACCACCGCTCGAAATTACGCTGGACAGAGTATTAATTTCTATGATCCAATCGATCAAAAATGGCATCAACACTGGGTAGGAAGTGGTGGTGATACCTATAACTATCTGGAAACTCAGAGAGGAGACGGAATGCTTCAATTCGAAAGCGAATTCATGAACCCAGGCGGAAACATCACCCTGTCTAGGTTGACTTTTACGCTACTTGATGATGGAACTGTTCGACAACTTTTTGAAAGTTCTTCAGACGATGGAAAAACATGGACCTCTGCCTTTGATGGTATTTATAAGAAAAAGGACTGAATTGTGAAGAGGAAGAGAATCGGGATCATCACTTGATGGTCTCGGTTTCTCAAACAGAAACCTCCATCATAGAGTAGAACTTAAAAGCCTTGACAGCTCTCCAATGACAAACCAAAATATCATGATTAGAAAACTTCCTTTTTTGTTGGCATTAGTGTTCGTTTTCTCATGCAGCGACTCAAAGAAAAAGTCCGAAGAAATGCTGCAAGAAAAAAGCAAAGAGGAGATTATCCAAGTCTATGCGAATTTTGAAAAAGCGGTTAAAGACAAAGACGTGTCACTCCTTCAGTCCACATTCTTAAGTAAGGAGACGCAACTTAATGCTTACATTCGAACACCAGACGGATTGCGAAAAAACATATTTCCTCTTGAAGTCTGGACTGATTTTTTAGGCCAGATGACTGATCCATATCACATTGAAATTTCCAATATTGAAATTGTGAGCAACGGAAGTATTGCCTACTCAATAGCCGATTTTAAAGAGTTTTATTTTGGGGATTCAATCGCAATCGGAAAGGATCTATTCACCTACGTCAGAACGCCCTCAGGTTGGAAGATAGTATCCCTCAGCAACACAGCAACGGTACTTCCGAAAGATTCAGTTTCATTAGCTGATTTTCCTGCAGGCGATCAAAAGTTAGCTGAAGATAAGATTAACCTGTTTTTCGGTGCAGTCAATGAGAGGGATACAGCGAAAATTCGCTCTATGCTTCTAAATCCAACCCCATTTCTTTCCTTGTCTTTCTCAGGGGAGAAAGATATAGACCCAGATAGTCTTTACTCGTTTCTAAAATTTTCGGAGGAACTCGATCAATTATATGGTAAGGTAAACATTGAGAAAGTCGAACTCAGGATTATTGATCGCAATATGTTGATTGCGGAGGTTGAAACAAATATCGATGATAAATTCAACAGACGAGACAAATTGTTTCTAGTCACACTATTCACAGAGGAGGATGGTCAATGGTTGGTCACATCTCTTTTAAGTGAGAATTAGAAATTGAATTTGAGACGGTTCAGTAATTTGGTAATAGATGCAGGCACAACCGCAACTTTCGTTTTCAGTAATGTGAACATACATATCGAGCAATCCTGACATTACTGCCTTAAAACCTCAACGGGATTTTTCGTTGAGGCCATGTAGACGGTTCTTAGCACAGCAAGAATACTGACAGCAACCAAAATTACCATGGTTAGGAGCGTCGTTTGGACATAATTGACATCATGTACATAAGGGAAGTTTTCCAGCCATTTCTCAATGGCGAATATGGCAATTGGGATAGACAAGACCCAACTTATAACAACCTTCAACAAAAAATGCTTCTGAAAAAGTTGGATCAATTGCGATACAGATGCCCCACTTACTTTCCGAATAGCAATTTCCTTAGTCTTTCTCTGCATCATATGGGAGGCAAAACCAAATAGGCCAATCAGAGCCAAGATGATCGCCATGGTTGTGAAGGTTCTTGAGGAGTTCACCAATTTTTCCTCATCCTGATATAGATCATTAGCAATTGACTCCAAGTACCTGATCTCAGGTGGAATTCCATTGTTAAACTGACTCCACACACCAAGCACTTGCGTAACAGCCATTTGGTCTGAAATCTTAATAACTGCAATATCCTTGGGCGGGTATGAGTACAGAATGCCCAAAGGCGAAATTTCTTCACTCGCTGGCTGAAAATGAAAATCTTCAACTACACCAATAACTTTAAATCCTTCCCAGTCGCCTCCTGGAGTAATCACCTGTCCAATGGGTTCCTCCCATCCATAAAGTTTGACAAGAGACTCATTTACAATGATGGAATTAACGGTGTCGTTGGTATTCAAAAATTTAAATGTCCGCCCTTGAAGGAGGTTAAGATTTACAATCCCAACGAAATCTCTATCAATGCTCATTAGGTTAACTCCATGCATTTCTGCATCTGGGCCAGCTTTATCAAAAAGATTACCACTAATTGTGACTTCTCCCAGGTTTTGGCTGATGAAAGACACTCCACTTATCGCAGGTTCTGAGGTCAACCTTGATTTGAGGTTTGAAGCCCCTTTTATCTTACTTACTCCCGATATCGAGATCAATCCATCTTTGTCATACCCAGTATCCTTGTTGATCATAAATTGCAATTGAGAGGTCATGATCAATGTCACAATCAGAAGCCCACTGGAAATCACGAACTGACTATTAATCAGCACATTGCTGTGATCTCGTTTCGATTTTGATGCAATAAGTCTATTTTGAATTAAGTCCAGTGGCTTTTTCGCCACCATTTTCAAGGATGTGTACAGCCCGCTGAGTGATCCAACGACCAAGTGAATAATTGAAAAAATCCAGATGTTGGACAAAATATATTCCGTTTCAAGTTGCACAGAAATGGTTTCATTGTACCAGGGAATGAGCAGAATTAATAGAACAATCGATAGACTTGTGGTGAGAAGACTGAGCACAAAACCCTCCAAAATAAATTGTACTGAGAATGAAGATCCTGATAGTGCAAATATTTTCCGAATACCAAATTCAAGTCGTCTACTCAATGTTCGTGCATGAATAATACTTGCGAGATTGGACCATGCTAGTATCCATACGACAATTGCGATTATAACAAGGGTAAGGATCAATGTAGTATTTCCACCTGGAACGAATTCCTTTCCGATACCTTCTGTCATATGAATTTCCTTTATCGGCCTTAGGATATAGCTCATGCCGTTTCCTTTCTCCAGCCACTGATCAAAGGAGACTCCCATTTGCGCATAGCTTTTTTTGGCGTATTCGTAGACAAAAGAGTTTAGTTCGCTTTCGACCTGAGAGGGTTCTGTATGATCTGGAACTGTGACATATGTGTAGAAGGAATAGGGGAACATCCACAAGTCCAAAGGCGAAGAAAATTCTTCCTGCCTAATAAGCATGATCATTCCAAAATCAAAATGCGTGTTTGATGGGAGATCTCTTACCACTGCGGACACCTTCTTTACCTTGGAATCTATTGTGAGGAACTTCCCAACCGGGCTTTGCTCACCAAAGTAGCGTTTTCCCATTCGCTCCGTAAGCACAACATTGCTGACTGTTAGCAGTTCATCGGTACTACGTTCAAGAATTTCAATGGGGAAACAATCGAAGAATGTACTATCAGCCAGGATAATATTCTCCTCCACAAAACTATTCCCTTCAACTTCTACAGTTGAAGAGCTTCTCTTTACTATTCTAGTCGCTGTTTCAACGGCTTTCAGATCGTTGGTCAAAGCATCGAAAACACCTGGCGCTACTGGCCCCAACCGTGAGGTGTCTCCGCTTGGGTAAGAACGATTAAGTTCAACCCTGAAGATACGTTCGTTCCCATCAAAATGCGTATCATAATTGAGCTCATGATGACAGTAGAGGCCAATAAGAAACAGCAAAGAGATCGAAAAAGAATAGCCAAGTAGATTGATGAAAATAAGGCCAAATCCTTTTTTGGCATTTCTAATAAAACTTTTAAGGTAGTTGAGTATCATGAGCCTAGATTCTGATCTTCATTTAAATTAAGAATAGGTCTATTTCTCTAGGTAAAATTTTATAAGAATAGACCTAGTACCATCCTTACTTTCGTAATTACGTTGAGGAAAACTGCTACTTCTAATCTATGAAACTCTCACTAATTCTTATTTGCTATTTCTCTTTAGTGGTTCCAGGAGCATTTGATTGGGAAAAACGATCGAGCTTAGAGGCGCCTTCCTCAAGACTTGTACATGCTACAACTTTTGACAAAGCAGAAAGTAACGTACTGCTGTTTGGTGGCAGACTAATGAGCGGTGGAAAATCGGCGGAGACGTGGATATGGAGGAGCGCACAATGGGAAAGGATTAATGTTAATGGACCATCTGAACGAGAGGGGCACACGCTCTCTTACGTTGAAAGTGGTAACAATGTGGTTCTATTTGGCGGAAGTGGTATAAATCAGCTTTACAATGACACATGGGTTTGGGAAGATAATGTTTGGACGCTGAGAAGCGTTGAGGGACCGCTACCAAGGTGGGCTCACACCACGGTTTCCGCTGGAAACAAAGTGCTGCTATTTGGGGGTAAGGGTGAAAATGGTTTCTTCAATGATACCTGGGAATGGAATGGATCTGTTTGGAGAATGGTAAGCACTGAGGGGCCTGCAGCGCGTTATGGCTCAAAAATGGGAACCTACAACGGAAAAGTGATTTTATATGGTGGTCGAGATCACTCAGGGAATTGGTTTCGCGACACTTGGGAGTGGGACGGCGAAAACTGGAAAGAGATTGAACAAAACGAAGTGGATCAGCCTGGAACAAGCGCTGCTCATTTTATGATCAGTACAAATGATCAATTATTGCTAATGGGAGGTATTTTGAAGGGCGATTCTTTTCCATTTGTCTGGGAATGGAATGGCACGAAGTGGATGAAGCAAATAGAGAAATTACCCTTTCAACTTGATTTTGGTTCCTCCGCTTACGATGAAACCAATTCAGAAATAATTGTCACAGGGAATTCTTCTTCTGAGGAGACAATTGCAACGTGGACAGCTCCAATGTGAACTAGCTTATTAGCACACCTTCTCCAGCTCCTCTCTTAGAAATCCAGCTACACGTTTCATCCCTTCCAATCCCTCTTGACTTTTTTCTTCGGCACCTGCATTGTAGTTGGTGTTCGTGTTCACGTCGTAGAAAAACCGATCTCCATTTTCATCTTCCAAGAACTCCATGCCTGCAATTTCAATGTTATTGGCAGCCAAAAAAGCTTCACATTGTTGTATTTCGGGTATATCAAAATTTTCAAGAATTGTGAATTCAGGTGACTTTCCTAATGAATTTGAAGGTATCTCACAGGCATCAGCAGGGCATAACTCGAAGCTTCCACCTGTGTCAATTTGAACAGCATAGTAGAATTTTCCAGCAATAAATTCCATCCGCACTATTTGTTGATCTTTCGGTGGTATGTATTCCTGCACCAGGATTACTCCATCCACAGTCAGTTCATTTAGAGGAGTTGATTCCACTAGCGACTCAAGCTCTTGTCGGGAATTGATCAAGGTGACACCGTGTCCCTTACCACCCATATTCGGCTTTATAATAAAAGGTCGATCACCAAATGAATAAGAAGCATCCACAACTTCTTCCTTACCAACGGCAACAATCGTCTTGGGAGTTTTCAATCCAAATTGACGTAAGGCAATGTGCTGTTCAGCCTTACTAACCTCAAGTTGCAATGCACGTCGACTATTCACCACTCGCCGATCGTTTGCTTCCAGCCATGCTAGAATTGGGGCTGTTAGATCTTTTGCATGCAAATTTCCTCGTGTGAAGGACGACGCACTCATTCGATTGTAGAACACACCGCTTGGCGGTAGCTCGTTCAAATCCACTTTTCCCTTTGACAAATTCCAGTCATGGTACTCTGTTTGATTCCTTTCCAGATTTTCCCTCAATGGTGCAAGCCATTCTTCATTTTCGTGAATGATGTAAACTTTAGATGCAGTGCTTTCTTTCATATTACTTTAGAGTGACTTTGTTAAACTAACAATTAACTATTCAGGTTTTACGGCTTCAGTGGTTTTACCAGTTAGGTCCTCCGTTAGACAAATGGGGTGTTAACTGAAACCTGCATTTTTGCAAAGCCTCACCTCATCCCTTACTTTAGACTTCAGAAAAATCAACAACCCATGAAATATATACTCTCCGTTTCCATACTAGTCTTAGCATCGTTTGCCAGTACTACCTCCCCAGGAGATGACATTGCCAAATATTTGGAGGCTGACATGGACTACCTCGTCAATTTTTACAAAAAGAGACATCAAAATCCTGAGATATCATTGATGGAGAAGGAAACAGCAAAAGATCTTGCTACCGAGCTAAAGAAGGTTGGATTTGAGGTGACTGAAAATTTTGGAGGATATGGTATTGTGGGCATTTTGAAAAATGGGAAAGGACCGACTATCTTATATCGGACAGACATGGATGCGCTTCCAATGGCCGAAAAAACCAACCTTGAATATGCGAGCAGCACCATGATTGAGTACAGTGGTACAAAAGTTGGCACTATGCATTCGTGCGGTCACGATGTGCACATGACGTCTCTACTCGGAACAGCCAGAGCAATGGCCAATAGTAAAAAAGACTGGAAAGGAACATTAATGCTGATTGGTCAGCCTGCGGAAGAAATAGGAGCCGGTGCCAGAATGATGTTGGAAGCAGGATTGTATGACAAATTCGGAGTGCCAGACTACGGAGTGGGATTGCACAGCAGCCCAACCATAGCAGCAGGTCAGGTTGGGTTTGGAAAGGGGTACACAATGGCCAATACAGAAAGTGTTGATATAAAAGTATTTGGGTTTGGGGCGCATGGGGCTTCACCGCATATGTCGATCGACCCAGTTGTCATTGCTAGCATGATCGTCATGGATTTGCAAACAATTGTGAGTCGAAATTTGAAACCCACGGAGTCTGCTGTTGTGACCGTGGGAGCGATCCAGGGCGGCGTCAAACATAACATCATTCCGGATGAAGTGATCTTGAAATTGACAGTTCGAACCTACACAGAGGAAGTACGAACGATGGTGCACAAGCGAATTAGGGAAATTAGCAAAGGTGTTGCGATCGCTGCAGGACTTCCAGAAGACAAGCTTCCTGAAGTGACGATTCCTGAAAATTTCACCCCTGCCAATTACAATCATCCAAAACTCGTCGATAGGCTAACTGCCTCTGCCGGAAAAGCAATCGGAGCAGACAATGTGATCTACGCAGAACCTCAAATGGTCGGTGAAGATTTCTCTATGTATGGAACGACAGAGCATAAGGTTCCAACTGTATTGTACTGGCTCGGCACAGTTCCCGATGCGAGAATGCAGTCGGGTGATTTACCAGGCCTGCACTCACCATTCTACTATCCAGATCCGAAAAAGTCCATTGAAACTGCTGTAAAGGTGACTTCTCAAGGGCTGATGGATTTGTTTAATCAAAAGTGATTCGGGATTTAATCGGGCTCTCAAACATAGGATCATAACCCAATCACGTGAATCTAAACAGGCAGGTAAAAACCAAATTGTTATTTGGGCAAATATGCCAGTGAACTCAACTGGTCTAGGGGAAGATACTTTGATGCCAGCTCTTGTATGTCGTGCGAGGTAATTGCATCAATCTTTTTGAAGACCGAATCCAGGTCGGGAATCCTGTTGAGGTCCAGTTGGCTTTTCGCCATCATAAGCATAATGGCGCTCTTGTTTTCTTCAGACAATGCCATTTGACCTTTTATTTGATTTTTGGCCTTTTGCAACTGTACACTTCCCAGTGGCTTACTCTTTAAGTTTTCAATTTCCTTCAAAACGATCCGCTGACTTTTCTTAAGGTTCTTTGGGTCTGTTGCAAAATACACGGCAAAAGATCCAACCTCGAGGTAAGGTGCATAACTCGCGTCAACCCCATACACAAGGCCATGTTTCTCTCGAAGGCTCAGATTAAGCCTGGCATTCATGCTGGGTCCGCCCAAAAGGTTCACCACAAAAAAGAAAGGAATTCGGTTCTTGTCCCTGATTGATAACGATGGCATACCCATCGCAAAATGGGCCTGTGAAATTGCTTTCTGGGCTTCCAATGTTGTTGGTTTGTAGCCTTCGAACCAGTTTCTCTCAGGAGTGTGATTTTTATGAGGAATAGGCTTCAGGTACTTCTCTGCAAGCTTTTTTATCTTACTGGCGGGATAATTTCCCACACTGGAAAGTATTATTTTCTCCGTATTCAGGTTTCGATCTAAAAAGCGCTTGAAGTCCTTTTGGGTGAATGATTGCACGGTTTTTTCAGTACCAAGTATATTCCTACCAAGCTGATGATTGGGGAACAATTGCTCATCAAAGTCATCCTGAATAGCGTCCTCAGGGGTGTCCTTATACATCGACATTTCTTCCAATATGACCTTTCTCTCCTTTTCGATATGCCTCTCCAGAAACGTGGAATTGAAAACAATATCCGTCAGTAGATCCACTGCTTTTTCCAAGTGAATATCTAAAAGCGTGGCATAGAAACAGACTTTCTCCTTGGTGGTATAGGCGTTCAACTCCCCTCCCAGTGACTCCAGGCGATCGATGATGTGAAATGACTTCCGTTTTTTGGTTCCTTTGAAAACCATGTGTTCCATGAAGTGTGCCAGTCCCTGCTCTTCTGGAAGTTCATCACGACTCCCTATGTCAAGCATCAATCCAATGTTTGCAATTTTTGTGTGGGTGACTTGCTTATGTATTACACGGATGCCGTTCGGCAACTCAATCAACTCGTATTCCTGACTCATAAAGAGCGCAAAGGTAGGGGTTAGTCACGAGGAATAAGTTGCAAGCTGTAAGTTTGAACTGGGGAATTTAATCTTAACTTGAAAGCTCAGTCAGTTTCTTGTTTAGGTAGGTCAATTCCCGTTCATTCTTGGTAAGGGAAATTGCTTTTTTCAAAGCAATAGTAGATTCCTGAAGTCCTCCCAGATTCTGGAGGATACCTCCCTTTATTGCATAAAAGAGGTAGTACGTATCAAAAAAGCCTGTCTCCTCTAATTCTTCAATTTCAGAATAGGCAAGCATTGACCCATGCACTTTTTCCATTGGCACGACACGGTTAAGTCGAATTACAGGGCTCGGATTTATTTGAAGTTGAACATCATACAAACGTAGTATTTCATCCCATCGCGTTTCCTCAAAACTTGCGGCGTTGCAGTGGTAGGAGCTAATTGCCGCCTGAATCACATAGTCTTTGACAGCATCGGTGTCTGTAGCTTGCTGAAGATATCTCTGTCCAGTAAGGATCAGTTCATTACTCCACTTCGTCCTGTCTTGGTCTTCCAGAGAAATAATCTCTCCGTGTTCATCCACACGTGCCCCAAATCTGGAGGAATGAAAACACATCAACGCCATTAACGCATAGGCTGACGGGGTACTGCACAACTCTGTTTCGAGCAGTACTGCATTTAATCTCATAGCCTCCGCACAAAGATCTTCTCGAATTAGCGTCTTACCCTCTGCCGTTTTGTAACCCTCATTAAACAGGAGATAGACTATCTTCAACACCATCTCCAACCTGTTTTCAACCTCGTTGGCTGGCGGGAGAATAAGTTTTATTTCATCGTCTTTGAACTTCTTTTTTGCCCGCGTATACGCCTTGGCGATCGTTTCTTCCTTTTTTAAAAGTGATGTTGAAATTTCACGAATGGACAGCCCACCTAGAATTTTGAGTGTAAGGATGATTTGATATTCCGCACTAAGTGTTGGGTGACAACATGCAAACATCATTCTAACCATGTCGTCATTTATGTCCGTCAGGGAAACATCTTCGACAAGGTCTTCGGACAGCTCAGGTATCTCTTCATTTGTCTGCTTTTGCAATCGCCTTAATTGATCGATCATACGATTACTTGCCACTCTCAATATCCAACCCGTCGGATTATCTGGCACCTGTCCAAATGGCCAAGTTTGCATCGCTTTTATCAGCGTATCCTGAACAGCATCCTCCGCCAATTCCAGGTTTTCGGAACCAAAGCGATTGGTGAGGTGTGAAACAGCCTTACCATACTCTGTTCTGAAGAAATGATCGATTAATTGATTTGCGTTCATTTCAGACATGAAATAAAGATAGGGCAATGCCCCATCTTCGATCTTTACATCTCAATGATTTCTCGCACCTCCACAGTGCCTTCATATTCGAAAATTGGACATTCTTTTGACATCTCCACTGCTTGATCAATATCCTCCGCAGAAATTGCTACATATCCACCAACAACCTCTTTTCCTTCCGTGAACGGCCCATCAGTAACCACCTCTCCAGCCTTTGCAACAACTTTGCCCTCTTCCTGAAGCGGGTGACCAATTGCAGAGATCTTCTGCATCCACGAACCCCATCGTTCCATGTGCGCTTGCATTTCCTCTGGAGACTGGTCTTGATAGGCGGCTCTTCCACCCCTAAATACGTACAAATACTGTTTCATTTTCTTGAAATTTAAATGTTTGAATGTTGACGACTAAGCACTACTAAAATGGACAATCGATCCATAAATAGTAATTTTAAGATCCAAGATAAAAACTAAATGAAGTACGACCCCATCGCCAACGACCTGTTTGTTCAAAACAGGAAAAACCTCGCCAAAAGAATGAAGCCCAACTCAGTTGCGGTGATTCGATCAAATGATATCATGCCAACGAACGCTGACGGCACCATGAAATTCCGGCAAAATGCAAATCTGTTTTACTTAAGCGGAGTAGACCAGGAAGAATCCATTGTGCTAATCGCGCCCGATTTTCCAGATGAGAAAATGCGAGAAATTCTATTTGTGCGAGAAACGAACGAGACCATCGCGGTCTGGGAAGGTCATAAGTTGACAAAAGAGGAAGGAACAAAAACCTCCGGTATTGAGAACGTTAAATGGACAACAGATTTCGAACTACTTTTTTACACCATCCTGGCTGAGTCTGAAAACATTTACTTGGAAAGTAATGAGCATATTCGGAATTCATCCAACGTTGAGACAGGGAATTCCCGGTTCATTCAAGAGTGTTTTAAAAAATACCCATTGTATAATTACGAGCGTCTCGCTCCGATCCTTACAGATCTAAGATGTATTAAATCTCAAATCGAGATCGACCTCCTACAAACGGCGTGCAACATCACCGAGAAAGCTTTTAGAAGAGTTTTGGATAAGGTCAGACCTGGATTTTATGAATATGAAGTTGAGGCAGAGTACCTGCACGAGTTTATAAGAAGTCGATCCAATGGATTTGCCTATGAGCCGATAATCGCAGGGGGAGGTAGCTCCTGCGTCTTGCACTACTTGGAAAACAATCGAGAACTGAAGGATGGAGATGTACTACTAATGGATGTTGGAGCCGAATACTCAAACTACATGGCTGACATGACTCGAACGATCCCCGTCAATGGTACATTCACCAAACGTCAAAAAGAGGTGTACAACGCAGTTTTACGTGTGAAGAATGCTGCCACTGCCCTCCTCAAACCAGGAAATCGCATTCCAGAATATCACAAAGCAGTTGGTGAGTTGATGGAAAAAGAACTGCTTGATCTTGGTTTGATCGACAAAACAGATATCAAAAATCAGAACCCTGATTGGCCAGCATTCAAAAAGTACTTTATGCACGGCACTTCCCATCACATAGGAATTGATGTCCATGATGTTGCTTCTATCTATAAGAAATTTGAAGAAGGTATGGTGCTCACCGTTGAGCCAGGAATCTACATACCAGAAGAGAATATTGGGATCAGATTAGAAGATGATATTGTTATCACGAAAGAGGGGCACTTGAATCTAATGAAGAATATCCCGATTGAGGCCGAAGAAATTGAAGAGTTGATGTCATGATCACAATTCGAGAAGGTGATATTGATGAAGTAGCCTCGCTCATGCAGGAGCTACCTGAATTTATCAATCCCTACTCGAAGGAAGAATTAAAGAAACGCTTGCTGGTTGCCAACCTTATGCTAGTTGCCGAGATTGAAGAACAGCTTGTTGGTTTCAAATGCGGGTATGAGCGCGATACTGGCACAAAGAAATTCTACAGCTGGTTGGGTGGAGTTTTACCTCAGTTTCGTAAAAAAGGAGTCGCAGAATCGCTTCTAAGTAAGATGGAAGAATGGTGTTTGGAACGTGGCTATGAAGTACTGGAATTTAAAACCTTCAACGAACATAAGGCCATGTTGATCTTTGCGATAAAAAGTGGTTTTGAAATTGTGGATGTTAGGTACTCAGAGAAAGATGATCGCAAACGAATAGTTTTGCAAAAGGAATTGACTTAATGGAAGCATTTAACTCGGATAAAGCACCAGAACCTGTTGGGCTGTACCCTCACTCACGTAAGGTTGGGAACTTGCTCTTTCTATCAGGTGTAGGACCTAGAGAAAGAGGTCAAGTGAAGATTCCAGGTGTTGAGCTTGACGAAGAGGGCAACATCGTCAGTTACGATATTGAAGCACAGTGCCATTCTGTTTTCAAGAATGTACGATTGATTTTGGAGGCTGCGGGTTCACAATGGGAAGACCTCGTTGATGTAACCGTTTTTCTCACAAATATGAAAGACGATTTCAAGGCCTACAATAAGATCTATGCTGAGTACTTCAAAGATGCACAGCCCTGCAGGACCACCGTAGAGATCAATTCGCTACCCACACCTATTGCAATTGAGTTGAAGTGCGTGGCTGTAATTGAAGGGTAACGGTTACATTTGACAAATGGAAGAGAATAACCTCATCATTACTTCGCAAGACAACGCCAGTTTTCTAGAGACTGCAAAATGGGGTAAGTTTCTAGCAATAGTTGGATTCGTATTCAGTGGTATTATGATCATTGTTGGTTTCGTTACAATGGCCATTCCAATGCCTGGCATACCATTCAGTTCTGTTTTTACGGGGCTCTTATACATTGCTTTAACAAGTTTGTATATCGTTCCCTCGGTCCTTTTGTACAGATATAGTGTGCGAGTAAAAACCGCTGTACTAGGAGGCGATCAGACTCTTTTTTCGAATGCCCTTACTAATCTTAGAAGGCTTTTTGTTTACTACGGCATTTTGACGGTCATAATTTTGATCATCTATATGCTAGCAATCCTAATCGCTGTTGTTGCGGGATCTCTGGCCTGATCTATAAGGATCACGATACAAATTAGACGTTGTCTAGAAGGCAAAAATCTAAAAATGGTAACTACTATTTTGCTAACGCCCAGTCTACTGCCGCCTCCGCATGTATTTTCCCAGTATCAAAAGTAGGTACATCTACCTCGGAATCTGGGATCAGAATTGGAAGTTCAGTACAACCCATGATGATCCCTTCGGCACCTTCTTCCTGAAGCCTTTCAATTATAGTGAGACATTGATCTCTGGAAGTATCTTTGAATTGCCCCAACACCAACTCACTGTAGATAATGTGATGAATGACCTTCCTTTCGTCTTCTTCTGGAATCACAACCTCTAAGCCGAATCTCTCTGTCAACATTTTTGTATAAAAATCCTTCTCCATTGTAAAACGTGTTCCCAGCAAAGCCACCTTCTTCAGTTGCTGACTGACAATCGCTTCTCCGGTTGCCTCAGCAATATGGAGAAAAGGGATCTTGGTTGCATTGGTAATGTAATCGCTAACAAGATGAATGGTATTTGTACAAAGAATGATAATATCAGCACCACCTCTTTCCAGTTGTTTCGCACAGTCCGCCATCATTTCACCCATCTCATCCCAGTTCCCCGCAAAGGTGAGTTCCTCGATTTTCGCAAAGTCAACAGAGACCATCAGGCACTTAGCAGAATGTGATCCACCCACTACTTTTTTTACTCTTGTATTTACAAATTCATAGTACAACTTGGAGGATTCCCAGCTCATTCCTCCAATCATTCCGATTGTTTTCATATCTGTTTTTTTGCCAAAACTATTTCTTCGCACAAGGAGACCAACAAAATAAGCATGAGCGATTTTGATTGTAACAGTGAGTAATTTTCAACCTAATTGAGCTGTGTTCGGTTTTAATCCCTAATAACCACTTGCTAGCTCAACGAATTTTTCCATATCTCGGGAACATAGCGACCGCCACCGACAACGACCAACGTTCCGCTTTCTGGCCCAGTCGTCACAACATCGTTCGATTGCTGGCAAGTACTAGTAAGACAACCAACTAAAAGTACTGGTAAGATTATTTTTTTCATAGCACAAAGGTTTGTGTATGAAAGTTAACTAACTAGCTCAGCGTCTGGCATTTAGGAGTTCTTCTAATTCTTCCTCAGCAAAATTTCGAATTGACTCTTTCTGACTTTTCGTTAGTTCATCATCAACTGAAACAAGGTCCAGGGTCTCTCGATAAAGATCTATTGCTTTTTCGTTCATCTCACGTTTTGCAGAATAATAAGCCAGGTAATAGCTTATACGAGCGGATTCTGGATAGCTATCGTAAGCAAGTTCATATAGTCTACGTCGGTACGAGTAATCTTCATCCTTCTTCCAGGCAAGCCAACTCCGATAATCCGTGTAGAAGGATTTCGAATACGGTTGAAGATTCCCGTTGCTTTTTAATTTTTGATAAATGCTCTCGATCTCATCAAATCCGCCCTTCAAGAAGCGATCTTTTAGAAGTGTAATATTCGGCGGAGCTGGAATTCCTTCCAAAACAAAAGTGCTGTCAAGCTCAGTCTGTGAGTCTAGGAAGGCTGCATCAAAAAGTTCCTCAGTTTCACCTTTGATTTTTTGGTTCAAGAACTTCAACATGAGTTGATGCGCTTCTTCGAATCCTTTTTGGGTGTTTCCCTTATGTTCACCTAGTATGTTGGGAATAAAAGCGTCGAACATGCCATAGTTAAGCATTACGAATTCGGACATATTCGGAAATTGGGCATAGTACCGATCGGAGTATTTAAGCCCAAAAGTATATTTCGGATCAATGGATGGATGAGATGAATAAATGATTAAGATAGGAGCGGTAATGTTCTCTGGTAGGTAAAAAAGCGATTCATTCAATAGCCGTTGCTCAAAAGCACTTGGAAGCCCTCCCTCCAGGCTGATCAGCGCTCTGAGCTTGTCATTTCTTGCGATAGCAGCGGCACCGACTGAAGATGAGATGGCATTAGCTACAATAGACACTTTGTCCATATCAACGTTAGGTTGTTCACTCACTTTCCCCAACACGAATTCAAAATCATCAACTGCTACTTCTAACCCTATCGCGGACACTTCCAATCCAGAAGAAAACCTTCCTTTTGGAGTAAAAGCTATCACCACGTATCCGTGGCTCGCCAAGTATTCACACGTGATACTTTGAAATGCTGGACTGCCACCGTTTGGGTATATCACTACTGGAAATTTTCCGTCGACAGGTGTTGCGCTGAGTCGACCATATACTTCAAACTCAAGCAGTTGATCAAGATTCTCGCTTGAAAACTCCTCCTTACTTCCACCCAGTACTCCGATTGTGACATTTCCAAGGGCCTCTGTCTGAGCAATAAACGTCTGCTTAGCAGATGTATCCTGCTCTTCTGACTCTCCAAAATCTGTTTGTCGCCCTCTTAGATGAACATAGTGGGAGTAGTTAATTCGTTCACCCGAACCATTTTCTGCTGGGTACCAAACATTAATCTGAAACTGGCGTCCCAGCTCCGGCTTGTGGTTACTCGTCAGGTTGCCGTCCCAATCTGAATAGGGTACACCATTTTTTGTTTGATCGTAGGCAAAGATTGTTTTGTACCCGACAGCATAGTCCCCCAAGGTAAGATTTCCCATGATTGGTAGGTCTCTTGAAGTTTCTGGAGCAGTGCAGCTAGCGACGAGCATTATCAATAGGGAATAGAATACAGAGTTTTTCATTTTCTAGTAGCGGTTTCTGTCCACAATGGTTCTAGTTCAAGTTTTGAATCATCATTGGCTCTTGGATACAGTCCTTGCCAGATTATCTTGTTTTTATCCTCAAAATTGATGCTGTGAATGGATTCGTATCCTTGTGTGCTCCTACCCCTAATAATCGATGCGTCTGAATCAATTATCCAGGCACTAATCCCGCAATCGGGATAGTCACTTGATAAACTCAAAAATTGAAAATATTCTTTTTCTGGATGGTAATTGATTAGGAATGTATAGGATCGATTTCTTCCATGTCGTTTTCCCTTCGTTTCGCACTTAATCCAGGAACCCATGTAGTAGGAACATTCACGTGCTCCGATCTCAGTGTACTCTTTGTCAGTCCCTGCAGCCACAATTTCGCTCACCTTCCATTTTCCAATCAAGAAATCAAGATCTTTAATCGATTGAGCATGGAGGTGTATTGTGGCCATCATTCCAATGGCGATAATTAGTATTTTCATGACCCTTTTGCGTTTGAATTTCGCACAAATTAAAAGGAACAGCGTCTCGAAAAGTCTCACTGCTGGTATTGAGGTCTCAATGTAAGTTTCTCTATTAAGAATTTTG